>QHXU01000062.1 GCA_003223065.1 Acidobacteriota bacterium | reverse complement strand
GCGACCAGATGGCTGTTCACATTCCGCTATCGCCGGAAGCCCAGATCGAAGCCGCCACTCTTATGCTCTCGGCGAATAACATCCTTTCGCCGGCGCACGGCGCGCCGATCGCCGTTCCCACGCAAGACATGGTCCTGGGCCTCTATTACCTTACGAAATCCCGGCCCGGCACCAAGGGCGAGGGACGCACGTTCGCTTCCATCGACGACGTGCTGATCGCGCTGGAAATGAACGAGGTCGAAACACTGACGCCGATCAAGCTGCGCTATACGGGAAAGGTCATCGATCTGGTCAAGGCCTTCGACAACCAGAACCTGATGCACACCGAGCCGATCGAGTTCAACAAGCAGTACATGGATACGACCGTCGGCCGTGTCATTCTCAACGACGTGCTTCCGGACGAGATGCCGTTCATCAACGGCCTGCTCAAGAAGAAGGGCTTGACGCAGCTCGTGCAGTACTGCTACCTGAAGTACGGCCTGCCGGTAACGGTGACAATGCTCGATGAGGTGAAGAAACTCGGGTTCCTCTACGCCACCCGCGCCGGCATCTCCATCGGCATCGATGACATGATCGTGCCCGGTGAGAAGGCCGGTCTTGTGAAGGACGCCGAAAAGGCTGTGATCGAGGTGCAGGCGCAGTATCAGGAGGGCGCCATCACCCACGGCGAGCGCTATAACAAGATCATCGAAATCTGGTCCAAGGTGACCGAGCGCGTATCTGAAGAGATGTTCAAGACCATGGAGGAGGACGACCGGACAGGCCGCTACCTCAATCCG
Organism: Acidobacteriota bacterium; assembly: GCA_003223065.1. GTDB lineage: Bacteria > Acidobacteriota > Terriglobia > Bryobacterales > Bryobacteraceae > Palsa-187. The sequence goes on along the minus strand of QHXU01000062.1, from coordinate 10,454 downwards.
ATTTACATCATGGCGGATTCCGGCGCCCGTGGCTCCAAGCAGCAGATCCGCCAATTGTCCGGTATGCGCGGCCTGATGGCGAAGCCTTCCGGCGAGATTATTGAGACGCCCATCACTGCCAATTTCCGCGAAGGGTTGAACGTGCTGCAGTACTTCATTTCGACGCACGGAGCGCGCAAGGGATTGGCAGATACGGCGCTCAAGACCGCCGACTCCGGCTACCTCACACGCCGCCTATGCGACGTAGCGCAGGATGTGATCGTTACCGAACTCGACTGCGGCACCAGCGACGGCATCTACGTCGAACCGATCATCGAATCGGGCGAGATCATCGAGCCGTTGCGTGACCGCATCGTAGGCCGGGTGGCGCTCGAAGATCAGCTCGATTACGAAGGCAACCTTATCGTCAGCGTCAACCAGGAGATCACGGAAGATCTGGCCGCGGCGATTCAGGCGGCCGGCATCGAGCGTGTCAAGATCCGCTCCGTGCTAACCTGCGAGTCCAAGCGTGGCGTTTGCCAGCTCTGCTACGGGCGCAACCTCGCGACCGGCCGGCTGGTAGAGCGGGGCGAGGCAGTGGGCATCATCTCGGCGCAGTCCATCGGCGAGCCGGGAACGCAGCTCACCATGCGCACGTTCCACATTGGCGGCGCGGCGACCGGCTCGGCGGAACAGTCCAAACAGGACGCCAAGTCGGACGGCTTCGTGAAGTTCATCAACGTCGTCACGGTGAAAAACGCCAAGGGCGAGCTGGTTGCGATGAACCGTAACGGCATCATCGCCATCATCGACGAGAAGGGCCGCGAAAAGGAGCGGTACCAGGTGGTGTACGGCGCAAAGATCCTGTTCGCTGACGGCGCCAGGGTCAAGACCAACGACGTGCTGCTTGAATGGGATCCTTACACCTTCTCGATCCTCACCGAGGTGAGCGGCGTCGTTCACTTCAAGGACCTGGCGGAAGGCTTGACCATGCAGGAGCAGGTGGACGAGATTACGGGCCGCTCCCAGTGGGTGGTCACGGATTCGCCGGATGAGAAGCGGGTCCCGGCGGTGCTGGTGCGGCCACAGGGCGGGTCGAAGGCGGAGGAGAAGCGGTACCTCATGCCAATGCACGCCCACCTGACCGTTTCCGACGGCGACGAGGTTCACGCCGGAGACGTGCTGGCGAAGATCCCGCGCGCCACAACTAAGACGAAGGACATCACCGGCGGTCTGCCGCGCGTCGTCGAGCTGTTCGAAGCCCGCAAGCCGCGCGAAACGGCCGTGATCAGTGAAATCAACGGCACCGTGAAATACGGTGAAATCGCCAAGGGCATGCGCAAGATCTACATCGTCGGCGAGGACGGCGAGCAGCGCGAATATGCGATTCCACGCGGCGTTCACATCAACGTCCAGGAAGGCGAGCGCGTGCGCGCCGGCGATCCGCTGATGGACGGTCCTCGCAACCCGCACGACATCATGAGCGTGCTGGGCGAGAAGGAGCTGCAAAAGTACCTGGTGAACGAGATCCAGGAGGTCTACCGGCTGCAGGGCGTCAACATCAACGACAAGCACCTGGAGGTGATCGCACGCCAGATGATGCGCTGGGTGAAAGTCGAGGACATCGGCGATACCGAATTCCTGCCGGAAGAGGTCGTCGACAAGTTCAAATTCCGCGAGGAGAACTCGCGCGTGACCGAGGCGGGCGGACGTCCAGCATCCGGAAAGACGGTGCTGCTCGGCATCACGAAGGCGTCGCTGTCCACCGATTCGTTCATCTCGGCCGCCAGCTTCCAGGAGACTACGCGCGTGCTGACCGAAGCCGCTATCAACGGCAAGGTCGATTACCTGCGCGGGCTCAAGGAGAACGTGATCATGGGCCGCCTCATTCCGGCCGGCACCGGCATGGAGTATTACCGGGCTGTGAAGATCGCCGGCGAGGACGTTGAGGAGGAGATGGTCACCGAGGAAGCCGCTCTGGACCAGATCCCCGGCTACGACGAGGAAACTCGCGCATTGTACGCCGGCGGGCTATCGGAAGAACCAGCTGAGGAGCCGCTCGCGGAGTAGCGTCCGCAACGCGTACCACTCACGGCGAGTAAATAAAGAAGGGGAACCGGTCCACCGGAAGCGCGGCCTTCTTCTTTGCCAGACACCAGGTCTGCTCGCCGCGATTCTCCGTTTCATAGCCGTTTTCGGCCAGAAAGTCGAGTAGTGGCCGGTGAGAGCTGAATTCCTCGATGAACGTCGTGAACAGCTCTGTCACTTCAAACCCAGCCGCCTTGACCGCTTCGCCGATTTCGTAAGCCGTGTATTCGCGAACATGCCCGATCTCCGGCTCTTCGCCGGGCCTGGGGCGCTTGTACAAGAAGAAAATCTGCGGATTGTCGTGGCCGTCGAGCGTCTTTGCGACACTTGTGATGCTGGCCGCGTTCGGCGTGGTGATGAGCAGAAAGCCGCCGTCGCGCAGCACCCTCCGCGATTCGAGCAGCATGTGCATCGGATCATAGGTCAGATGTTCGATGATTTCGCCGGCGATCACCAGGTCGAAATGCTCGTCAGGATACGGGAAGGGATCGCGCTCGGCGTCGAAATGATCCACGCAGCAGGTGAAATCGCGGTCCGGGAGTTCGAGGCTCGGGCGGTCGGTCCTGCCGGCGGGACCGTAGTAGGCGCCGCGGACTTCCCGGTAACCGCACACACGGTCCAGCAGCGGCGTGATCTGCATGTAGCAGCCGAGTTCGAGGACGCGTCCGGTCACTTGCGGCGGCGGCACCAGCGCCAGGGTCCGGGCAAGCCTTGGAATGTGCTTTTCCAGGTACGCCTTCGAATTTGCATCCGGCACGGGTACTTGACGGAGCGCCTCTTCGGCTCGTCTCAGCCGCTCCGGGTCGAATGGCTCAACGGCGTGGCTGTTCCGCGATGAATCAAGGTGATAGTTGAGGCGGCGCAGCAAGCCTCTGATAAACCGTAGATGGGCGGGTAACCGCGGCGTCAATCTCAAGCGTACCAGGGAGATGGCGCGATGGGAACGCGTCCTATGCTGCCGGGAACAGGCGCTGCTGCTCGGCGTATTGCGGGCCGAAGTGTTCCAACTCCATCGGATACTGCCGGCGGAGTTGTTTGGGCGCGGCTTGGTGGACGCCCGTCAGGATCGCCTGAATCTGAAGGGCGTTCACGACGCTTTTTCCGCCCGCGTCATTATTGAAAATGACGAAGGTCGATTCCGCGTAGCGTCCGGCGTGCTCGATTCGCATTGCCCACTCTGCCAGCTCAGTTTCAGAGTAAAGATAGTCGTGCTGGCTGCTGCGAGCCGCGGTCTTATCAAAAGCCCCCAGCGAGTTTTTCGGATTCCGCCCGTGGAGCCGCGCGTAGCCCACGCCCGAAGTGAGAAATGCGGTCGGCGGCATCGCGCGCGTATACTCCGGCTGGTCGATGTTGCAGAACCCCACCCGATAGTCGAGGAACGTGCCGATCGCCTCTTCCGCCATCCAGCTGTTGTGCCGCATCTCCGCCACTAGCGGAAATTCGTGGAACGCCCGTCGCAAGCGGATGAAGAACTCGCGGTTCTCGGACGTAAACCGGAACGACCAGGGGAACTGCATGAGGACTGCCCCCAGCTTGTCCGCCCGCAGCAACGGCCAGAGCCCTTCCTTAAAAGCCGTGATCTCCTGGTTCTCCAGACGGCGGGAATGGGTGAAATGCTGGTGCAGTTTGGCCGTGAATTGAAAACGGGGATTGGCTTGCACTTTCTTTATCCAAAGCCTTACAACTTCTGGTTTAAGCGATTGATAGAAAGAGCTGTTGATCTCGGCCGCATCGAAGTGCCGCGAAAGGAACTCGAGCGGGTGAAAACCCGCTCCATAGAACTTCGGATAAACAACGCCGTTCCAGTGCGGATACGACCAACCGGCGGTACCGATACGGGGTAAGGTGGCCATGCGTCAATAGTAGCGAAGAAAAGGCGAATATGTCAAGGCCCCTCTTCGAAACTTGTACTCGCCTCGATAAACTCCGCCAGCCAAATGCGCAGGCGTATCCAGGGATGCCGGCACAAGGCTGAGGAGTCTAGCGGAAGGTCTTCATCAGCGGATGGGTCTTCCTCATACCGCGCGTCGATTGGTGGTATCACCAAACGAATAGTAGGTCGATGGCCGACAACTTCTCTTCTATTGCACGGTCGCCGTCAAGTTGGAACTCCAGACGGATTCTGGAGTCTGCTGGCGCTGCTTGCGGGCGCGCTTTTCTTTGTACATGCGCCGGTCGGCTTCGGCCAGCAACTGTTCCGCGTCGGTCCCGTCGGATGGGAAACTCGCGACGCCAATGCTCACCGTCAGAAGGTTCTCTGAGAAAAGGTCGCGGGAGGCCTGGTCCAGCGCTTCGCGGAATTGCGCCACCTTCATGTGGACGTCGGCTGGCTCCAGGCCGGGAAGGAGCACGACGAACTCGTCGCCTCCCATCCTGGCCACATGGTCGTACTCGCGGCACGCGGACTTAAGAGCGAAGGCGATCGCTCGCAGCACCTTATTGCCTTCCAGGTGTCCGAAACGATCGTTGACCTGCTTGAAGCCGTCCAGATCCAGCACCAGCACGGTCAGCGGCACGCCCTCGCGGCGCCCCCGGGAAAGCTCGCTATCGAACTGTAGGAACAACGAGCGTGCGTTGGGTAGAGTCGTGAGATAATCCGTCGTGGCCGACGACTCAGCCTGGCGGAAACGCAACGCGTTTTCGATCGAGACCGCGATTTTGGAGCTGATCGCCAGCAGGATCCGCAGGTGATCCTTGGTGAACGCATCGCGCTCGGCGTGATAAAGCGTGAGCGCGCCCAACACTCCGTTGACACCTTCGAGCGGCACCGCGACGGCCGAGCGCAGCGTGGAGAACTTGGACGGATCGTTCAAATAGCCGGGCTCCACCGATGGGTTCCCGTTCAGAATGGGCTTGCGATTCTCCGCCACCCAGCCGGAGAGCCCTTGCCCGAGCGGAATCTCAAGGGTTGAAAACAGGCGGAAATCATCGCCGGATACGTAGTCAGGAATGAGCAGCCCGTCGCGCCGGACCCAGATCGCAAGCGAATGATGCGGAATGATGCGGCGCAAGCGGACTGCAAGCACGGAAAGCGTTTCGTCGAGGCTAAGCGAGTTGCCCAGGTCCTGCGAGATTTCGAACAACGCCTGCACCTCCTGGCGCGCGGCGGCGATGGAGGTCAGGAAGTCTATGGATGCGTCTTTGGAGGTGCCCGGCTTCGGCTTTGCTGCCTTCTCGAAACCCGCGGCAGGCGCGAGCCCATTGCTGATCTTCAGGTCCGTAGACAGTTTTCCCGCCGCGACGCTCTGGCCCTGCGCCATACGCTCCAATTCGACGTACCGGCGGGAAAGAGCCTCGACGACACGCGGGTCGAATGCCTTGCCAGACTCCGATATCACGACCTTCATCGCTTCGTCGAGCGGCAGCGCGCGGCGATACTGCCGGTCGCTGGCCAGGGCGTCCAGGCAGTCCACCGCCGAGAGGATGCGCGCGCCAATTGGAATTTCCTCGCCGGCGATGCCATAAGGATAACCGCTGCCGTCCCACTTTTCATGATGGGCGCGGACGATCGGCACCACGGGACAAGGGAACTGTACGCGTTCGAGAATCTCGGCGCCGACAATGGGGTGGATCTTCATCTTCTCGAATTCTTCCGGCGTCAGCCGGCCCGGCTTGGAGATGATATGTTCGGGGACGGCCAGCTTCCCGATATCGTGCAGCAGCGCCGCGGCTCGCAGCGCTTCTTGCTCCGTCGGAGATAGGCCCAGCTCCTTGGCGAGCTCCATCGCGTAGACCTGTACGCGCTGCAAGTGATCGTGAGTCGTGTGGTCCTTGGCCTCGATCGCCAGTGCCAGGGCCTCGATGGTTCGGAGGTGGAGAGAGGAGACTTGTTCCGCGTGTTTCTTTTCATCCTCCAGGCGCTGCAGATAAAGGCAATAGGAGCGATAGATCAGGTAAACGACGGGACCGGTAAGTAACACGGTCGGCCAGCCTAAGAAGTGGCTGCCGAGGCTGGCCAATTGCGCGATTACCGCGCCGCCGAGATAATAACCCAGTGACCAGAAGTACCGTTGCCGCCATGTGGAGATGAGGTCGCCGCCCTCGGCGAGCGCAACTGCCCGTGCCGATTGCACCGTGGTCAACAGAAACAACGTGCAAGCCGTCGCGGCGAGCCGGACAGCTTGATCGATGTTATTGTCTACCATCCATGACGACCTGTAAACCTGCTCGCTGACGGCGATCGCCACCGCTATCGAGGTGGTATTGAAAATCAGCAGTGCCGCCCGGTGCGGCCGCCGCTTCTGCCAGTAGCACTGAATTAGCGTAACCATCGTCCCCAGCACGATCGTCTCGGACTGGGTCAGCTCGACGATGCCGAAAAGAATGAACAGGAAATTGAGCGAAAGAAGCCCCGTGATGCCCGGCCCGCTGATTCGGATCCCGGAGGAGAATATGGCCACCATCAGGAAGCCGCCGTACTTGAGAAGATCCGGAGAGTCCCATTGGGCGATCGCGCGTGACAACACAACTGCACCCAGCAGCGCGGTGAGCGTAATGAAGCGGCGAGCCTTAGGTGGGAGCGGCGTCGGACTCATCCCCTAGACCATATGCACGTGTTGTACCACCGTAGTTCTGATAGGAATAGGCGCTCTTTGAAGGGCTTGCATCAAATACCGGTTTGGTATTGAGGACAGAATGGCACTGCTAGTCCCGTGGTCTTGCGACAAAGTGTCTCAATGCCAGGGGTAAGTTTCCGAGGGCGCCTAAGGTGTTCCGCCGAGGGCACGATTCCTGAAATGCTGTCGAAATAGAATCTAGACCCATGATGAACCAGGCTCAAGACCGGATGTGCACCTTTTTAGGAATGCCGGCGGTGCTTGCCAGCGAACCCATGCGCCGCCTCATGAGCATGGTGGAACGAGTGGCACGCTCGAACGCCACGGTGCTGATCGTCGGCGAGAGCGGCGCCGGCAAAGAATTGGTGGCGCGCGCGGTGCATCACTTCTCCATGCGCTCGCAGAAGCCGTGGGTAGACCTGAGTTGCGCCGCGCTGCCGGAGCACCTCCTCGAAAGTGAACTGTTTGGCTACGATAAGGGTGCATTCAGCGGAGCAGATTCGCCCAAGCCGGGTTTGTTCGAGCTGGCGCACCAGGGTACGATTTTCCTGGACGAAATAGGCGAGCTCGACCCGAAGATGCAGGTGAAGCTGTTGCGCGTGCTCGACGGCGTGCCCTACTATCGCTTAGGCGGGGTGAAGAAAGTGTCGGCAGACGTGCGAGTGGTCGCGGCGACGAATCAAGAGCTGGAGGTTCTGGTTTCCGAAGGGCGGTTCAGAGGAGACCTCTACCACCGCTTAAGCCAGATCATGTTGCGAGTGCCGCCGCTCCGTCAGAGGATCGACGACATAGCGCCCTTGGCCCGTTATTTTCTGGCCCAGCAGGATCCGCGCCTGAGGTTCTGCGGCTCTGCGCTGGAAGTCCTGGCCGCGCACTCCTGGCCGGGCAACATCCGCGAGCTCAGGAACGTGGTGACTAAAGCGGCGGTGCTTGCCCAAGGCGAAGAGATTCGCGCGGAAGATCTGCCGCTCTCCTCTCATGAGCCCCAGCCGATGGGCTCTGCGCCTCGCCGGTTGAACGGAGACCGCGCAGCGGCGAATGGTTTCACAACCGACCTGGACGAAATGGAGCGGCGCATGATTCTGGAAGCGCTGGCGGCCACCGACGGGCACCAGCAGAAGGCTGCGGCCCGGCTGGGCATTTCGCGGCGCACACTCAGCCGCAAGCTCAAGCTTTACGAATCCGAGGGTGCGGGAGCCGCTTTATGAGTCCTTCTTTTCCCGACAAGCGGCGTGAAGTACGGCGCGCGGCAAGCGGCGCGGTGCGGGTGCGCTTTGCGAATCCTCAGCAGACCGAGATCGAGGGCCGGCTGATCGACCTTAGCCCGAGCGGATTTCGGATGTTGCATACCTGCGTCGCGCTTGCGGCAGGACAGGTGGTCGAGTTTTCTCACATCGAGGCTGCGGGACAGGCTCGCGTGATGTGGAACCGTGTCCTGGCGCAGAATGTAGAGACCGGGTTCTTCGTAACGGGAGTACGGAAATAGCGGGCGCCCGGCTTCGAGGCGGCCTTTCGCGCGCGACTTTCGTTACAATAGACTACTTGCGCAAACTCGACATCGTCGCTGTTCCCGGCGTCTTTTTGGTCTGCTTGCTTGCCGGATGCACGCGCCAGCAGCCGGTGCAGGCTAAGCAGGACGGCCGTCCCATAGCGGTGAACGTAACGCGCGTGGAAGTCCGGCAAGTGCAGCGCGTGGTCGAATCGGTCGGCACGATGTTTCCTTTCGACGAGTCGATCATCAGCGCCGAGATCGAGGGCCGCGTCGATGATATCAAGGTCGATCTCGGCGACCAGGTGACCAGCGGCCAGGTGATGGTGCACATCGCGGATGAGGAGCAGCGGTATTTGCTCGCGCAGCAGGAGGCGCAACTCAAACAGGCGCTCGAGCGTTTGGGTCTGAAGGACGAAAACGACAGACTCGTCGAGGTGCGGGAAGCGCCGGGCCCCCGCCAGGCCCAAGCCGACCTGTTCGATGCCGAGCAGAAATACAAACGGACGAAGAACCTGGTGGAGCAGGGCATTATGTCGCCGGCGGACCTGGATCAGGCGCAAGCGAGATACGCGGCGATGCAAGCGGCGTACGAAACGTCACTGTTCACGGCGCGCAATCTGCTCCAGACGGTGGCGCAGTATAAGGCGCAGGTGGACCTGCAGCGCAAGAAGCTGCGCGATACGAGCGTCCGGGCTCCGTTTAACGGCTACGTTAAGGAACGCACGGTGAATCCTGGCCAGTACGTGAAGGTGGATGCGCCGCTCATAACGCTCGTCAAGATCGATCCGATCCGGCTGCGCCTGGAGGTCCCCGAGCGCATGGCGCCCTGGGTCAAGGAAGGGCAGGTAGCCGACGTGTCGGTGGAGGCGTTCGAGGGACGGCACTTCGGCGGCAAGATCTGGCGCATCTCGCCGACGGTCGATCAGACCAAGCGTACATTCGTGGTGGAAGTCTTGATCGAGAATCCGAACGGCCTGCTGAAGCCCGGCTCCTACGCCCGGGCAAGGGTTCCGACCGACAAGGTCGAGAAAATCAAGCTCGTGCCGGCGAACGCTGTGAGCTATGTGTACGGCGCCAACAAAGCTTACATCGTGTCAAGCGACACTGTTCAGGCGCGCGAAGTGAAGCTTGGCGATCGCTTCGGGGACCGTGTCGAGATCATCGAGGGCGTCGATGAAGGCGAGCAGGTCGCCACCACGCAGTTGAATCGTCTGGACACTGGCTCGCAGGTCCGGATCGTCACTGGATCATAACGCGGTCCTCGCTATTGCCCTCTTTGTTTGGCGAAATATTCATCGAGGAAGTCCAGCGCGGCTTTGTGGGGCGTAGCTAACGGGGCGATCTTGTCACCGAGCCCCATGGCCACGTCGGTCTTCTGCTGATACGCCGGCCACTTCGGAAGGCCCTTCCCGTTGGGATCTCCCGTGGAGGCGAAGTTCACCCAATAAGACGACATGGCGTCGGAGAGCTTGCGGTCCGTATCCTCCCACGGCCGCGTTGATTTGTCGAGGTTGTGAAACACGTAGCTGATCTCGGAGGCGTGATACGCGCCGTAGCGGGCGCTTTCCGGCCCAGGCGGTACCCGGCTAAAGTAATAGAGATAAACTTTGGACTTGCCGGTCTTGGTCTGCATGCGCGCCCAGGTTCGCATCTGCCAGCCGAAGGCCTGGTCGCGAAAGCTCGCGTTCTGCGACGCCTTTGCTTCTTCATCCGATGTCGCGGGATAGAGTTTCAGAAACGCGTCCGCCTGCGCGCCGAACCGAGTCTGGGCAGTTTGCCGGAACGAGTCGGCCTTCACCGAGGGCGGAGCAAACGCGGTTCCCTCGTCCGCATTCGAGCCGATCAGGAGAGGAACGTCATTCTGTTTGCCCTTGGCGAAGATCGCATAGATGTTCTCCGGGAACAGCCAGCCATCGACAGTCGGCGAAGCCGGCCCGGAAGCCTTCAACAGCTCCTCGGCGGGCTTGGCGCGAAGCGCTGCGATCGAGTCTGCGCCGAGTGTTTGGGCTAACTTAACGCCGGCCTCCTCGGCGTCGGTCAGCTTGCGCATCGGGCCGAACTGGGCGCCGCTTTCGCCGATCACCCGTTGAAACAGGCCCTTCGCCAGCGGCGTCGCCATAAGGCAATTCACGGCCCAGGAGCCGGCCGACTCGCCAAAGATTGTGACGCGCTTTGGATCGCCGCCGAACGCCGCGATATTCTTCTGCACCCACTCGAGCGCCGCGATCTGGTCGAGAATTCCGTAGTTGCCGGAAGCGTTGCGATCGGACTCTTTGGTCAGCTCAGGATGAGCGAAGAAGCCGAACACACCCAACCGGTAGTTGATGCTTACCAGCACC
>QHXU01000429.1 GCA_003223065.1 Acidobacteriota bacterium | reverse complement strand
TCGATGATGGCAGAAGGCTTTCCATCGTCGGAGATGTAATTCTCGATAGGAGTAGCGATCGCATCTGGAGTTCGATTCGGCGGCAGACCCGACATGGCAGCCGTTCCCAGCACGCCCGGTACGGAGCGAAGCCTGTCGAGGACGCGTTGATAGGCCTGCGCGCGTGTCTCGGGCTCTGAATTCGCCATGGGCAACGTCATCGAGAAGGTCACCAGCCGCGACCGGTCAAATCCGGCGTCGATCCTCGTGAGGTTGTAAACTGTCTGAACCAGCAAACCAGCTCCGATCACCAGCATCACCGCGAAAGCCACCTGGGCTATCACAAGTCCACGACGGGCGTAATGACGCCAAGCGCTGCTGGCACCCCTGCCGCCCTCCTTGAGCGCAATCATGAGGCTGCTCGTTCTCAGGTGTCCGAGCGACACGCATCCGAAAAGCAGGGCAGTCCCGGTCGAGAGGCCAAGCGCAACCAGCAGAACGGGCAAATCAATCGTAAGGTCACTCGTTCGTGGGATGCTGGTGGGGTAAGCACGGATTAGCGCCCGCACGCCGGCGCCGGCCAGCCACAAGCCCAGAATCCCGCCGGCTCCGGACATCACCGCGCCTTCGGTCACCGACTGCCGGAGCAGCCGGCCGCGGCTGGCGCCGAGAGCCGTGCGCAGTACGAATTCACGTCTGCGTGAACCGGTGCGGGCCATTACTAGGTTCGCAAGATTCGCGCAGACGATGAGGAGCACGAATCCCACGGCGGCCTGCAGAACCCATATCGGGCGGCTGGCATTCCCAACGATCGCATCCTGTAACGACCGCAACTGGAGGGTGTGGTCTACTGAGCGCAGCGGACGGTTCGTGGGCACATGATCTCGCGCGCCGACACGATCGCCCCAGTTTTCGAGAAATGCGCTCAGCTCTGTCTGTGCCACCTGAGCGCTGACGCCGTTTTTCCGTCGCGCAATGACGTAGAGGACATGGGCCTCGCGTTGCCGCGCCATATTCGGGGGTAGCCAGAGGGGCAACCAGACCTGCGTGTGGTGATCCATGACGTCGGCCCCGGGCGGCATAATGCCCACGATTTCGTGCGGGCGGCCCTCGATTTCCACCTTTTGTCCGGCGAGCGGTCGTCCTCCAAATGCTGTTCGCCACAATTCGTGGGAGACAATTGCGATCGGTGGCGGCAGCGTCCCGGTCCAATGCGCGGTTTCTTCTTCATTAAAGAAGCGTCCCTGCTCAGGTGGAATACCGAGCGCCTTGAGCAAATGTGCATCGACGGAGATCGAGCGCACCCGCAGAGGTCGATCCCCGGCCGTGAAGTTGACCTCGCCGGTCGTGTACGCCGCGCCGCCGGTCGAATAAGCGCCAACCTCCGCGAACGACCGGTTCATCTGGCGGAACTCGATGTACTCTGGCACGGAGAGAGCGCTTAGGGTGCCCCCAATGGCCGGAGCTTCTGCCGTCAGATACATCAGCTGATCGGGTTTTGGATAGTCCAGGGGCCGCAGCAGCGCTCCGTGCACGATCGTAAAAATGGCAGTGTTCGCTCCAATCCCAAGCGCCAGCGTGGCGACGACAACTCCTGTGAACCCTGGACTCTTCGCTAAAGAACGAATCGTGTAACGTACGTCTTGTACAAGGTCCTCGACAAAGTTTACACGGCGCATGTCCCGGCACTCCTCCTTGTATTGCGCGATGCCCCCGATCATGCGCTGCGCGGCTTGGCGGGCCACCTCGGGCGGCATACCGGATGAAATGTTCTCTTCAATGAGCTGATCCAGGTGGAAACGAAGCTCGGCGTCGAGCTCGAAGTCGACATTCGGACGGCGGCAGAGCGATCGAAGCCGCAAACGGGCTTTGTCCAAAATCCGCATTGCTAAGTCTCCTGGACCACGAAGTTGATGGCGGTCGACAGACGAACCCAGTTCGCCAATTCCCTTTCCAGTTGCTTCCGTCCCGAACGCGTAAGAGAGTAGAACTTTGCCATTCGCCCGGTCTCGGTCGGGCGCCACTCGGCCTTGACCCAGGCCTGCTGCTCCAGACGGTGTAGCGCCGGGTACAGGGACCCCTGCTGGATCTGGAGAGCTTCGTGTGAAACCTGTTGGATGCGCTTGGCGATCGCCCAACCGTGTTTAGGTTCGAGCGAGATGGTCTTGAGGATTAACAGATCAAGAGTGCCTTGGACAAAATCGGTTGGCTTTGCCATATGCCTAGATTACCGACAATTGTAGACGATCAAAGCGTCGTTGCACAAGCCCCTTGTAAAAGGCGAAAACCCTTCTTGCCTGCGCGTCGGTGGGATTTCAGGCTGGCGAGCAGGTGACGCCTATGCCTGCGTAAAATAACACGCCCACATAAAGAGGAGTGAGCACAAATCGTTTTAGGCGGACCAAAAGCCGCAACAAGACCTATACTCGCTTACATAGACACGCAAGGAGGGACGCATGCAAAAACGAAGACTAGGAAAGGGCGGCCTCGAAGTCTCGGCACTCGGCTTCGGCTGCATGGGATTGAATTACCTCTACGGTCAGCCGAACGAGAGATCTGAATCGATTTCGCTCATTCGCGCGGCCGTGGACCGCGGCGTCACTTTATTCGACACCGCCGAAGCCTATGGCCCGTTTACGAATGAAGAACTCTTGGGAGATGCTCTCGCTCCCGTACGCGGCCAGGTCGTAATCGCAACCAAGTTCGGCTTCGATATCGATCCCAAGACGGGCGAGCGCCGTGGCGGGCTCAACAGCCGGCCCGAACACATCAAGGCGGTTGCGGAGGCCGCGCTCAAGCGCCTCAGGACCGATGTTATCGACCTGTTCTATCAGCACCGCGTTGACCCGGCTGTGCCGATCGAGGACGTGGCGGGCGCGGTGAAGGAGTTGATCGCGGCGGGCAAGGTTAAACATTTCGGCCTTTCCGAGCCGGGCGTCGAAACGATCCACCGCGCGCACGCAGTCCAGCCGGTAACGGCGGTTCAGAGTGAATACTCGCTGTGGTATCGAGGCCCGGAGGCTGAGGTCCTTCCGGCTCTGGAGAAACTCGGCATCGGGTTCGTTCCCTTCAGCCCCCTGGGCGCGGGTTTCCTCACCGGCAAGATTGATACGAACACGACATTTAGCAACGTACCCCGGTTCGCTGCGGACGCGCGCGAAGCCAACATGGCCCTGGTCGATCTCGTCAAGGCCGTTGCCGCGCGGAAGAAGGCTACGCCCGCGCAGATCGCGCTCGCCTGGCTGCTGGCGCAAAGGCCATGGATCGTGCCGATTCCCGGCACCAAGAAGCTGAACCGGCTTGAGGAGAATCTTGGTGCGGTGGGGATCGAGCTTACGGCGGACGATCTGAAAGAGATTGGCGCCGCGCTCGCGAAAATCAAATTGCAGGGGGACCGGCTGCCCGATGCCGCCCTTTCGATGACTGGGCGCTGAGTTGGGAAGATCGCGCTGGGTGCCAGGCCGGAAGCCGGCGTCACCGCTTCGTGGAACCCTTGCGCCGGACCTTCGCGCGCTCCACGTGCTCGCTGAAGGCAGCCAATTGGCCGGCCCAGAAGGACTCCACCTCCTCCAGCCAGCCGCGCAGCTGGTCAAATGGTTTCTTGCGCAGGTGATAGATCCGCACCCTGGCGTCTTGTTCGAGTCCTTGTTCCTGGATCAATCCGCTTCGCCTTAGGACTCGCAGATGCCGGCTCAGCGCCGGCGGGCTTAGCTCCAGCACGGCGGCAATCTCTCCAGCCCGGCGCGGCTGTTTCTTCAGAACGTCGACCACCGCACGGCGGCTCGGGTCAGCGAGCGCAAGAAATGTAGCATCCAGGTCCACATTCCCCACGCGCTACTCTCCCGGCGGATTCCGCACGCGTTCGGTGAACCACCACAGATGGCCCTCGGGGTCGAGCGCCCCGTAGCTGCGGTCCGCCCAGTAGTCCGCGCCATAATCGTGAACCTTGGGTTCTTCGACCAGATTCGCGCCCGCCGCCCGTGCGCGAGCGCAGTGCGCGTCCACGCTGTCAACGAACAGCATCAGCGACTGTGTATTCGCGCCCCCAACAGAGCGTGGGCTCGCACTGGGCGGAAATTTCGGGTGGGTGGGCCTTTTTCCGCTCTGGGCCACCATCACCAGAGCGTCACCGTAAACAAGCTCGCTGTGCTCGATCCGGCCGCGGTCGCCCTCGACCTTCAGCCGGACTTCAAACCCGAAAGCGCGGCAAAGCCAGTCAATCGCCGCCGCGGCATCGTCATAAAATATCGAAGAGGATAGACGGGGCCAGCCCTTTGGTGTAGGTTTCATGGATTATACTTGACCCAAAACGATACTATTGTCAATATTCGAAACCTGCTCGTCCGGCCTACCGCGCGGGCAGCCTTTACGCCCGCCACTTCCTTCTATTTGGTGGTGTTCGTTTTGATCGGGTAGGGCGGACGGTGGAGCGCCGCGGGCATCTTTTTGAGGCCCTCGGCGGCCAACTCGATGGCTTTTTCGAGCTGTGGGTCGCGGCCGTTGAGGACCAGATCGGGGCGCTGCTCGACCACATAGTCGGGGTCGACGCCGTGGTTTTCCACCACCCACTCGCCGCTGCCCTTGTCGTTGGGTTCCCACCAGGCCCAGCCCGGGGCGGAGACGAAACCGCCGTCCAAGGTTCCCGGGAAGCCTCCCATGCCGATCAGTCCGCCCCAGGTGCGCGTGCCAACGATGGGACCGATCTTCTCCTTCTTGAAGTAGTACGGGAAGAGATCGCCGCCGGAACCGGCCTGCTCATTAACGATCATGACCTTCGGTCCGAAGAACGCGGCTTGCGGCACGAACTCTTTTCCCTCGCGGGGCGAGAGCGCGAGTAGCTGGCGGCGTCCCAGTTTTTCAGTGTAGAAGTCGGGCGACCATCCGCCGTGATTGAAGCGCTCGTCGATAATGAGCCCGTCCTTGCCTTGTTGGGCGGCGAAGTACTTGTCGAACATGCGAACGCCGTTCACGGAGGTGTCGGGCACGTGCATGTAGCCGATGCGGCCGTTGGTAGCTTCGGCCACTTTTCGGCGATTGTCTTCGATCCAGTTCAGGTAGCGGAGGCTGGTCTCGTCGCCGATGGTCTTAACGGCGATCTCCCAGGCGCCCTGCTCGCCCGGCTTATCGTTGATCTTAAGGGTGACGAGCCGATTGGCGAGACCCTGGAAGTATGCGTAGGGTTCGCGATCGGCGCGCGCGACCTGGCCTTCCACGGCCACCAGGTAGTTGCCCTCCTTCACCTTGACGCCGGGCTCGGTCAGCGGTGAGCGAGTATCATCGGCCCAGTTCTCGCCCTTGTAGATTTTCCGGATGCGGAAGAAGCCGCTGTCGGGCTCGAGATCCGCACCGAGCATTCCAACGTTGACGCGCTTGCGGTCGGGCAGATCTCCGCCCCCGACGTAGGTGTGGGAAGTGTTCAGCTCGGCGATCATCTCGCCGATGATGTAATTGAGATCGCTACGGTGTGCTACCCACGGGAGCAGCGCTTCGTAGCGCTTGCCGATGGCAGCCCAGTTGGCGCCGCCCATTTCGGGATCCCAGTAGAAATCGCGTTCGATGCGCCAGGCTTCGGTCAGGACCTCTTTCCACTCTTCCTTCGGATCCGACTGCACCTGCATCTCGGCGGTGTTCAGACGGCCGTCGCCGACCTTTTTTGCCGGGGCGGTCTCAACAATTCCGAAGGTGTTTTGGGACCGGTAGAGGAGCTTGCCGCCATCCTTGGAGATGGCGAAGCCGCCGGCTCCCTGCAACAAAACTTTGTCTTCGCGCTTTTTGGTGTCGTATACGTGAATGGAGCCTGACAGCTGGTGCTCGCCGG
This sequence comes from Acidobacteriota bacterium, assembly GCA_003223065.1. GTDB lineage: Bacteria > Acidobacteriota > Terriglobia > Bryobacterales > Bryobacteraceae > Palsa-187. The sequence goes on along the minus strand of QHXU01000429.1, from coordinate 86 downwards.
GCCGGCCCATTTGGGTCTCTTCCATGGGGAGGGAGCCGAAGAAGATCTTGTCCTTACGGGCCTCCAGACGATAGTAAATGCCAGGG
>QHXU01000428.1 GCA_003223065.1 Acidobacteriota bacterium | reverse complement strand
AAAGAAGCGCGCTGCTGACGGGCGGCGTCCTGATGCTGATCGCGGCCATCTCCGGCGGCATCGTCCTGATGCGCCGCGACCTGGCCCGCAAACCACAGCCCGCACTGCCCAAGCCCGCCCAACCCCCCGTTTTTGATGGCGCTGAATCGACCCTCTCCGGCCGGGTTCAGCCGCGCACCACAATTACGGTGGGCGCGACCGTGGACGGCGTGCTCGAATCTTACTTCGTCGACGTCGATCAGGAGGTCTACGAAGGTCAACTACTGGGCCGGATTCGCAACACGCAGCTCGATTCGGTCGAGCGGCAGGCGCAGGCCGCGATCGACGCCGCCCAGGCGCGCGCCGCGGATCTGGAGGGGCAGGGAATGGCCGCGCGCCTCGAAGCCTCGCGCGCCTCAGCCGACCAGAGCCGGGCGCGCAGCGAGATGATGCGCCTCGAGAAGTCATACCAGCGCCAGCAGATGCTTTGGAAGGAAGGTGCGACCCCGCGGCTCGACTTCGAGAAGGCGGAAAGGGAATACAACGCCGCCAAGACCGAGTTCGATACGCTGGACGCCGTAGCAAAGCGGGCCGAGGAACGCGGAACGGCTTTGCAGCGCGAACTCGATACGGCGCGGCGCTCGCTGGCTGAAAATACGCAGGCGCTCGAAAGCGCCAAGGCCGCGGCGGCTTCGGGCGACCTGCACTCACCGGCCGATGGCGTGGTGGTGAGCCGCCGGGGACAGCCCGGTGAGCCCGTCGACCGGTCTATGAAAGATCTGGTCGAGATCGCCACCGATCTCAAGTCGATGCAAGTCGCGGTGTCACCCGAACCGCCGGTGCTAGCGAGGATTCGAGCTGGTCAATCTGCTACTGTACGGCTTCCCGACCTAAGCCCGGACGAGTTTCCAGGCAAGGTGCGCGAACTGCGCGGCGCGGAAGCGATTGTCGACTTCACGAGTCCCACTCCAGTTTTGAAACTCGGAGCGGCGGCACAAGTTAGAATCAAGTTTTAGGGAGCCAGAATGCAGTTTCTTGAAGAGAGTCTGATCGAGCTGATCACGCAGACATCCACGAACCTGCCGCCGGACGTTCGGCAGGCGATGGGGATCGCGATCGGGGCCGAGACGCCGGGTACGCAATCGTCGCAGGCGCTCGGCATTATCGCGTCCAACATCGACATGGCGGCTGGGGAGGAAGGACCCATCTGCCAGGACACCGGCATGCCTACTTTCCTGGTGCACACTCCCGTCGGCGTGAACCAGATCGCGATCAAGAGATCGATCCGCGCGGCGGTCGCCGAAGCGACGCGGCGAGGCAAATTGCGGCCGAATTCGGTCGATTCGCTCACGGGCAAGAACACCGGCGACAACCTGGGCATCGAGACGCCGGTGATCCACTTCGACCAATGGGAGCAAGATGAAATCGAAGTGAAGCTGATCCTCAAAGGAGGCGGCTGCGAGAATAAGAACATCCAGTATTCGTTGCCCTGCGAGCTGGACCATCTGGGGCGCGCCGACCGAAATCTGGAGGGCGTGCGCAAGTGCATCCTGCACTCGGTATGGCAGGCGCAGGGCCAGGGCTGCGCTCCAGGCGCGGTAGGCGTGTGCATCGGCAGCGATCGCGCCCACGGCTACGAGCTGGCCAAGCACCAGCTGTTTCGCACACTGGACGACGTAAATCCTGTGCCCGAGCTGGCGACCCTCGAAGCCGCGATCATGGAAGAGGCCAACCGCATCGGCGTGGGCGCGATGGGCTTTGGAGGCAAAGCCTCGCTCATCGGATGCAAGATCATGGCTGCGAATCGGCTGCCGGCCAGCTTTTTCGTATCGGTGGCGTACGATTGCTGGGCGTACCGGAGGCTGGGCGTTCGCCTGGACGCCGTGAACGGCGCGATTACCGGCTGGCTCTACCGCGATCCCGCGCGGCCGGTGGAAAAGATGACGAGCAGCGAAGAATTCCCGCTCACCGGCCGCGAGGTTGTGCTACGCTCGCCGCCGATACGCGCGCTGAAGGTCGGAGACACGGTGCTGATCAGCGGTGAGGTCTATACCGGTCGCGACGCCGTGCACGCGCACCTGATGAAGCATCCACCGCCTGTAGACCTGCATGGGGCGGTGCTTTATCACTGTGGCCCTGTGATGTTGCAGCACGATGGCGCGTGGACGGTGAAGGCGGCGGGTTCCACAACCAGCAGCCGCGAAGAGCCGTACCAGGCCGACATCATCCGCAACTACGGCGTGCGTGCCGTGATCGGTAAGGGCGGCATGGGAAAAAAGACTCTCGCCGCCTTGAAGGAGTCCGGCGCCGTCTACCTCAATGCGATCGGCGGCGCAGCGCAGTATTACGCCCGCTCCATCGAAAAAGTCCTTGGTGTGCATCTGATGGAGTTTGGAATTCCTGAGGCGATGTGGCACCTGCGCGTGAACAACTTTATCGCCATAGTGACGATGGACGCCCATGGCAACAGCCTGCATGCCGACGTGGAGCAGGAAACGGGAAGCCGCCTCGAGGAACTGGTTCGCCGCTAACCGATTTCTGACACATCGTCCACGGGCGAACGCTCTCTGCGGCGGACCGTGCCGGAACGCAGCAATTTAGAATTGCCTGCAAATTGCCGGGCTGGTTAGGATGGCCACTCTTTGGCTGGATCTCCGCTTCGGCTTCCGGCTCCTTTTGAAGAACGCGACTTTTGCCCTGGTTGCGGCGCTTACGCTGGCCCTCGGCATTGGAGCCAACACGGCCATTTTCAGCGTCGTGAACGCGGTGCTCCTCAAGCCGCTGCCGTATCCGCAGCCGGACCGCCTGGCAATGGTGTGGCTAGACAACCGGCGGCTCGGCTTGAAGGAAGACCTGACGTCGTACCCGAATTTCGCGGACTGGAAGAAAGCCGGCGCGAGTTTCGCCGATATGGCGCCATTCACGGAGTCGTCAGCGACGCTTACCGGCGTGGATGAGCCGGAGCGGCTACGCGGCGCGCTGGTTCCTGCAGGCTTCTTCGGCATCATGGGCGTCGCGCCGCAAGCCGGCCGGCAGTTCAGCGAGCAAGAGGAACAACCGGGCAGCGATCGCGCGGTGATCCTGAGCGACGGCCTGTGGAAGCGCAAGTTCGGCGGCTCGCGCGATGCGATTGGAAAGAGCCTCGAGTTGGATGGCCGGCCCACGACGATAGTCGGCGTCATGCCGCCGGAATTCAGGTTCCCGTCGAAAGACACCGAGTTATGGGCGCCTCTCGCGCTGTCCCCGCAAGCAAAAGCCGCGCGGGGCAGCTTCTGGGCATCGGTCGTGGGCCGATTGAAGCCCGGCGCGCGCATCGAGCAGGCCCAGGCGGAGCTGGATTCGGCGGCCAGGCGTATCGAGCAGGAGTTCCCGAACATGCGCGGTTACGGCGCAAACGTGGTGCCGCTCGAAAAACAGATTGTCGGGAACGTGCGCATGGCGCTGCTGGTATTGGCAGGCGCTGTCGCGTTCGTGTTGCTCATCGCCTGCACGAATGTAGCAGGCCTGTTCCTGGCCCGGGTCGAAGCGCGGGAGCGCGAAATCGCGGTCCGGGCCGCGCTCGGGGCCGGCCGGCGCCGGCTGATCCGGCAGTTATTAACGGAGAGCATGGTGCTCGCGATGGGTGCCGGTGTGATCGGTTTGGGGTTCGCCGTCTGGGCCACGGACGCGCTGGTGGGGCTGGCGCCGCGCGATCTTCCGCGGCGGGCCGAAATCGGTATCAGTAGCAACGTGCTGTGGTTCACTCTCGGCGTGACGCTCCTGACGGGTGTGCTGTTCGGGCTGGCGCCGGCGCTGCGCATCTCACGCGGAGAGCTGATCGAGTCGCTGCGGGAAGGAGGACGCAGCCTGGCCGGAGGCGTTAGGGCACGGCGCATGCGCCCGCGCTGGTGGTCGCGGAGTTCGCGATGGCCGTGGTGCTGCTGGCGGGTGCGGGCTTGATGATCCGCAGCCTCGCGTTCCTGCGCGGTGTCGATCCGGGGTTCCGGCCGGACCGCTTGCTGACAATGCGCATTTCCGTATCGAGTTCGAAAACTCCCGAACGCGCGCAGATAGCGGCTTTCTATCAACAATTGATCGAGCGCATCCGCGCGCTGCCCGGCGTCCGCGAGGCCGGCGGAATTCGCGATATCTTCCTGAGCCGGACGCCGAGTTCGGCGGGCTTCACCATCGAAGGCCGCGCGCCTGAGCCCGAGGAGCACCGGATCGAAGCGACCATCGATCCGGTCACGCCGGGGTACTTTACGGCCATGGGCGTGCCGCTTACGCGCGGCCGCTTCTTCACCGGTCAGGACGGGCCCGCCAGCCCGCCCGTGGCGATCATCAACGAGACTATGGCCCGCCGCTTCTGGCCGAACGAAGATCCCATCGGCAAGCGCTTTACATTCGGCGACCCGCGCCCCGATTCGTCGTGGCTCCGGATTGTGGGCGTAGTGGCTGACATGCGCAGGCAGGGCCTGGATTCCCTGGCGCGTTGTGAAACTTTTGAGCCGCTGTCCCAAAGGCCGAGCCGCGGCATGAACCTGGTAATTCGCACTGCGGGCGATCCACTAAAGCTCGCTCAGGGCGTACGCGCCGAGGTGCGGGCGATGGACCGCGACACGCCGGTTATCAACGTTACGACCATTGAACGGCTGCTGGGCGAATCGATGGCCGAGCGGCGCTTCCAGACGACACTGCTGGGCTTGTTTTCGACAGTAGCGCTGGCGCTGGCGGCGATCGGCATTTACGGCCTGATGTACCACTCCGTGGCGCGGCGCACTCACGAGATCGGCGTGCGGATCGCGCTGGGTGCGAGCGCGCGCGATGTCCTAGCGCTGGTGGTCCGCGAAGGATTGCTGCTGGCGGCAGTGGGCGTCGCGGCCGGGCTTGCGGGATCGTTCGCCTTGACGCGGGCGTTGGCGGGTCTGTTATTTGGCGTCACCGCAACTGATCCGGTAACATTCGCCGGCGTCGCCGGTATGTTGTTAATGGTGGCGCTTGCGGCGAGCCTGATTCCCGCGCGGCGGGCGACGCGAGTGGACCCGATGGTCGCTTTGAGGTACGAATGAGCCACAGCTTCCTGAAGCCGCGGAGGAATGAATGATCCACGACCTTCGACATGCCGTCCGCACTTTAAAGCGTGCGCCGGGATTCACGATCGCGACAGTCGTGACGCTGGCGCTTGGGATCGGCGCCAATTCGGCGATCTTCAGCGTCGTGAACGCAGTTGTGCTCAAGCCACTGCCATTCGAGCAACCCGATCAATTAGTGCAGGTCTACTCGCTCGATCCGCAGGGGGCCCGGGCTTTCGTTTCACAGCCGGATCTCGACGATTGGCGCGCCGCCTCGCGCTCCTTCAGCGCGCTGGCGTCCTCGGTGCCCCAAAGCGTCAACCTGACCGGCGGCGATGAGCCGCAACGGATCGTCGGCAACTTCGTCTCGGCGAACTTCTTTTCTTTGCTGGGCGTTGTTCCCGCGCTTGGCCGGACGTTTCTTCCGGGGGAAGACCGTCCAGGCGCCGCGCAGGTCGCGGTGCTCACGGACCGGCTCTGGCACTCGCGCTTCGGAGCCAACCCCGGGCTGATCGGCAGCAGCCTCATCTTCAACGGCGAGCCTTATACCGTCGCGGGTATTCTGCCGCCAGGGCTCGTCTTTCCGCCGTGGGATGCCGACGTCTATC
>QHXU01000148.1:12128-19225 GCA_003223065.1 Acidobacteriota bacterium | reverse complement strand
CGTATCGCCGCTGATCGGCTTGGCGCCCGTGAGGATTTCGTATAACAGCACCCCGAACGCGTAAACATCGGCTTGCGGCGTCAGCTGCTGGCCCAACACCTGCTCCGGCGCCATGTAATACGGCGTCCCGAGCGTGAATCCCGCCCGCGTCAGCTGCACGCCTTCGGACTTGGCGATTCCGAAGTCCATCAGCTTGACCTTGCCGGTCGCATCGATGTGGATATTCTCGGGCTTGATGTCGCGGTGGATGATTTTCTTCGAATGGATGTAATCCAGCGCCCGCGCTACCTGCAGGGCGATCTGCATGCGGCTGGTGAAGTCGCCGGTATCGCCCTTCTTGATCGCCTCCCGCAGGCTCTCGCCTTCGAGAAACTCCATGACGATGAACGGCCGGCCTTGCTCTTCGCCGAAATCGTACACAGCGATGATGTTTTCGTGTTTGATGTTGGAAGCCATGCGCGCTTCCTGCAGGAATCGCGCCTTCGATTCCGCGTCGCCGAGCGCTGTCTCTGTGAGGATTTTCAGCGCCACGCGCCGCCCCAGGACCATGTCCTTGGCCCGGTAAACATGCGACATGCCGCCGCCCAGGAACTGTTCGATCTCGTATTTACCGACACGGGAAGGATGTTCCATCAGCGCGCCACCGGCACAACACATTTTAGTGTAGACAAAAAGTCCTTGCTGAAAACAGCCGGCCCGCCGCCGGTATCGGCGTAAAAGGCGTAATCCATCAGCGCTTGCCCGCCTCGACCCTGCCGCACCACCCAGCCGAACGTGTTCGCGCCGCTCGCGGCGGGCGGGCGGTCCGCATCGGCGAAGAAATGGAATAGGGCCCAGGTTCCGGTGAAGTTTTGCACAGGCAACGGGCTGCCGCCGGTCAGCCGCAGGGAGAGCACAAAATTGGAATTGCCGGCGCCCGGCCAGACATACCTGTGCGACTCGCCGCCCTTCAGGTGAGTGGCTTCGCCGTTCACCGTGATATCGAATCGCTCGATGCGGTCGGTCGGGAGCAGACGAAGGGTGTATGACAGATTCGGATCTGTGCCGGCGTCGCCGTAAACCGCGCGCGAGAACTTCATTCACTGGCTCGCAAAGCGCACGAAGGCAGGGCTCACTTGCGGATTCGTGGCGGTGCATTCGCCGTTCTGGCACTGCATCACCGTCTTGAGCGCGGATTCATAGAACGTCCAGATTCGTCCGGTCTTCGGCCGCAGCAGGTCCCCAAGCTCGTTGAGGGTCACTTCCGTCTGGGCTCCGGAATCGAAGGGGAATTTTCGGGCGATTCCGTTAAACGCCGTGCAGAAGCCTGCCCCGGCGGCCCGCAAGTCGGACGATCCCAGGCCGTCCAGATATGTGATCGGCTGCAGCAGCAGCTCCTGCGTCCGCTGGTCGATGCGCCCTTCCGGATCGGGAGGGAACGATGCGCCCAGCTGTCGCGTGGTGAGCGTGGCCGAGTTCGCGTTGTCGCGCATCGCGCGATCTCCGTCCGGCTCCTTGTTGGCCGCACGATCCACTGCCTGCTGCAGCGTGAGCAGGCTGGCGTTATAGGGCTTGGCCGGATCGGCGATGTAGACTTGCGCGCCTGACCAGGGCGCCACCATTTGCACCGCTTTGAACTTTTCGGCGACACCCGCCGCTTCGATGCTCGTATTCTGCGAGGTCCACCACAGTAGCGCCAGGAGGGGCGCCCCGCTGCCGGTCAGCACTCCCAACTTGCGCGAAGCGTCCTGCAGCCCGGCGTATCTGTTCACGTTGCTGCGTCTGAGCACAGCGCGCCACTGATCGACGTAGTCGCGCGTGTAAGCGTCCAGGATGCCTTTCTCCATCGACGCCTTGTCCGGGCCGGGTCCCATGAATTCGCCCAGGACCCATTTTTCGCCGCTGAAGTTCTGGGCCTGGATCTGGTCGTGAATGAATTTCCAGCCATCCCGCGTGAAAGCCCAGCGGACTTCAACGGAACTGGTCACGTAATCGGACGTGCCCGGAAACTTCTTGTTGAACGTGGTCGGCGGATTCCTTTTGTCGGCCTCCGCCAGCAGGAACTGATAGACGCGCTCTGCGCCCGAGAATTTTGAGAGGTAGATGCGCGCCCGTGTGATCGCGTCCGCGTTGCCGTCGGGTGGATAGGGATTGCCGTTATGGAGATCGCGCGCGTAAAAGTCGAACTGGAGCTTCGCCAGATCCATGCGTTCCTTGCCGATCTCGGACTCGTGCCCGGCGCTCCAGCGCGCCAGCAATCGCGAGCCGAGAAACGCCTGCAGGCTCGCGTCGGAAGAGCGCTTCCATTCGGAAGTCGTCAGCAGATAGGACTTCAGTGTGTCGTATGCGTAGCCGTAGTCGTCCGACGGGCCAGGCGAAGGCGCCGTGTTCCGCAGAAAACCCAGCAGCCCCGCCTGCGTTGAGCCGAACAGAAGCTGCCGGAACTTGTTGTAGTAGATTCTGCGAACGTTGGGCAGCATCGCGCTGCCCTGGTACAGGCCCCAGCGGAGGCTCAACGGTGTGCCGTTGTATTCGTAATCGCTGAGCTGCTCTGCGGACCGGCGCAGGCCATCCAGACGCCGCAGCGCGTCCTCGCTTGGAAGATTCCCGCCCGCGGCCTCACCCGCGGCAATGCCCCGCGCCGCGGTCAGCGCGTCCTGCTCGAGTGCCCGGTTTCCGAAGAACGACACCATGAGCATCACTGAATAGAACAGAGCCAGCACGGCGGCGGAGACGGCCAGCACACGCTTGAGCCCGCTGGTCTTGACGCTCGATCCGCTGGCGGCGCGCGCGGCGTCGTCGGCCAGGATCACGTCGTGAAACAGATGGCCCAGAAACAGCCACTGCGGAACCTTTCGTGTGCCGCCGCTTGCCTGCGCCATCGCCTGCTGGGCGCGCCGCTCGGCCTCGACACCCACGCGAAACATGCGCGTGGCGCCGCTCGCCATTTCCGTTTCTGCGGGAGCCGCCGGGGTCGCCATCGCCGCGGCGGGGACGTCAGCCACATGCACCGGCCGGACTCCTGAAAAATAGAACCCGCGCAGGAATGGACTGGCGCGAAGCTGGCTGGGGCGGCAGACGTCCACCAGAACCTGGACCAGCGCGCCGCGCAGCTTCCGGAATTCGCGCGGGAACTCATAGGCGCTGGGAATTTTCTGTGCATCGGTTTCCCGCGGCAGAATACGCAATCGCTGGTCGCAGAACGAATGGAAAAGCTGGTTGAAAGCGGCGGTCAAACGTTGCGTTTCTTCTTCCGCGTAAACTCCGGAACCCTGAGCGGACCGGATCGGCAGTGTAGCGCCCACCACTTGTCCGGCCTCTTCCAGGCTCAAGTTGCGGACGAAATCCGCGAAGAACGGCAGACGGTCGGCTCGGCTGAACAGCACGTATACCGGAAAACTGATGCCGAGAATCTGCGAAATCTCTCCCAGCCGCGCCTGCAGATAGCGGGCCGCGTTGGCCACGGCATCGGCCGCGCCCTGGCGGGAGAATGTTTCGAGATCGAAACACAACAGGACGCCGCGCGGGGCTTGGCCTCCGCCGCCGATCAGCGATCTGAGCCGCGCCGGCTGCAACCGCGCAACCAGCTGCGTCCAGGCGGAAGGATTCGCCATGAGCGCGCCGCCCGCTTCGACAAAAACCGTATCGCGCGCGTAGAAGATATTGGCGGCTCGCGTCGGGGCAACCATGTTGTCCTGGTACACCTGCCCGGCGAGCAGCTCAGCCTCCAGCCCCGAGTTCAGGATCGTGCTCGTCTTGGCCGTGCCGCGGTCGCCGATGACGAAGATCGTCGCCAGGTTGGCGATTCCGGCGCCGCCTTTTGAGTGCGCGAGCTTCGCGTTGGCGTCGCGGATCAGATGGTCGGCGTTACCGGCGTCAGTCCCGCCGCCGGGTGCGGATCCCTCGTCCGAGCCTTCTTTCCGCTGCCACTTGGTCTGGAAATAGACCCAAAACGCCGCCGCGGAGAGCCCCAGCACTCCCAAAAGGCAGACGAAGAAATACCACGTGGCCCCCTCCAGATGCAGGAACTTCGCCGAAATAAACGCGAGTCCCGTGAAAAAGAGGAACAGGGCTGCGGCTCCGAAATAGATGATCATGCGACAGGCCCCGCCATCGTCTCAAGAGTCCCCAGGTCAGGGCGCAGCAGAAGATAAAAACCGCCGAAAAGAATCAGCATCAGAAGGAAGCAGAACGCTGCTCCGATAAGCAGGCGGCCCACCCACGGATCTCCCCCCATTGCGCGCGCCGTTTCGTGCGGAAGCCGCCATCCCGGAGCGAGTTCCCCGCCCGCCTGGCGGATGCGCTGGATCTTCTCTGCCGTCTGACCGGCGATCGCCCGCAGATCGCCTCGCCCGCCCATGCTGTAGCGGCCGGCAAATCCGAGCAGCAGGCACAGATAGTAAACCTCCAGCAGGTCCGCCAGCTCCTGCGAATCGGAGCGGCCGAGCAGCTTCTGAAGATTCTGGAAGAAAATCTCGCCCGCGATGTGATGGCCGTAGCGCTCCTCCTGCAAAGGCTGCCGCGGCCAGTCGCCGAACACCGGCAGGCGCAGGTTCAGAATCGATTCGTCCAGAAACGCGACCACCGCGAAAATGGCGAGCTCGATGTCCTCGGCCGTGTAGCCGCGGCGGCGCGCTTCGTCGTCGGCCAGTTTCACGGCGCCCCAGATCTGCGCGCGGAACGACGCGGCATCGCTCACCTGCTGGCGGTTGGACCGCAAACGCTCGCCCACCGTCAATAATTCTTGAAACACGAACGCGAGATTTTCCATTCGTCGCGATGCGGGTTGCGGACTCATTCTTTCAGGCCTCCAGGACAATCAGCAGTTCAACCGAGGGATCCGGCAAGTCGCCCGGCACGTACAGCCCGATTTGCCGGGTTTGCACGATGTGATCCCAGCACGGGCCTGTGCGGCTGACGCTGAAGTACTGGAAGTCGGCCTTTACCGGAATGGCCGCCGGCGGCGCCGGCAAGTGCGTCAGCGCGAGACCGGGGAGCGCGCGTTTCACCAGTTGCGGCACGAATTGCTTGGAGCATAGCTTGATCAACTGCGGCGCCTTGGCGATCACCTCGGGCTCGCTGACCTGCGAGCGCACCGCGAAGATCCAGCGCGCCCGGTCCAGGCAGCGCTGGTCGGTCACCTCTGCTTCGTAGAAATAATCGGCGCGCTTCGCCAGCGGGATATCGATATACTGCGTGGGAACAATCGTTTCTAGATGCGTGCGGATGTGCTGATCCAGCTCGCCGAAGCTCTTCTCCAGGTTGCGGTGATCGTAGAGCGGCAGCTCGCGCGGGTGCGATTCGAACGCAAAGGTGCACAGGGCGCCGCCCAAACGCAGCATCTCCACGAACAGATTCTCCGGGTGTCCGCGTTTCGACACGTAGTGGTGGCGCAAGGGCGCCAGTGCGGCATTCACCGTGTGGAGCAGCCAGAAGTTGGCGATCTCGCGGGTTGAGAACTCGGCCCAGCTGCGCTCCTTGCCGCCCGGCGCCGCGCGCGAGAAGCGCGCGCTCTTGTCCTCGAGAGAGAATTTCGATCAGCCGGCCGAGCAGGGCCATCAGACGCTCGCTCGCGCTGATCTCGACGCAGGGGGGGATGAACGCCGGATCAAACACAAAATGACCCGACCCGTCCCTGGTGATGCGTGCAATCGGCAGCGTGATCAGATCCTCGAAGGGCTCGGTATCCAGGCGGAGCCGGATGTTCTTGCGCCCGATGTGAACCGGTTTCTCGTCGCGCCCGGTGGTCTCGTCGCGAAGCATCCGGACCTCGGCGCGATAGCGCGCCGCACCGTTTTCCGGCGCCGCATCCTCGGGCGTCGCCGTGTTCATACCTTCCGGCCGCCGCGGCGCTACTGCGAGCATCACCGTCACCTGGTCGCGCACCGGCGGAAACAGGTCGGCGATGTTGCGCGCTTCCGGAAGCGCGTCGCTTTCAGGCATGTGGAAGACCAGACCGTCCGGAAAGATTCCGCGCGCATGGACCAGTGAAACCGTGCCGTTCTTGAGCGCCTCCGCGTCGAACTGCGCCCCCACCAGTCCCCACGGCTCAAACCATAGCGAAGAGACGGTGAAGCGGGTGGAATCTTCGAAGTACCGGCTTTGCGCTTGGAAATGGTGCGGCCCAAGATACATGCCCTCCGACCAGACCACCCGTGACAGATAATTCATGCGCCGAGTCCTTTACTTTAGCAAAGGAATCAGCCTGTAGCCAGAAGCGCGAGTCAGAAACGGAACTGGGAACGGCACGTCCAAGATAAGAAGTTTGTTAGACTTTTGACAAATCGGTTCGTTTTCAACGGGGGCGCGGACCAAGGCGGAACAAAAAATGAGGCTACTGATTCTTGCGGTGTGTCTTGCGGCCGGTCTCGCCGCCCAGACCACCAGCACCATCAAAGGTCGCGTCTACGACGTCACGGGAGGAATCCTGGACGGCGCCAAGGTTACCGCCCGGCAGGTCGATACTGGATTCGAGCGCGCCGCGGCGGCGCTTTCTGACGGCAGTTACGTGCTCACAGAGCTGCCCGCCGGCCGCTACGAACTGCGCGCCGAGCAGGCCGGGTTCCGCCCGCTTTTGCTCAAAGGAATCCTGCTTACCGTCGCCGAAACTTCCGTGGTCGACTTAACGCTTGAAGTCGGATCACTCGACCAGGAAGTGACCATCACCTCGGATGCGCCTCCGATCAACACTTCCACGGCCGAACTTAGTTATCTCGTCGGCTCGCGCACCATTCAGGACTTGCCCCTCAACGGCCGCAATTACACCGACCTTGCTTTGCTGCAACCCGGCGTCGTCGCGTTCCCGCAACGTGATGGCGGCTCGGTGGTGGCGCACGGCCTCGGAACAAGCGTCAATGGGCAGGACCCTCGCTCCAACGTTTACCTTCTCGATGGAACGCCGTTGAACGATTTCACCAATGGCCCCGCCGGGAGCGCGGCCGGCACCTCGCTCGGCATGGAGACGATCCGCGAATTCCGTGTCGAGACCAACGCCTACTCCGCCGAATTCGGCCGCAACTCCGGCGGGCAGATCAACGTGCTCACCAAGTCCGGGACCAACACCCTGCACGGTAGCCTTTACGAATACTTCCGCAACGACCATTTCGACGCGCGAAACT
>QHXU01000148.1:11456-11973 GCA_003223065.1 Acidobacteriota bacterium | reverse complement strand
AACGGCACTGTTGCCGCGAACGTTCGGCCATATCTGAACGAAATCCCGCGCGCCAATGGACCGGAGATCGGCGGGGGCCTGGCGACTTTCATCTGGGGCGCGCGCCAGCCGCTTTCGGAGAATTACGTCCAGGGCCGCTACGATCGCAACATCGGTTCCAGGCAACAACTCTTCGCCCGATACACGTACGACGATACTCAACAGGACCTGCCTACCGATTTTCCGCAGTTCCCGCGCTCATACCTCTCGACCAACCAGTTCTTCACTCTCGAGCATCACGCCATCCTTTCTCCCTCGACGCTTAACACCATGCGCGCCGGATTCAGCCGCACGCGAATCGGGCAGAACGTTCGGGCCGATACTTCGCAGTCGCTCGCTCCGTTCGCGCCCGGAAACACCATCATCGGCGACATCGATATAGGAGGCATGCCGCGTTTCGGGCCGCAGTCCAGCGGGAATTTGCGGCTTGTGCAGAACGTGTATGGATTCGAGGAGGGCCTGTCGCTCGTGCGCGGAT
>QHXU01000148.1:0-11379 GCA_003223065.1 Acidobacteriota bacterium | reverse complement strand
CGGCCTCGGCGACTTTCTGAGAGGCGCGCCGGCGCGCTTTGTCGGCTTGTCGCCGGGCGGCGCGCTCGACCGTTATTGGCGCTTCACGCTGTTCGCCGTCTACGCGCAGGACACGTTAAAGCTCACCTCGCGCCTGACGGTGAACTACGGCCTGCGTTACGAGACTACTACCACCCCGGTCGACATATATGGCCGGGATTCTGCGCTGATCAATTTCAGCGATCATGCTCCAACCGTCGGCCAGCTTTATCAGAACCCGACGCGCAAGAACCTCTCGCCCCGGGTCGGCCTGGCGTGGGATCCCTTCGGCAGCGGCCGGACCAGCGTGCGCGCCGGATATGGATGGTATTTCAACACCAACAATCAGCAAAACCTGATCGTCACGGTAACCAATCCGCCGGCCACGCCGCGTGCCGTCATCGCGAGTCCGACATTTCCGTCGCCGCCGTTCAACGCCGCCGCTACTAACACAATCCGGCCCGTGCAGTGGGATTTGAGGAATCCGAACGTGCACGTGTGGAACGCGAGTATTCAGCACACCCTGTGGGCCGATACGGTGATCACACTGGGCTACGCCGGGTCGCGCGGCGTGCATCTACTCCGCTCTGGTGACATCAACGCGGCGGTTCCGGCCCGCCTGGCGGACGGCACTTATTTCTATTCCGCCACTGCGCCGCGTCCGAACTCTGCGTTCACCACGATTGAAGCCAAGACCAGCGATGGCAACTCCTGGTATGAATCCGGCATTCTGGAGATCCGCAAACGCCTGGCCAAGGGATTCATCGCGCAATCGTCCTACACCTTCGCGCGCAGCATAGACACGACTCAGGCGTCGACTTTCTTCTCCGATGCGATCAACGATACGACCTCGGCCATGCCGGAGCTTCCCGGATTCCATTACAACAAGGGGCTTTCCGATTTCCAGGCCAAGCACAACTGGGTGATGAATCTCACTTATCAGTTTCCCGGTGGCGGAAACTGGGCCGTGAAGGGCTGGCAGGTTTCCGCGATCTCGAATGTGCGTAGCGGCAACCCCGTGACGGTATTTGTGCAGAACAACCGCTCGCGCTCGAAGTGGGCGCCGTCGCTCGGTCCGGGGATTGGCTCCGATCGCCCGAGCATCGCGCCCGGATTCACGTACGAGAGCGCCGTTCTCGGCAGGCCGGACCAGTGGTTCAATCCGGCCGCATTCGTCTTGCAGCCGGCGGGCCAGCTCGGTACGGAGGGACGCAATGCCTTGATCGGCCCCAACCTGAGGACAGTGGACTTTTCGCTGAGCAAGAATACGCCTCTCACCAGGCTGAATGAACGCGCCGCTCTCCAGTTCCGCGTGGAAGCGTTCAATCTGTTTAACCGCGCAAATCTCGAATTGGCGCCCCCCGCGTTGCTTGCATTTGCAGGTTCGGCGGATAATGAGAACCCGCTTAGTACGCTTGGCCGGGCGCGCGCAACCCTGACGTCGTCGCGGCAGATTCAGCTGGGATTGCGGATATCATTTTAGAGTAAAGCGGTTTGTAGATATGCAAACTCAAACTCCTGTGAGGAAAAAATCCATGGTGTGGGTGATCTTCGCGCTGGGCGCGGCGCTTTCCTGGGGCTTTTACGGGCCGATGATACAGAAGGGCCATGTAGGCCTCGGAAATCCGCTCAAGGTTTTGCTGTGCGTGGGATTGGCGTATTTTCTGATCGGTGTCCTGGTGCCGGTCGGGACGCTGGGCTCGAGCGGTCTTACGGGATGGAAGCAGGCGGGCGTCGTCGCGGCGACCATCGGCGGCGCGCTGGGCGCGATCGGAGCCATTTGCATCATTTGGGCGATGAAGAACAGCGGTGAACCCGCCTATGTAATGCCGCTCGTGTTCGGAGGCGCGCCCGTCATCAACGTGCTCTACTCGATGTACTTGAATCCGCCGAAAGGCGATGTCAGCCCGCTCCTGTGGATCGGGATGGGGCTGGTGCCGCTGGGCGCCGGAATGGTGCTCTACTACAAGCCGCATTAATCTACGCAAGCAATACCGCGCGGCGCGCCAACGACTCGAGCCGCGCATCGATCTCCTCGCGCGAACAATCCATCTCTCGAGCGAGCGTCGTCCGGTCGCGCGTCCCGTCGAGCAGCGCGATAAACCGGCGGGCGGGGTCGCCTTCGATCGTGAGCGCGCGATGCCGCAGCGTGCTGACGCTTGAATCCCCGCGCGAAGCCTGAAGGCGCACTAACGGGCTCGCCCGCGGCTTCTCACCGGCTCGCACCGCCACGCCCGGAACGGTGTGCAGCTCGATCA
Source organism: Acidobacteriota bacterium (assembly GCA_003223065.1). Classification (GTDB taxonomy): domain Bacteria; phylum Acidobacteriota; class Terriglobia; order Bryobacterales; family Bryobacteraceae; genus Palsa-187. Next base: position 9,103 of record QHXU01000148.1, on the reverse strand, counting down.
TCCCGTTCTGAAAAAGCTGCAGCGCCATCTCTGCCGTATCCGCCTCCACGCGTTCTTCTTGCGGCCAGCCCGCAATCATCCGCCGAAGGAACATAAGTGTGAGCGCGTGATTGGTTTTGATTCGCACGCTGTTCGGATGGGAGAACTCCCCCTCAGCGGTTTCGGCCGCGCTTGTTGCCGCCAGCATTCCCACGGCGCGTTCGGTCTGCAATCGCGCCGCGACCGGCGCACCGGCGTGACACAGGAGCGACTGCCGGAAACGGCGCAGCCGCAACAGATCAAGATACTGCTCCTCGACGATCCGGTCGCCGCCGGCGGCCTGGGCGGCCACCGCAACCGCCTCGGGGCTGAGCTTAAGGTTGGCGGCGTCCCGAACGCTCGCCTCGTCCAGATACTGTAGTCCGTGGCGGTCGGCGTGGGCGATGAACTGGTGGAAATATGCTGGCTCGTAATTCTCAGCGAGATAGTCGTGATACAGCGAGCCATCATCGCGAGCCAGCGCTTCGGCCGCTTCGGCGGCGACGGCGGCGTCGAAAGCATCCGCGTTCGGCCGCCCGCGGGCCACCAGTTGCATCACGGCGCGAGCCTGCTCCAGCCGTTCCCGCGGGTCTTCGAACCCGCCTGCGTGGTACAGCATCATCTCCCGCAGCAGCATTCGCAGGTGTCCGCCTGGATACGCGTTGTAGCTTACAAACGCCACGCCCGCCGGATTCAGGTTTTCCCGAGCGATTGCGAGCAGCTTGTCCCGAACCTTAGGCGGCGTCCAGGCATACAGGCCATGCGCGATCACGTAATCGAACTTGCCGAATGAGGCGTCGACGTCGAGCAAATCGATGTTCAGCAGCCGCACATTCTGCAGTCCCAGATTTCGAATTACCTGGCGCCCGCGCTCGACCGGCTCAGCCGCCAGATCGATGCCGGTGAATTCGGCCCGGGGAAGCGTCAGGGCCATGGGAATGAGGTTCCCGCCCTCGCTCGCACCGAGTTCGAGCACGCGCGCGCGCTCCACCGGCGCGGCGTCGATGCCGCGCAGCCGCGCCACCACAGCAAGATGATCGGGATGCGTGTTCGGGTAAGGACGGTTGGGGTACGCGACGCGATCGTACGGATTCATGGGAGCTCGAGCTCCGTTCCGGTTCGTGGCCGCGGCCTCCTCAAGGGATGTATCATATCGTTGGCTGAGGTGATCTATGAGCACATCCAGACGAGGGTTTTTGGGCGGCGCGATCGGCGCCGGCCTCGCGCCAGCGTTCGCTGAGCCGCCGGAGCCCGGCGTGGAGCCGCAGGCCGGCTTCAAGCTCGGCGTCGCGAGCTATTCCTTCCGCGAGTTCAGCCGCAGGATCGCCATTCGCATGACGAAGCGCTTGAACGTTTCCTATATCAACATCAAGGACGTTCACCTGCCGCTCAACGCCAGCGCCAAGGACATCGACAAAGCCCGTAAGCAGTTTAAGGATGCGGGACTGACGGTGCTCGGCGGCGGCAACATTTCCTTTCAGAAGGATGATGAAGCTGACATCCGCGCGAAGTTTGAATACGCCAGGGCGGCCGGCATGCCTCTGATCGTCTGCGCGCCCACCGCCGCCACGCTTCCCAAGATGGAGAAGTATGTAAAGGAATTCGACATCAAGATCGCGGTCCACAACCACGGTCCTGAAGACAAACACTTCCCCACGCCGCAGAGCGTGCTCGCGATCGTCAAGAACATGGACCCGCGTTGCGGCCTTTGCATCGACGTCGGCCACACGGCCCGCACGGGAGTCGATGTTGTGGCCGCCATTCGCGAAGCGGGCCCCCGCCTGCTCGATATGCATATGAAGGATCTGAGCGATTTCAGCAGGAACGAGGCCAGGGTGCCGGTCGGCGATGGGCGAATGCCGGTCGTCGCGATTTTCCGCGAGCTCAGGAAAATGAATTATCAGGGCGGCGTAATGCTCGAATACGAGGTCGACGAGGACGATCCCGTGCCCGCTATGGACCGCAGCTTCGGGTACATGCGCGGCGTGCTGGCGGCGCTCGAAACCTAACGTTTGTATCCGATCTTGCGCAGCAGCCCGTGACGCCACTCGACGTCGGCCTGCGCCTCCACGCCCTTCGGCGAGCTTCCGTCGATCACTCCGAGAACTCCGCGTCCCTGCTCCGTTTCGGTGACGATTACCTCCACCGGGTTCGCCGTCGCGCAGAAGATGGTGCACACTTCCGGGATCTCGCGAATTCGGCTGAGCACGTTGATCGGATAGCCGTCGCGCAGCGCGATGACGAAGGTGTGCCCGGCGGCGATCGATTGCGCATTGCGCGTGGCGCTCGCCTTCAGGTCCGCATCGTTTCCCTCGACCCGGATGAGGCACGCGCCCGAGGCTTCGTTGAAGGCGATTCCGAACTTCATTTGCGGCACCGTGTTTACGATCGCCTCGTAGAGGTCCTCCACGGTTTTGATAAAGTGGCTGTGGCCGACGATCACGTTGCCGTTTTCCGGGACTTCCAGTCGAATCGCTTTCAGCTCCATGACCTATCAATGATAATGGAACGTGGCGAAACCAAGCCGCCGCCCGACCGTTCGCGGCCGCCTCAGTGTCCATAGGGACGGCTACGCGTTCGTGATCCCTGACGAGCCGGTCCAGGGCGTCAAGGGCGATATCTACATCTCAAAGGAAGACGCCACACGCGCGATGCACGGCGATCGTGTGGTCGCCCGGATCGCGCGCATCGATTCCGACGGCCGCGCGCATGGCGAGATCGTGCAAGTCTTGCGCCGCGCGCATCCATCGGTGGTCGGCGAATTCCGCGCGCGCCGCGGCGGTGATTACGTGATTCCGCATGACGAACGGATTCGGCAATGGATTCGAATTCCTGACGGTCTCGCGGTCCCCAAGGGCGGCGCGAGCGTGCACCGTGTGGGCGCGCCGTCCCTGGAACCGCATTCCGCTGAAGATCTCGAAGGCCTTATCGTCACGGCGGAGATTCTCGACTACGGCGGCGACGGCGACCGGCCGGTTGGCCGCGTCATCGAGATTCTGGGTCACCCCGATGATTTCGGCATCGACGTTGAGATTATGATCCGCGCGCATCACATCCCGCACCGTTTTCCTGAAGACGTGCTGGAGCAGGCGCAATCCATTCCCAGTCCGATCCCCGCCGGCGAGATCGCGCGGCGCCGCGATTTCCGGCCGCTCGATATCGTCACGATCGACGGCGAAACAGCGCGCGATTTTGATGACGCGGTCTGGGTGGAGCGCCTCGACAACGGCCACTATGCGCTGCAGGTCCACATCGCCGACGTGAGCCACTATGTCCGGCCCGGCACGCCCATTGACCGCGAAGCCGCGCTGCGCGGCACGAGCGTCTACTTTCCCGACCGCGCCGTGCCCATGCTGCCGGTGGAGCTTTCGACCGACCAGTGTTCGCTTCGTCCGGACGAGGACCGGCTCGTGCTTTCGGTTCTGCTCGAGATCGATTCTCGCGGCGACATCGTTTCCAGCGGCTTCACCCGGGGCGTGATCCGCAGCGTGGAGCGGATGACCTACACGGCCGTTCATGGCGTGCTCGAAGGAGACGCGGCTCTTTGCGATCGTTATGCGCGGCTCGCCAGGCGCTTCGAAATGATGCGCGACCTGGCGCTGATCCTGAACCGCAAGCGGGTCCGCCGCGGGTCCATCGATTTCGACCTGCCCGAGCCGCTGCTGGAGTTCAACGAATTCGGCGAAATGACCGGCGTCACTCGCGCCCCGCGCAACATCGCTCACCGGCTGATCGAGGAGTTCATGCTGGCGGCGAACGAGGCCGTGGCCTCGCATCTGGAAGCGGCCGGCGTTCCGATGATTTTTCGTATTCACGAGCGCCCCGACCCCAAGCGCGTGCTCGAGTTCGAAGAGATCGCTACGCAGTTCGGATATTCGCTCGGCGCCGGCCCGGCGCCCGTCAAACGATTCCGGGAAACAACCGTCGCGCTCGAGAACCCGAATCTGACTTCGCGCAATTATCAGAAACTCGTCGCCAAAATCGAGGGCAAGCCGGAGGAGCGCATCCTCAGTTACCTGATGCTGCGTTCGCTGAAACAGGCGCGCTATAGCGAACGCAACCTGGGCCATTTTGCGCTGGCTGCGCCCAGCTACACGCACTTTACTTCGCCGATCCGGCGCTATCCTGATCTGGTCGTCCACCGGATCCTGGACGCGCACCTCGATGGCAGGAGATACGAGGCGGACCTGCGCGGGATCGCGGAGTGGTCGTCGGAGACCGAGCGCCGCGCCGCGGAAGCCGAGCGCGAACTGGTCGAATGGAAAAAAGTAAGGTTCATGACCGGTCGCGTGGGCGACGAGTTCGCTGCGTTAATCATCTCCACCACGCGTTTCGGTTTCTTCGTCGAGCTCGAAGATCTGTTCATTGAAGGGATGGTGCCGCTCGAGATGCTCCCTGGTGATCGTTTTCGCTACCACGAGAACACGCGCAAAATCATCGGCGAGCGCGGCGGGCGGGAGTTTTCGATCGGAGACCGCGTGCGGGTGCGGCTCGATCGTGTGGACCCGGTGGAGAAGAAGCTTCAGTTTTCGCTGGTGACGGCCGTCCCCTCGCGGCCGCGTGTCAGAAAGAGAGGCAGACGTCAATAGATCGGCGGCTCGCCGGGAGGGCGTGTTTTCCATCGCCGGTGAATCCACAACCACTGATCCGGATATTCGCGAATCACGGCTTCGAGCCGCGCATGGATTCGCTGCGTGTCTTGGGCTACATCGCCCGTCATGTCAACCGGCGGCTGAAACCGGAGAATGTAGCGCTGCTCGCTGTTCGACCATAGCGCGAAGCCCGGCACCACCGCCGCGCCGCTGCGATGCGCCAGCTTGGCGAAAGCGGTTCCGGCGCACGCCTTCACGCCGAAGAAGTCAACGAACACGCCTTCCTCGCGCGACGTGTTCTGGTCGATCAGGATCCCGACCGCCTCATTCGCCGCCAGCGCGCGCAGAATCCCGCGTGCGGCGTCCTTCTTTTCGATAATGTGATTGCCGGAGAGCGCCCGGCGGTGCTCCACCAGCGCGTCGACTTTGGGGTTGTCCAGCGGCCGCACAACGACGTGCATCGGCGCGCTCATCCAGGCGTGCGCGAACGCGCTCAGTTCCCAGTTGCCGAGGTGGCCCGTCGCCACCAGCACGCCGCGTCCCCGCGACAGTGCGGCCTGAAAGTTTTCGAGCCCGTCATAGCGGATCCACTCGCCGATGTTCTTGGGTGTGAGTTTCGTAAATTGCGCGAAGCTCCCCAGGAGCCGCGCGATCGATTGAAACACTCCCTCCACAATCCGGTCGCAATCCGCGAAACCGGCCATTGCCAGATTCTTGATCGCGGTCTTGCGAAGCCGCGGGATCGCGAGGTCGAGCAGCTTTACATAGAATCTGGCGAGCGAAGTCTTCCAGGCCACCGTGTCCAGGACGAGCCGCGCGATCCAGTATTCGACGGTTCTCACTCGATCCAGCCGCCGCCCAGCACCAGGTCGCCCGAGTAGAACACCGCTCCCTGGCCCGGCGTAACAGCGCGCTGCGGCCGGTCGAAATGAACCACTATGCCGGGCGGATCAGACTCCGGAGTCAAGGTCGCCGGCGCGGCCACGTGCTTGTTCCGGATTTTTACTTCCGCGCGCACCGGCACGTCCGGCGGCGCGATCGAGATCCAGTTAACGTCCTTCACACGCATCGTCGTGCGCAGCAGTTCATCATTTCGCCCGACCACCACGCGCCGCGCGGCCGGCTCGGTCGCGATGACGTACAGCGGCTCCCCGGCGGCGATGCCGAGGCCGCGCCGCTGTCCCACCGTGAAGTGATGCACGCCGGAGTGCTCGCCCACCACCCGGCCCTCCGCTGTTACCAGCTCGCCTCGGGTTTCCTCCGGCGTGATCCCGCGCTCGCGGAAATAGGCGTCGATGAACGCCGCGTAGTCGCCATTTGGCACGAAGCAGATTTCCTGGCTGTCCGGCTTTTCCGCCGTGGGGATGCCGAGCTCGCGCGCCATTCCGCGCACGGCCGGTTTCTCCATGGCGCCCAGCGGAAAGATGGTCCGCGCAAGTTGGTCCTGCCGCAAGCCGCACAGGAAATACGTCTGGTCCCGCGCGCGATCCACGCTGCGGCGCATCTCCCAGCGGCCGATGTCCGGATTCCAACCGGCCTGCGCATAGTGGCCGGTGGCGATCCGCCCGGCGCCCACGCCCTCCGCCATTTCCAGAAACTGGTCGAACTTGATGAAGGTGTTGCAAAGCGTGCACGGGATGGGCGTGCGGCCCGCCAGATACTCCTCGATGAACGGCTTTACCACCTGATCCTCGAAACTCTGCTCGAAATTTACCACGTAGTAGGGGATGCCCAGGTGCTGCGCGACTCGGCGCGCGTCGTACACGTCGTCGAGCGAGCAGCAGCGCCCGGTGGGTCCGTCCGGCGCCAGCTCCGGAAGGCGCCGCTGGTTCCACAGCTGCATGGTCAGACCGATGACGCGCTCTCCGCGGCGGTGCAGCATGCCTGCCACCACGGAGCTGTCCACTCCGCCCGACATGGCGACGGCGATCGTGTTCTCAGGCATAGGCGGGCGCGAGCTTCCTAAGGTGCGCGACGCTCTCTGCCACCGCTTCGATTAGCGCGTCGGCCTGCTCCGCCGTGTTCGAACGGCCCAGCGAAAACCGGAGGCTCGAGCGTGCCTGCTGCTTCGTGAGGCCGATCGCCATGAGCACGTGCGAAGGCTCGGTCGCGCCGCTCGAACACGCCGCGCCGCTCGATACCGCAAATCCCCGGAGATCGAGCGCGATCAACAACGCGTCGCTATCCACTCCGTCGAAACGGATATTCGACGTGTTGGGCGTGCGCGGCGCGCCGGCGCCGTTCACGTGCGAATGCGGAATGCGCTCGAGGATTCCTTGCTCCAGCCGGTCGCGCAAACTCTCCTCGCGGGACCATTCTTCGGCCCCATGATCCGTTATCCACTGCGCCGCTCGGCCGAGCCCCGTGGCGCCTGCCACGTTCTCGGTGCCCGGACGCAGGTCTCGCTCATGATGGCCGCCGTGCAGGATCGGCTGCAGCTTCGTCCCCTTGCGCACGTACAGCGCGCCCACGCCCTTCGGCGCATAAAACTTGTGCCCGCTGATCGAATACATATCGACGCCCAGGCGCTTCACGTCTACCGCAATCTTGCCGCCCGCCTGCACGCCGTCGGAATGAAACAGGACCTCTGCCTCGCGCGCGATCTTCGCGATCTCAGCCAGCGGTTGAATTACACCCAGCTCGTTGTTGGCGTGCATCACGCTGATAATCTTCGTGTCCGCCCGCAGCGCCCGCCGGATGTCGTCCGGGTTCACAATTCCGCGGCCATCGACTGGAACATGCGTCACGGAGGCAAGCTGCGAGCCGGCGGCCAGAACGGCGGGATGCTCGACCGTGGTCGTGATCGCGTGTCCGGACTGCCCCGTTCCCAACAGCGCGAGGTTATCGGCCTCTGTTCCGCCGCTCGTATACACTACTTCTTCCGGCGTGGCGCCGAGCATCGTGGCGACCTGCCGCCGCGCTTCGTCCAGCTTCTTCCTCGCCATCTGGCCGAAATAATGGATACTGGAGGCGTTGCCGTACACTTCGCTCATCACCGGCACGATGGCTTCCAGCACCTCGGGCGAGACGGGCGTGGTCGCATTGTGATCGAAATAAAATCTCTGCACAGGTATCACTACGATTTTATCAACAGATGCCTGCCGGCCTGATCACTCTCACAACCGACTTCGGCCAGGCCGATCATTTCGCCGGCACCGTCAAGGGCGTGATTCTCAGCATTGCGCCCCGGGCCCGGATCGTGGACATCACGCATGAGATCGCGCCATTCGAGGTGAACGAAGGCGCGTTTGTGATCGCGCAGGCGTGGCGCTACTTTCCGAAGGGCGCGATTCATGTGGTCGTCGTCGATCCCGGCGTGGGCAGCGCGCGCCGTCCGATCTTGGCCGAGGCCGCGGGGCACTATTTCATCGCGCCGGACAACGGCGTCCTCTCGATGATCTACGACAGCGCCCGCCACAAGGTGCGGGTCATTTCCAACCCGAAATTGATGCGCAAGGAGGTGAGCCGCACTTTTCACGGCCGCGACGTGTTCGCCCCGGCCGCCGCGCACCTCGCGCGCGGGGTGCCGCCGGCGCGGTTCGGGAAGACGATTCGCGATTATGTGCGTTCGTTTCTGATAAAGCCAACGCGGCTCTCGCGCACAGTCTGGGGTGGCACGATTCTTAAGGTCGACCGTTTCGGCAACCTGATCACCAATCTGCACATCGATGAGTTTCAGGATGTGAAAACACGGCCGGTCGAGTTGCGCGTTGGGCTGGTGCAGGTGCGCCGCCTGGCGCTGAACTACGCCGAGACCGCCCTTGGGGAGGTGTTCGCCATCGTGGGCAGCTCGGGGTATCTCGAAGTCGCGGCGAACCAGGCTTCCGCCGCGAAAGTGCTCGGATGCGGCGCGGGCGCCCCGCTCGAGCTCGAAATTTTCTATGACTGATCCCGCGTTCGGCGACCAACCGGCTCGGGCTCTGTTCTCCGCTGATATCCGCGGCATGTGAGCACGGGTAGCCGTGGATACTTCGGATAGCTCGCATCCGTGAGTGACCGCTCGCAGAGGTAGAACATCGAACCCCGGTCGGAGCGAATCACACGGCGCCAGGCGCAGCTGTCACACAGCCCTTCGGGCAGCGAAGAACTCATGAACCGCCTCCACCGTCTGGCGGATGTCGCCGTCGCTGTGCGCCATCGAGACGAAGCCCGATTCGAACTGGGAAGGCGCGATGTAGATGCCGCGCTCAAGCAGGAAATGGAAGAACTTTCCGAATTGGGCTGCATCACATAACTTGGCGATTTTCCAGTCAGTTACAGGCTCGGATGCGAAGAACAACGTGAACATCGAGCCGGCCCGATTCACGCTGGTGCCTGGAGGCGTCCACGATGTCAATTGAGTGGCGCGCGTTTCGAGCGTTTGATAGACCTCGGGGTGCGCCATCAGATATCGCAGGATCGCAAGCCCCGCGGCCACGGCCAGCGGATTTCCCGACAATGTTCCCGCCTGGTACACCGGTCCGAGCGGCGCGATCTTACGCATGATATCCGCG
>QHXU01000430.1 GCA_003223065.1 Acidobacteriota bacterium | reverse complement strand
CGAACCGGCGTCTTGTACCTGAGCGTGCGCCGAACATTCGAGATTGGCGACCAGCACCGCTACAGCGCAGCACGTGCGCATGAAGATATTCCTGCTCGCAGTGTATTCCAATTTGAGCTGAGCGGACCATCCACCGATCCTGGAGATCCACCGCCACCCCAGTGCTCCTAGCGGACTTCGCGCCCGTTGTGTGGTGTTATCGGCAACCAATGCTTTCAAGGATTACTCCCGGAAGTTCGAGACGTATGAACTGCTGAATCCGCTCTATCACTTCGTCTCGTTCCGCCAGAAGTCGATCGGCGCCGCGGCTTTGATTGTTTGCCTCGTCGGAGAAATCTGTGGGTAGCTGTGGATACCGAATGGCAGGCTGCGCGCCGACCGTCGCAAAGGGAGACGGAGCTCTGGCCTAGCTCGTTTCTACTCTGCCTCGTTCCGAACCAGCCTGCCCCGTCTAGCCAATCTTCGAAGTAACGGTCGATTCATTCGGAGATCTTCCAATGCCAGGACCTCTGCGACCCCAATTCTCCAAACCGTACCGCATCCCCGGTTTCATGTTGCCGGGAACTAGCCCGGGCCTACGAGCGTCCAATCACGTAATGACTTCACGCGCGAAGCGGATTGCCATTGGTCTGTCTGTAGCCCTTCTGTTGGCATCGTGGGCTATGACCCTAGATGGATTTTTCGTTAGCCCGGACATTCTGAGAAGGACCGACCAGGAACGTGGTGAGGCAGTTGCCGGCGCATACGGCGCTACCTTGGAAAACGTCTCGATCCGCGCATCGGACGGAGCCACACTGAAGGGCTGGCTCTTCACTCCGCAGAACTATCACGGCCGTGCCGTATTGCTCGTCCACGCAGGCGTCGGGAACCGCCGCGAGATGCTGGGCCACGCCGAATGGCTGTTGACGAGGGGGTATGCGTGCCTTCTGGTTGACCAACGCGGCTGCGGCACATCCGGCGGACGTATCTCATGGGGTGTCAACGAACCGGCGGATATTTCCGCATGGGCCGTGTGGCTGCGTGACCGGACCCACGCCAGTGCCGTATTCGGGTGTGGCGTCTCGCGCGGGAGCACCACGTTGCTACAGAGCCTCGCATTGAAGGCGCCCTTTACCGCGCTCGCGCTCGAAGCTACTGGGGCCGGCAACATCGCCCAACCGTATAAATTCATCAGTGACAAGATGGGCATATCCGAGAGGAGGGCAAGAATGACGTGGTGGCCGCTGATCGAACCTTCGTTCTGGTGGATCCGCCTACGGTACGGGTTCGATATGAAGAGCGCCCAGGACGGAGTTGCGGCGATCCGCGGGAGCCAAGTAGCGGTGCTCCTCATTCACGGATCTGAAGATCAGGGGGCCGCGCTGGCGGGTGCGGAACGCCTCCGGGACGCCAACCCTCAACGTACAGACTTGGTTGTGATCCGCGGCGCCAACCATGAGTGGTTCAGCGAAGACCGGCCCGAAATAATGATCCGGCTGTTAGCGTGGTTTGACGCACATGCGAAGTCCTAGTCGACCCACAAACCGCTGGTTCCTCATTCCGGTGATGCGTCGGAATCTTATGTTATTCGCGGCCCTGCTAACGGGCTATGGCCAGGTCCTTCCTGGCGACGCTCTTCGGGATGCCGTAAGCAGAGGCCATCGCCTGGGAAGTGAAGATCTCGGCAGCCAGGCTGTCAAGCGCCTTCTCGACGCCGGTGTGTCTGTGGATTCCCAAGATGGCGTCGGGTGGACGGCTCTGATGCAAGCAGGACTCGAAGGCCTGCCCGCAGTAGGCGAACTCCTGATCCGATCCGGTGCCGACGTGAATCTGAGGTCGCGTCGAGGCGAGACGGCGCTGATGGTCGCCGTGAGTTGTACGATCGTGCGAACGCGCGCCGAGTTAGTGCAGTCGCGAGGCTTTCCGCCCGAAATGAGAGAAACGCAATTGAGAGCACCGCTTCGGCTGGCATCGCTTCTGATTGAAAAGGGCGCGGACGTGAATGCGGCTAGGCAGGATGGAAGAACCGTCTTGATGAGCGCCGTAATGGTGGGGTGGCCAGAAGTCGTCGCAAATCTCCTCAGCCATCACGCTGACGTGGATGCCCGTGACGCGCAAGGCCATGTGGCGATGGACTACGTTCATCCTATCCGCGATCCGGAAATTGTTCAGATGCTCCGCAGTGCCGGCTCGAAATCGGTTCCAGCGCGGTCTGGAAGGGTAATCTGCGATGCGCAGGACCGCCTCGGAGAACTCGGATATGGCGTGAATTCACAGGACTGTTGGTGGGGTTGGGGCAACACCACGACGGAAGCTCTGCGCCGCTTTCAGCGGGATCATGCAATTGCCGTAACTGGACAGCTCGACGACGCGAGTGTGAAGGCCTTGGGCCTCACTCGTTCACGGTAGATTCGGGCTGGGGCCGCGACGTCCGCGCGGGGAACGAACTGCTTGCCGCTGGCTGCTTTCGGGGTGCAACTTTCGTGCCCAAAAGCTAATTTCCAGCGGTGTTGTGGAAGGCTTGAACAACAAAGCCAAAGTCACCATGAGAAAATCCGACGGCTTTCGCACGTATCGAGTGTGAGCGAGCGGCAGATTCCATTGTCGGCGGACTGCAAACTATTCTCCTCGTCACCGCACTCCCGGCGAATGGGCCATAATCAATGCAACAGAGCCTTTGGCTGAGCTGCTTCGAACTCCAAGGGGAATAACCGGATGACTCCGCGACCAAGTTCGCGCGTCTCTAATTCGTCTGACGAGAACCCCGCAGCCCGAGATCGAGCTTATCAACCAGGAGAGCAGCAAGACTACCAAGCCCGCCTGGCCAAAGAGAAGAACTTCTTCAAAACCCGCGAAGCGGTTCACGCTCTCCCCGATATCTTCCACTACTGGTCCAACAAGTATATCCGGCCAAAACTAGCAGCCGTCGGATTTCAGGGTTGGAAAGAGCTCTTCAGTGATTCTCTTCTGAATCAATGCGAGTGGCGGGCGGGCGATGCGACGCGCTTTCTTAGCATCGGTTGCGGCAACTGCGACCTCGAGCCCTGAAGCTTCGGGCTTCAGGGCATTCACAGTTC
>QHXU01000147.1:14339-14730 GCA_003223065.1 Acidobacteriota bacterium | reverse complement strand
ATTGCTGCTATCGCTGGCACGGCGATAACCCGGTGACCTTCGAGCGATTTCTGAAGCACACCATGGAGCACGGCCACGCCAACGACCGCGGCGACAACTTCTTTTCGGTGGCTTATTGGTATCAGGCAACGCCGTACACGGATTTTCCCGCGTTGCCTCCGCTGGAGGCTCGCATTCCGAAAGTGAGGACTGCATGAAGAAGCTATTGCTACTAGTGGCGCTCGCGCCGATGTTTGCCGCCGACCCGGCGGGATTCGTGTTGTGGAAATCCTCCGATCTCAAGAGCTATGAGAAAAAGCTCACGCCGAAGATGAATGACAAGAAACTCGCCACAGAACAGCTGGTCAACTTCGGCAATCACTCAACGATGGTCGCGCACCGCGAAGGCGAC
>QHXU01000147.1:0-14228 GCA_003223065.1 Acidobacteriota bacterium | reverse complement strand
CGGGAGAAATCCGAGGCCCCTCTATTCAGGGCGGAGAGCACAAGAAGCTCGGCCCGCGCGACGCGGTTCATATTCCGGGGAATGTACCGCATCAGGTCCTCGTGGCGCCAGGCAAGCAGTTCACCTATTTCGTGATGAAGGTAGAGGCGAAATAGCCGCCGCATCGCGTCCGCGCATCGAGCGCGCTTGGACAATTCGCCAGTGTGGGTCTGTCTTCGGCGGGTACGATTGTGTCGCTGGATCCCCGGCGGGAGTAGGCCGCGTTTCACGCTTCTACAACATGCTGCTGCCTTTTGTCGCCCATTAAGCCGGTACGGGACAGGAAGCCCGTATCAAGCTTTCCTGCCACAAAATCCGGGTGCGAGAGGATGTGCTGGTGCAAAGGAATCGAGGTATAAATCCCCTCGACGACGAACATTTCGAGTGCGCGTTTCATCCGCGCAATCGCCTGCGCGCGGTCCGCGCCATGCGCGATCAGCTTCGCGACCAGCGAATCGTAGTAGGGAGGAATTACGCCGTCGTGGTACGCCGCGGTATCCACGCGAATGCCTGCGCCTCCCGGCAGGTTCAGGCCCGTGATGCGGCCCGGCGATGGCGCAAAAGTTTCGGGATGCTCGGCATTGATGCGGCACTCGATGGCATGGCCGCGCAGTTCGATGGGACCGCGCAGGATTTCGCACAATCGCTCGCCGGCCGCGACGCGGATCTGCGTTGTCACCAGGTCGACACCGGTCGTCATCTCGGTCACCGGGTGCTCCACCTGGATGCGCGCGTTCACTTCAATGAAGTACAGATTTCCGGCGGCGTCCATTAGAAACTCGACGGTGCCGGCGTTGGTGTAGCCGATCGCCTTCAGCGCCACGCGGAGGCTTTCCGAGACCCGGGCGCGCAACTCCGGGCTAACCGCGGTGGACGGAGCTTCTTCGAGCAGCTTTTGATGCCGCCGCTGGATGGAGCATTCGCGCTCGCCGAAAATTTCGACGTGTCCATGTTCGTCGCCAACCACCTGAAACTCGATATGACGCGGGTTCTCGACCAGTTTCTCCATGTACAGATCGCCGCAGGAGAACGCGGCGGCCGCCTCATTTTGCGCCTGGGCGAGAGCATTCTGCATTTCGTCCGCCTGGTACACAATACGCATCCCGCGCCCGCCGCCGCCGGCGGACGCCTTGAGCATCACCGGGTAACCGATCTGATCCGCCACCTCGACAGCCTCTTCCAGGCTTCGTAGTATTCCATGCGAGCCGGGCAGAATCGGAACGCCCGCTTCTTCCATCGAAGTGCGCGCCACCTGCTTCAGTCCCATCCGGCGGATCACGTCGGGCTTCGGGCCGATAAAGCGCAGGCCGGAGGTTTCGCAGACTTCGGCGAAATCCGCATTTTCAGAGAGGAAACCGTAACCGGGGTGAACCGCGTCGGCATTGGTTATTTCGGCCGCGCTGATCACCGACGGAATGTCCAGATAGCTACGGGCGCTCTTGGCCGGACCGATGCAGATCGCCTCGTCGGCGAAGCGGGTGTGGAGGCTGTAGCGGTCGGCTTCGGAGTAAACCGCCACCGTGCGGATGCCCAGGTCCTTGCATGCGCAGATCACCCGCAAAGCGATCTCGCCTCGATTGGCGATCAGAATCTTTTCGAACATATTAGCGGGGACGGATGGCGAACAGCGCCTCTCCGTACTCGACGGGCCGGCCGTTCTCGACAAGTTTCGACGCCACGATACCGGCCACCTCCGCTTCGATCTCGTTCATGAGTTTCATAGACTCTATGATGCAGAGCACCTGGCCCGGCTCAACCGCATCGCCGACACGTACGAAGGGCGCCGCGCCCGGGGCAGGCGCTTCGTAGAACGTCCCGACGATGGGGGACCTGACCAGCACCTGGCCGGACTCCTGTTCGAGCTCAGGAGCTCTTGCGACGCCCGCGGCCGCCGTGGTCGCCGAAGGGCCTGGGTTGTGCGGATAGGCGGCCGGCCCGGCCATAGATTGAGGAGCAGCCGCCGGTGGGGGTGTGGGAATCGCGTAGTCAAAATTCTGCGGCGCCCGCCGAATCCGCAGGCGGTCCTCGCCACGCTGCAGCTCCAACTCCGCTACGCCGCTTTCATTGAAGATCCGCAGCAGCTCTCTAATCTCGTCAGTGGTCATTATAGGTTGAGGAACTCCTTGGAGGTCGGCGTGAGCACTTCGCAACCGTTCTCCGTTACGAGTACCGTGTCCTCTATGCGGACCCCTCCCAATCCGTCGATGTAGACGCCGGGCTCAATGGTGATCACCATCCCCGCCCTAAGCCGGGTCTTGTCCTTCCTGCCGATCCTGGGCCGTTCGTGAATCTCCAACCCCAAGCCGTGGCCGGTGGAATGCACGAACTCCCGCTCCAGCTCATGTTGCTTTAATACCCCGCGTGCCGTACCGTCTACTTTGCTCGCAGTGGTTCCGGCATGCACGGCATTTACTGCGGCCAACTGGGCTTCGAGCACCGCCTTGTATACTTCGCGAATTCGCCTCGGCGGCACACCTGAGTAGGCCACACGCGTCATATCACTCGAGTAGCCATTCAGGCTCGCGCCCATATCAATTAATAATAATTCACTTTCCTCCAGGCGACGCGCGGTGGGCTGTGCATGCGGCAGGGCGGAACGCGCGCCAGACGCTACAATGGTCTCGAACGCGGGTTTCTCCGCTCCCAAAATGCGCATCTGGTATTCGAGTTCGGCCGCGATGTCCTGCTCGCGGGCCCCGGGGCGGATACGCTTCATGGTGCGGGCATAAGCCTCCGAATTCGCCTGGACGCTGCTCCGGATAAGCTCGATTTCCGCCTTGGATTTCACCATCCGAAGGTCTTCCACCAGCCGTGAGACGGGCTTGAAGGAGACACCCAGCGGCAGTTCTTCCTTGACCTTGGCATAGTCCTCATAGCGCATCCAGGCGGACTCAAACCCGATTCTTTTCAGCTTGTTGCGNNCTTCTTGCGCTTGAGAACCGCAGTGACCGCGGCGGTCAGCAGCCCTTTGGCCACGTGAACCTTGCAAGTGATTGTCTGGGATGCGATCGCGTAGCGCGGGTCGGTAAAGAAGTGGGATTCCGCCTCGGCCAGCAGCATCAGGCCATTCGAGCCAGCATAGCCTGAAAGGTATCTTACATTTGCCGGGGAGGAAATAATTAGCGCATCTATCTTGTGCTCGGCCAGACGCGCAGACGCCGCCCGGCGGCGCTGTTCAATTTCCGTCAAACTAATAGTTTAGCAGGCGTGCGGCGCCGCACGTTTCACCCGCGCCAATCTCCGTCCCTTGCGTCCAAACGGACACGTTTTCCTCTGTGCTACATTGGCGGATCCATGCCACGCTTCCCGATTGTGCTCGCTGCACTTGCCGTGTCGCTTTGGGGCGCTGCCCCGGATGGCGCCGCGCTCTACAAGACGCGCTGTGCAGCCTGTCACGATGGCCCGGCGCAGCCGCGCATGCCTTCGCATGCAGAGCTTGCCGACCGGAAGCCCGAATCCGTGTTCAAGGTGATGTTCGAGGGCTCGATGCTGGTTCAGGCAGCAGGCTTGAGCGAGGAGGAAGGCCGTGCAATTGCCCGATACGTTACCGGCAAGGAGTTCACAGCACCCTCCATTGAACCCATGGGCGGCCGCTGCACCGCCCCGCCGAAGGCGTTCGCACTCGCTGAAGGCGACTGGAATGGATGGGGCCTCGACCTGGACAATTCGCACCACCAGCCGAAGCCGGGGCTGGCCGCCGCCGACGTCGGACGCCTCAAGCTGAAATGGGCTTTCGGATTTCCAAGGGACCCGATGGCTTTCGCGCAACCTACTGTCGCCGGCGGGCGCGTGTTTGTCGGGAGCGTCAGCGGCGCGGTTTATTCCCTTGACGCCGCCACCGGATGCATCTTCTGGACATACCCGGCGGGGGCGGGCGTCCGTACGGCAATCAGCATCGGAAAGCTCCCCTCCGGGAAATGGGCCGCCTATTTCGGCGACATCCGCGCCAACGCTCATGCCGTGGATGCTGACACCGGAACGCGGATCTGGAAAGTGAAGCTCGAGGACCATCCCGTCGCCAGGATCACAGGCTCGCCCGTACTGGTGAACGGACGCCTCTACGTGCCCATCAGCTCGATCGAGGAGGCCTCGGCGCAGCAGCCGACGTACTCCTGCTGCACTTTCCGCGGGAGCCTCGCCGCGCTCGACGCCGCGACCGGCAGGTTGCTTTGGAAAAGCTACAGCGTGCTCGATCCTGCCAAGCCGTACAAGCAAAGCAAGAATGGCACGCAACTACTCGGGCCTGCCGGCGCCGCTATTTGGTCGTCGCCAACGATTGATCTAAAGCGGAAGGTGATCTACGCAGCGACGGGCAACTCTTACACGGGCATCGATATCAACACCAGCGACGCCATCCTCGCCTTCGACCTCGAAACCGGCAAGCTCCTCTGGTCAAGCCAGGTGCAGCCCAAAGACAACTTCATCATTGGTTGTCCTTCCCATCCCAGCTGCCCCGATGAAAGCGGGCCCGATTTCGACTTCGGCTCGTCGCCCGTGCTGCGCACGCTAGCCGATGGCAAACAAATCCTGGTTGCCGCGCAGAAATCGGGTGTGGTCTACGGACTTGATCCGTGTAATAAAGGCAAGATCCTGTGGCAGACGCGAGTAGGCAGGGGCAGCGCATTGGGCGGGATCGAATGGGGTCACGCCGCCGACGGCAGCCTCGCCTATGCCGCTGTCGCGGACCGCCTCAACCGCAAGGATGGGACGCCCGGCCTGTACGCGATAGATCTTGCGACGGGGGAGAGGAAGTGGAGTACGCCGGCGCCCGCCGTAGGCGGCAACCCCGCGCAATCCGCGGCCATCGCCGTGATTCCGGGCGCGGTGTTCTCGGGCGCACTCAACGGTCACTTCCGTGCTTATTCGACCGCGACGGGCGAAATCCTCTGGGACTTCGACACCAATCGTCCCTTCGATACCGTCAACGGCGTGCAAGCCAAAGGCGGCTCGATCGACGCTCCCGGACCCGTCATCGCTCATGGCATGGTTTTCACCAACTCCGGTTACGGCATATTCGGGGGCATCGCCGGCAACGTGCTGCTTGCGTTTTCCGTGGATGGAAAATGACTCGCGTAGTGAACGGTGTCGAAGAACTCAAGACGCTTGCCGCCCAGGAGATCGGCGCGAGTGACTGGCACACCGTCACGCAGGAGCAAATCGACCGCTTCGCCGAGGTGACCGGAGACCACCAATGGATCCATGTCGATCGCGAGCGCGCCCGCCGCGAATCGCCTTACGGCGCTCCGATCGCGCACGGGTTCTTGACTGTGTCGCT
Source organism: Acidobacteriota bacterium (assembly GCA_003223065.1). Lineage (GTDB taxonomy): Bacteria > Acidobacteriota > Terriglobia > Bryobacterales > Bryobacteraceae > Palsa-187. Next base: position 8,914 of record QHXU01000147.1, on the reverse strand, counting down.
GCTCAGCAAATTGATCCAGGATGCCGTTGACGTGCGCGGAAATTATAAAATGCGCATCAACTACGGATTCAACCGGCTGCGTTTTACGGGCGCGGTTCCTGCCGGCAGCCGGATTCGCGGGCGCTTCACATTGAACTCCGTGAAGGACATTGAAGGCGGCGTTGAGATCGCCTGGGGCGTGGTGGTAGAGGTCGAGGGCCGGGAAAAGCCGGCTCTGGTGGCTGAGTGGCTCGGCCGCACGTATTATTGAATCCGCGCGAGCCGATAAGCCCTGCGTGAGCCGGTTTGCCGAACACGCCGTACGCATTCTGGACGCCGCCGAGTCGGCTTCCTCGCGCGGCGAGTCTTGCTCCGAAGTGACCATACTTATCGGCCAGGACGGCGCAATTCGTATAGTGAGCGGATCTGACTGGCCTCTCGATTCGCTGGCAAGGCATCACGGGGCGAAGACAGCTTATCGTGTGAGCCAGAGCTCAGGAGCGGTCCGGGTCGAGGGACGCGAAGGCTCGCGGAAATGCGTGTTGGAATCGGCGAATCCCGCATCCACAGCGCGCGCTCTCCTTGCGAATTCACGCTGATTCGCCGCGCTACTTCCTGGCCGTCAGGGTTCGCGATGGCGCGCACCACAGAAAACTCAAGGCGGAAAGCGTAACGTCTACTGCTCCACATTCCCGCAGACACGCAGCGTATTCGCCCGTGCGAAAGATGTCGAAAATCACCAGGCGCCCGCCCGGCTTGAGCACTCGCCACATCTCCCGCACAGCCTGATCGCGGCCCTCACGGTCCGGGATATTGTGGATCGCCAGGCACGAAACCACGGCATCGTAATTATGGGCCGGATAGGGCAACTTGCGGGCGTCGCAATTCTCGATGCGCACGCGGTCAGAAACGCCTTCGAGCTTGGCATTCTCCTTCGCGGCATCCGCGGAGTTGCCTGAAAGATCTTGCGGGTTCCAGACGTCGATTCCGGTCGCCTTCCCGGACTTCAGACGTTTCGCCGCCCCGATCACCAACAGGCCTCGCCCGCAGCCGACGTCCAGCACCCGCTCGTCACCCTGGAGCGCCAGTGAATCGAGGATGCGCTCGCGCACCTGAAGCTTGCCCACGCGGCTGGACCACACCATGAACCCGCCGATCACAAGAAAGATCACGCCGATCGCGCCCAAAACTCTGAGGAGTGCGCCCGCAGGACCTGGATACTCGGCGCGGTTGACCAAATAAATCGCGATTGCGAAAGCGAGCGTCCACGCGCCCCGGCTCAACATCCGCTTGACCATTGTGGGCGCGTCGAGGCCGTAATCAGGCTTCGAGGCCGCCGCCATCAGACCGTCGCCTCAACCGGCGCCGGCGTAATCGCCCTCTTGAATTTGCATTCGCTGTTGGGGCATTGCGCCACTGGACCGGCCTTGAGGTATTTTTCGATGAGATAGCTCGAACCGCATTCGGGGCATTTTTCGGGGATCGGCTTGCCCCAGGCGACGAAGTCACAGTCGGGATAGCGGCTGCATCCATAGAATACTTTGCCGCGCTTGGATCGCCGCTCCACGATCTCGCCCTCCGAGCAGTTCGGGCACTTCACACCGATGGTTTTCTGCTTCACGTATTTGCAGGTCGGGTAGTTGCTGCATGCGACGAACTCACCGTAGCGGCCGTACTTCTTCACCAACTGGTTCCCGCACTGCGGGCACTTCTCGTCGAGCGGAACGTCCTGCGGTTTCTGCTCCGCTCCGAGCTGTTTGGTCGTTTTGCATTCCGGATAGCCGGAACAGGCCAGAAACTGTCCGAATCGCCCCTTCTTCAGCACCATCGGACGCCCGCAATTTTCGCAGTACTCCGTGGCATCCTGCTCGGAAAAGTCCGCTTTATCGATGTCCGGCAAGTCCACTGTAAGCTCGCGCGTATTGGTGCATTCCGGATAACCAGTACAGGCGATGAAGCTGCCGTGACGGCCCCATTTGATCACCATCGGCTTGCCGCACTTCTCGCACACGAGGTCCGTGGGGCGTTCCATGCGCTTGATGTCGGTCATATTGCGCGCGGCGTGGTCGAGATCCTTCTGGAAGCGCTCGTAGAATTCGCTCATCGCCATGCGCCAGTCGATCTTGCCTTCTTCGATCTCGTCGAGCTCCGCCTCCATGCGCGCCGTGTAGGTGACGTCGAACAAGTCGTTGAAGCTTTCGAGCAGCAGATCCGTGACCACCATGCCGAGTTCCGTGGGAATGAACTTCCCGCCTTCCTTGCGTACATACTCGCGGTCCTGGATGGTGGAAAGAATCGAAGCGTAGGTGGAGGGGCGCCCGACACCATCGGATTCGAGTTCCTTCACCAGCGTCGCCTCGGTGAAGCGGGGCGGCGGTTCGGTGAAGTGCTGGTCCGGCTGGATCGACCGGAAGCGCAGCTCTTCGCCTTCCTTCACTGCGGGCAGCTTGTGTTTCAATTCCTCGTCTTCTTCGTCTTTCTGGTCCTTCCCTTCTTCGTAGACTCTCAGGAATCCGTCGAATTTCGGAACGCTGCCGGTGGCGCGGAAGAGGTAGTTCACACCGTCCTTGCCCTTCGCATCCACATCGATCGTGGTCTGATCGAATACGGCCGGCGTCATCTGTGAGGCGACAAAACGCATCCAGATCAACCGGTACAGCTTCCGCTCGTCCTCCGCCAGATATTTTTCGACGCTTTCCGGCGTGCGCAGAACCGAAGTCGGCCGGATGGCCTCGTGCGCGTCCTGGGCGTCCTTCTTGCTCTTGTAGAAGTTCGGAGTAGCCGGACGGTAGTCTGCGCCATAGCGCTCCGTGATCAATCCGCGCACTTCGTCCAGCGCGTCGTTCGATACGCGAGTCGAGTCCGTACGCATGTAGCTGATCAGACCAACCGAACCCTCCTCCTTGCTCAGCTCGATGCCTTCGTAGAGCTTCTGCGCCAGCATCATTGTGCGTTTCACGCTGAAGCGCAGCTTGCGGGCGGCCTCCTGCTGAATAGTGGATGTGATGAATGGCGGCACCGGGTTGCGCTTCTTCTCCCGGTTCGTTACGGAACGGACAACGTACTCCACGCCGTCGAGCGCGCCGACGATCGCCTTCGCTGCCGCCTCATCCGGGATCTCCGCGTTTTCATCGTTGCGTTTGAAGAGACGTGCCGAAAGTTGGGGCGGCTTCTTCGCGAGCAGATGGACGTCGATGGTCCAGTACTCGCGCTTCTGAAACGCGCGGATTTCGCGCTCACGCTCCACGATCAGGCGCAGCGCCACCGTCTGGACGCGGCCTGCGGAAAGCCCGCGGCGGACCTTGTCCCATAACAGGGGCGAGATCTTGTAGCCGACCAGGCGGTCCAGCACGCGCCGCGCCTGTTGCGCATCCACCAGGTGGAGATTCACCGAGCCCGGCTTTTGGAACGCCTTCTGAATCGCGTTCTTGGTGATTTCATTGAACATCACCCGATAGATCTTCGGGCCGTTCTGAGTCACCCTATCCGATCGAAGCTTGCGGTCTTCCAGTTCCTCCTGGAGGTGGAAGCAGATCGCCTCGCCTTCACGGTCCGGGTCGGCAGCCAGGTAGACGGAGTCGACATGCTTGGCGGCCTGCCTCAGCTCTTGAATCAGCTTCCGTTTGCCCTCGATGACTTCATAAACAGGCTTGAAATCATTGTCAATATCGACGGCCAAGTCCTTCTTCGGGAGATCCTTCACATGGCCGAGCGACGCCTTCACCATGTATTCCTTGCCGAGGTACTTCCCGATCGTTTTCGCCTTCGCCGGCGATTCGACGATGACGAGGTTTTTTGTCATATGAGTGCGATGAACTTTCCAGGGGCACGGCCGCCCCTCCGAACAACCGAAATCTTACCATGACCCGGCCAGCAACCCGGGAGCCGGCGGACGGACGTTCAAAAGACGGGCTATTCTGCCCAAGTCTTGAGGAAACTCTTGCCCGGTAACTGCCGGACCAGGCCGGCCAGCTCCAGCTCGAACAGGATGGCTATGATCTCCGAGGACGAGCACCCTTCGATGGTTTCGACCAGATGATCGAGCGCCACGGGTGAGTCAGGCTTTAACGCGCCCAGCACCGCCCGGGCGACTCCGTTCATCGGTCCGAAAGCTAGAGATGTCTGAGCATGACAAGAAGTTGCATCTTTTACGTTCTCGCTTATTTTCAGAGACTTACGGCACTGCTCCACGAGCCGGCGTCGGTCTTCCGGCTTCAGTTCCACCACCACGTCGTTCCATTCCTGGACCAGTTTGGCGCCCTGCTTTATGAGCAGATTCGGTCCCCAGCTCACCTTCGATGTGATATTGCCGGGTACGGCGAAGATTTCCCGGTTTTGCTCGGCCGCCAGCTTCGCGGTTATGGCGGAGCCCGAGTATTCCCCGCCTTCCACCACCAGCACGCCCGCACTCATTCCACTGATGATACGATTACGCACCGGAAAATTCTGCGGGTAGGCCGGTGCTGCCATTGGGAATTCGGATATCAATAAGCCCTTATTAGCGATCTCCTGGGCCAGTTTCCGGTTCTCAACCGGATAAACCTGATCAACTCCGCATCCGAAGACGGCGATGGTGTCGCCGCATGCCTCTAGCACAGCTTTGTGCGCGCTGGTATCGATCCCGCGCGCCATACCGCTAACCACGGTCAATCCGGCGGCAGCCAGATCCCTTGCTAATCGCTCGGCAGCCGTGGTGCCATACGCGGTGGGCCGGCGCGTACCCACGATCGCCAGCATGAGCGATGCCATCAGTTCTACGCGGCCCCGGGCAAACAACATAGGCGGCGGATCGTAGATATCCCGGAGGCGGGGCGGGTAGCGGGGATCCGTGATCGGAACCAGGGTCGCACCCGCCTCCGCCAGTTTGTGCTGCTGGTCCACAGCTTCTTCAAAAGCGCAACCGCTGGCGATGCTTTGGGCGACGCTGGCTGCCAGGCCCACAGCCTCGAGTTCCGAACGCGAGGCGCGGAACACGGCCTGCGGCGTCTTGAAGACCTCGATCAACTGGCCGGCCTTGCGGGTGCCAAGCCCAGGAGCCACGCGGAGAGCGAGCCAGTGGACCTCATCGTCATTGGTTAGCACAATCCTCTTCTTGTGCGCCCACCGCACCGGAATTCTCACACCCCTAACACGACTGCGATAACCTGAAATTTGCGCCGCGAGCCAGATTACTTCGGCGACCAGGAACTGACGCTGGTCTACATAGCCAAGAGACTCAAGGAGGCGCTGCGGCTCGAGAAACTGCTAACCGACGCCGGGCTCGATTATCTGGTGGAGCCCGATAGATATCGGGGCGGAATCATCTTCCAGACCGAGCGGGTCGGAGCCTTCTTCTACGTGGCTCCGGGAAGCAACGACATTACGAAAGAACTCATGCGTCGCGGAGGATTCAAGCCGCACGAGGCCGCTTCGTTCTAAGAATCGCGGCCTTTACGGGGCGGCTCGCCGCAAAGCTTCCGCCGCCTCTTCCGGAATTACGTCCTCAAGAAATGTCCCCAGCGCCGACTCCACGGTCGCGAGATATTTCAATTTTTTCGCGCTACGCTGAAGCGGCAAAAACTCTATATAGAAATGCTCTGTCTGGTGGAGCACCATCATCAGAGGCATGGGAAATCCAAAAAGTGCATCATATTTCTGGCGGATTCGCCTGATGATTGCGGCCAGATCCGGCCGTTCAGCCGGCGTCAGATCCGGCAGCGACGGCACGTGACGCCGCGCGTAAATAACCGCCTCATAGGGAAATCGTGCGAAATATGGAACAAATGCCACGAAATGGCCGTTTTCGGCGATGAGCCTGCGGCCGTCGCGATGCTCGTCTTCGAGCACTTTACAGTAGAGACATCTGCCTTCTCGCTCGCGGAACGCCGCCACCGACTTCAGCTCGCGCTCGACCCGCGGCGGCACGAACGGAAACGCGTAAATCTGCCCGTGCGGGTGCGGCATCGTGACGCCCACAGCTTCGCCGGTATTCTCGAAAATAGCGACGTGTTTCACACGAGTATCAGACATCAGCTCGACGGTTCGGTGTGTCCAGAGTCCGACGATTCTCTCCCACTGCCCAACCGAAAGCTCGGAGGGCAACAAGTTGTGTTCGGGGCTGTACAGCACTACGTCGCAGGCGCCGGGCGCATCGCCGTTCTCAAAAGAGAACGACGGAAAATCGTTGGGATACAGGTGCACGTCATAGGAGTCCGGCACCCGGCCCGATCCGGGGCAAAACGGGCACCAATCCTCCGGCATCTGCGGCCGGTCCTGGCGGTGCGCTGTGACCACCACCCACTGCTCGAGCAAAGGGTGCCACCGAAGCTGACTCATAGGAACCACATCCCATCCTCTAAGAAAGGTGATGGGATGATGAAGGATGATTTTACCTGTATCTAGGGGCTGGACGGCGTCGGGTTAAACACCGGGATTGTCACGATGTTGCTCGTGTAGATGTCCTGCGAAATCGTCACCTGCGTCTCCGGGTCGGTGGGAATTCCCGTATTCAACTCGAGCACTACCTGATAGACCCCAGTGGCTCCGACCATCATGCCCGCCGACAGAACGTTCGCGGTGCGGCCGCCGGCAAGCGATGACACCGAAGAGTTCGGGTCATTCAAGGCTGGGCCCAAGTACTGATAGCCTGTCGCCAGCGCGAGCTTGGCGTCGTCCGGCTGGACGATCCCCAGGCCCGTCGCGTAGATGTAAATGTTTTCGCCGGCAACCGCCGGATTGTCCGGCGTGATTCGGGAACCGGCCACATTCGCGCAACACAACGCGGAGTTGGTAGCCGTCAGAATCACCTGTGCGCTGCTGCTGACACTGGCCGTAATGGGAATTCCATTGCCGTCCGGCCCGGGGACCTTCGCGCGAAGGCGGATGCGGGTGAATGCCGCAGCCGGATAGGCGACCACCTTCTCTTCGGGGTTGGCATTGATCGCGGCGATAAGCGCGTCGCGAACGCTGGCCAGAGTGTCCCCTGATTGCACGGTGTAACTATACGAGCGGTCCTCGATGTTGATCGTGGCGACGTCATTCGCGTTGATTGTTCCATCCACCGAGATCGTGCCGGTGGCATAGCTCGACGCATGGAAGGCGATGGCATGCCGCGGGTCGGAGCCCGGTTCAGCGAATAGGCCGGGGTTCTGCTGAACGATAGGGACGCCGACCGCGTTGGTGACCGAGACGTCCCCGTTGCTGTGCTGCAGGCGCACAAAAGCACTGGTGCTGGTCCTGTCGTTTACCTCGAATGGCATTTGCGCATTGATCTGGGTAGGTGAAACGTACAACAAGGGCGCGCGGATGCCGTCGAAGTACACCTGCACGCCTCCCAACTCCATCGGCAATCCGTTGGCGTTGGGATCCGCCGCGGCACTGGTATCGGCAAGGTTCGCGCCGCCCTGTTCCTGCTGGATTGTCACCAAGGTCCCGGGAGCAATGGTCGCCGCGCTCTTGCCGCCCGAAAGAGTGGCTCCACTGGCTGTCGCGGTTATCATCGCGTTGGTTGAGACTTTTGTCGTGAGCGTGATGCTGTTTCCGGCATCGCCGCCCTTGCGCGCCACCAGTCTCAGGATGCTGAAGCCAAGCTCCGGACGAGCCAGGACGTTCGGGTCGCCCGCTCCGTTGTTGGCCCCGTTGATCATGTTCGCTAGCGCCTGCAGGATTTTGTCAATCGTGTCGTCCTTTACGATCTTGTAAGTGTAGTCGGTACCGTTGATCGTCACCGTCACCGTATCGTCGGCTTGAATCGTTCCGGCGAGGGTCACTGAGCCGAGGGCAAAGATCTCGAGGCTGGCGGCGTTGCGGACGCTGTTGATTGGAATCGTGATCTGGCCCGGCGTGAACACCAGGACGCGCCGGTCCGACGGATCGGCGACGTAAAGATTGGTGCCGTCCCAGGCGAGCGACGTCGGGGTCGGGGTGACGTCCGCACCGGACTGCTTTAGGTTGGGAGTGAAGAGGTCGCTATTACTGGTCACTACGCTCGTGAACTCATCCGGCTGCCCCAATATCACGTCGGCTGCGGGCGAATTCTGTGTCGGAATTGTGTTGAAGATGAGCACACGGTCGTTGCCGCCATCGGCGATATAGAGTCGCGTACCGTCCGAAAGGGCGAAACGTGGGAGATTCAGCGTTTTGCCACAGACCGTTGGATAGGTGGGATTGTTATTGCTATCGGTGCCATTCGAAGCGCAAAGGTTAGTGGTATCGTTCGCCGTGGCGCTTTGGAAATCTTTCTGACCGATCTCCACATCGGCCGGCTGCTGTGTCTGCGTGGGAATCGAATTCCAGATCATCACGCGATTGTGACCGAGGTCGGTCACAAACAAATGCGTGCCATCGCTGGTGACGGCCACCGGGTTTAGCAATGTATTAGCCTGCGCGTTGAGCGCGGCTTTAGTGAGGTCGGGCTCCGGAGCGGTGCTGAAATTGGGTTGCCCCAGCACCAGGTCGGCGGGTTGATCGTTCTGCGTTGGGATCGAGTTCCAAATGAGCACCCGGTGGTTCTGCGTGTCCGCGACATAGAACTTACCGTTCTGCAGCCACACGCCTTGGGGCGCGCGGAAACTTTTCGCGTCAACCACCACCGGCCGCAAGCTGTTGAAGTCGGACTGGCCCAGCACGATATCGGCCGGCTGCCCGTTTGCCGTGGGAATCGAGTTCCACAGGAGCACGCGGTTGTTCGAGGTGTCCGCCACTGCCAGATGCTGCCCGTCCGAGGCCACTCCCGTTGGCAGGCGCAAGCCTGTCTGGCTGATGTGAAAATCGGAGCTTGTAAAATCCGGCTGGCCCACCACCACCTGGGCCTGCCCGGTGCATACCGGGCAACTTCCGCTGTTGGGCGGAATCGGCGCGCCCGCCCCGGGCAAGCTCGCCGAGGAATTCTTGAAAAGCAGAATGCGGTTGTTGAGCGGCGTCAGGCCTACCCGGTTCGCGTCGGCGACGAACAGCG
>QHXU01000146.1:6220-19089 GCA_003223065.1 Acidobacteriota bacterium | reverse complement strand
TTCTTTTCTTGGCGTGCTTGCGGCGGCCGGACTAGCGGTCGGGCAGACGTCCACCTCTGAAATCACCGGCACGGTTCGGGACTCGACTGGAGCCGTTACGCCGGGCGCTTCCGTCACGGCGATCAACGAAGCCACGGGCGTGACCTACAAGCAAGCGACCACCCAGGCGGGCGTGTTCAGCTTTCCCTCGCTGCCCGTGGGTTCCTACACTATCGCGGTGGAGCTGAAGGGTTTCAAGTCCAGCCGCACGACTCACAACCTCCTGATTGTGGGAACCCCGCTCACGGTGGACGTGACCCTGGAGATCGGCGCGACCAGCGATGTCGTGAACGTGGAGGCGACTGCTGAAGCGCTTGAGACCAGCAACGCGACACTTGGCGATGTCGTCTCGCACCAGGCGGTCGAGCAACTGCCCCTGAACGGACGGAATCCTCTGACGCTCCTGGTGCTCGAGCCCGGAGTGGTGCAGCGCTCGTTTGGCGGCGTCGGCTCCGGCATCCATGTGAACGGATCGCGGGACCGCGCCTATAACGTCACCATCGATGGCATCGAGGCCAACGAATCGAGCGTGCCGAATCCCCTGAGCAATCTTTACCGGCTGAACCCGGACAACACGGAAGAGTTCAAGGTCACCACCAATAATGCGACCGCCGAGGAAGGCCGAAACAGCGGCGCCTCGATTTCGGTCGCTACCCGCACCGGAACCAACCAGTTCCACGTCACCTTGTTCGAGTTCTTCCGCAACACCGACTTGAATTCCAACGAATTCTTCGCCAACGCCCAGGGGACGCCGAAACCAATCATCAATCTGAACATGTACGGCTTCGACGTCAGCGGGCCGGTCCGGAAGAACAAGACATTCTTCTTCTTCAGTTGGGGCGGGCAGAAGGTGAATTTCGCGCAGCCGATCGACCAAACATTCGGTCTGCCCACACTCTACACTCCATCGGTTCTCTCGGGCGTGTATCGCTATTTTGTGGCTGATCCGAAGAATCCGTTTGTGCTGAACGGCCAGACCATCACGCGGAACTCACCGCTTCTGGTGGACCCATCCACGGGAGCGTTGCGGGCGGGGGTTCGCACCTGCGCCAGCCCTACCGATCTGAACTGCGTGGCGAGCTACGGCTTCGCCGCAGACGACCCGCGCCACAGCGGCCTTGACCCCACGATCGCGAAGCTGTTCGGCAGCTATCCAAAACCTAACTCGTACGCAGCGGGTGACGGGTTGAACACGGCGACCTATCAATGGAACTCGCCAACCCAGAATCGCGGTCCGGCGTACATGTTCCGCATGGATCACAATTTCAACGAGAACAACACAGTTTTCGGCCGTTATCTGCAGGCCGAGCAGGATACGCTCGGCGGCGATCCCCTGAACGGCCGGCCTCAGGTGTTTCCGGGTTTCCCGCCCCTCGGCGAAGTCTTCCGGTCGACGAAGAACATTGCGATCAGCTACCGCCGGGTGTTTTCGCCGCGCGTGGTGAACGAGCTGACCGCGGGCCTGGCGCGATTCGTCTTCCTGTTCACGCAGGGCGAGGCGAACCCGGACTGGCCTAACGTGGTGCCGTACACCTTCAACAACGCCTCCCTTCCGTTCATTAACACGCCCCGCACGTTCCGCGCGGTGACGACGCCGCAGCTTTTCGACAATCTGAGCATCATCAAGGGCTCGCACGTGTTCCGGACAGGCTTCAACATACGGTTCTATGAGCACAACGATCAGCGCGGCCAGCCGGGCGGCACGAACGTGACTCCGTCGCTCTCGTTCAGCCAGTCAGTTCGTCCGCCGCAAGGGTTCAACACGCCCGGAGTCGTGAACGCGTCGGCGGCGGGGATCGACCCGACCGATAACACTCGGTTACTAGGAACCATCAACGATGTTCTGGGTATCCCGGCTCGCCTGTCGCAGGTGTTTCTGGGCGATCTCAACAGCAATCAATATCTTCCGTTCAAGTCCGGCAACGTGGTCACGCTCTGGGATGAAGGTCATCGGTCGAAACAATACAACTTCTATTTCCAGGACGAGTGGAAAATGCGGCGCAACGTCGTGATCAATTACGGAGTGCGCTGGGAGATCAATCCCGCGCCAAGCGAAGCGGCGGGGCGCGTCTATGTTCCGCAGCAGCCGATCATCGGCTCGGGAGGGCTGGTGAGCTTCGTCCACAGCGACCGGTGGTTCCACAACAACAACCTCGACGCGCTTGGTCCGAGGCTGGGTATCACGTGGTCGCCCGGAAACAGCACCAGGACGGTGGTGAGGGCAGGTTACGGAATTGCATTCGATCCGCTCTCTACGTTCGAGGTCACGGCTGTCGCCGGAAAGATACCGGGCCTGACAACTTCGTGCTCTGCGACCGTTGGCGGAGCTGTCACGCCGGGTTGCGCTTCGGTTCCGGACGTGCGCATTGCGCAAGGGTTCCCCACGGAGCTGGCTCCGCCGTCAGTTCAGCCGTCGACTTTCTTGACATTGCCAAACCAATTGCTCTCGAACGCACCCGCCCTGACGATGTTCGACCAGAACTACAAGGTCCCGACGGTGCATGAGTGGAATCTGACCGTCCAGCATGAGTTGCCCGGCGGAGTCGTTGCGCAAGTGGGCTATGTGGGACGCCGCGGGTTGCGCTTGCAGCGGGCGTACGATTTGAACCAGATCAACGCCGACGGAATCCTGCCTTCTTTCCTGGCGATGCAGCAGAACTTCAACAACGGTTGCCAGCCGGACGGAACCGGATGCCCCGTGGGCAAGAGCGGAGGTCCGGTGCCGATCGTGCAGCAGGGAATCGTCAACAGTGCGTTCGTGACCTCGAGCACGACCAAGAGCGACCTAAGCACCAACGCGGCGGGCAACTTCGCCGGCCGCGTGGAGCAGACCACGCTTGCGGCGCACCTGCGCCCGAACCAGCAGTTCGGCACTATCACCTACATCGATTCGGGCGGGGACTCGTATTATCACGCGCTGCAGGCGACGGCGCGCCGCCGGTTCCAGGCCGGATTGCTCATTGGTGCAACCTACACCTTCGGAAAGTCGATGGACGATCAATCCGTGGATCCGGTGGGCGCATCCTCCGGGGGCGGGCTCAGCACGACCACATCGCGCGCTCCGACCGATATCCGCAACTGGCGCAACGAGCGCTCGCGGTCAGACTTCGACCGCACCCAGGTGGTGACGGCAAACTGGTTGTTCGAACTGCCCTTCGGTAAAGGAAAACGATTCGCGAGCTCCGTTCCCGCTGCATTGAATCAGATCGTCGGCGGTTGGAGCGTGAACGGGATCTATACCTTTATGACCGGTGAGCCGTTCAGTGTCCGGAGCGGCGTCCGGACGGCGAATTTTTCGCACGAATCACGCGCGGACATCAGCGGTTCGAAGCCGCAGGTGCATTATCAGGACGTGCCGGGCGTCATCGGCCCCGTCGTTTTTGCGAGCACCGCCGGATTCGCGATCCCGGCTCCCGGCGGCGACGGGGTGGGGCGCAACATCTTCGTGGCAGCGCCGTACTGGAACGTGGACCTCGGCATCGCGAAGCGTTTCCCGATCACGGAGCGGATTAAGCTCGAGTTCCGCACCGAGATGTTTAACGCGCTGAACCATCCGAACTTCGACAATCCGCGGGACGCCTCAGTGGGCTCACCGAGTTTCCGTTCGACGGTGTTTGCACAGACGTGCTGCCAGACCGTCGCACCGCCGACCACGCAGACGATCATCCAAACCGGGGAGGCGTCAAGAGTGATTCAGCTCGCGCTGAAGCTGCAATTCTAATGTTCACGTAATCTCCCGCACGACGCCAAGAAACGCCGCGAGCAGCGGGGACAGGTCGTCGCGCCGCCACGCCACCGCTAACTCGAGCTTCGAGGGGGCGCCCGAGACGGGCTTATAAACCAAACCTTTGCGTGACAGGTTTTGCAACGTGGCCGGGACCAGGGCGACGCCGATTCCTGCCGCCACCAGGCTCACGACGGTCTGCATCTGGGCTTCCTGCACGATGCGTGGGCTGAACCCGGCGCGTTGGCATAAGCTGATGACCTGGTCGTACAAACCGGGCGCGAGTTCCCGTGGAAACGAGATGAACGCCTCTCCAGCCAGGGAGCGTAGGGACACGCGGCGCTGCCGAGCGAAGCGGTGGGACGTCGGTAGCGCCGCTACCCAGGGCTCGCGCGTGATGGTGCGGACCTCGATTTCGGACTCATTGAGCGGCGGCCGAATAAACGCTACCTGAATGCGGCGCGCGCGCAGGGCGCGGATCTGGTCGTTCACAGTAAGCTCGTGCAGCGTCAGGTGGACTTGGCGATGGCGCTGCAAGAATACCCGGACCACTTCGGGAAAAATTCCGTACAGGGCCGAAGTCACGACACCGATGCCCAGGTGGCCGAGTTCGCCGCGGCTGGCGAGCCGGGCCAGCCGGACGGCTTCCTCAGCCTCGGCGAGGGCCGCACGAGCCCGCTCCAGGAATACCGCTCCGGCCTCGGTGAGCGCGACGCGCCGGCGCGTGCGTTCGAGAAGCTGCACCCCGAGCTCCCGTTCGAGCTGCCGGATCTGCTGGCTGAGGGCGGGCTGCGCGATTGCCAGCCGCTCAGCCGCGCGGCGGAAATGGAGCGCTTCCGCGAGCGCGTTGAAATAGCGAAGGTGTCGCAGCTCCATAACTGATAAGTACTAAATATCAGTCTATCAGGTGCATGTATTAGACACTTATGAATCGAATGCCGTCTAATTGAAGCAGCGTCGGGTTATGTGGATCGTCAAACTTGCGCTGCGCCGCCCCTACACGTTCGTCGTGATGGCGCTCGCCATCGTCCTTTTGGGCGTGCTTGCAATCGTGCGGATGTCTGCCGACATTTTCCCGGAGATCAACATCCCGGTCGTCAGTGTCATCTGGACCTACGCGGGCGTCTCGCCGGAGGAGATGGCGGAAGTCATTACCACGCGATCGGAGCGGAGCTTCACCACCACAGTCAATGACATCGAGCACATGGAGTCGAAGTCGCTTAGCGGGCTCGCCGTCATCAAGCTCTTCTTTCACCCTGGCGCCAAGGTGGAAGCCGCCGTAGCGCAAGCAGCCGCGCAGTCGCAGTCCATATTGCATTCGATGCCGCCAGGCCTCACCCCGCCGAATGTGCTCCGGTACAACGCCGCGACCGTGCCGATTCTGCAGCTGGGCCTTTCAAGCGATACGCTGACCGAGCAGGAAGAGTACGACCTCGGGTACAACTTCATTCGCACGCAACTCGCCAACGTTCAAGGCGCGAGTTTTCCGACGCCGTACGGCGGGCGGCCCAAACAGATCATGGTGGATATCAATCCCCAAGCCCTCTTCGCGCGAGGCCTCTCGGCAAGTGATGTATCCGCGGCGTTGAATCTGCAAAGCCTCATCCTGCCCACGGGCACCGCTAAAATCGGCTCGCGTGAATACAGCATTCAGCTCAACAACAGCCCGACCGTTGTCGAGGCCTTTAACCGCTTGCCGGTCAAGAGCGTCAACGGCACCACCATTTACATCCGCGACGTGGCCCAGGTACGGGACGGCTACGCTGTGCAGACCAACATGGTCCGGCACGACGGCCGGCGCGGAGCCCTCCTCACCGTGCTCAAGAACGGCAACTCCTCGACCATCGAAATTGTGCAGCGCATCAAGGCGATCCTGCCACGCATTCTTTCCACGCTGCCTTCCGCGTTGAAGGTCTCGCTGCTGTTCGATCAGTCAGTGTTCGTGCGAGCGGCGATCGCCGGTGTGATCAAAGAAGCCGTAGCGGCCGCGCTGCTCACCGGTCTGATGATTCTTCTGTTCCTCGGAAGCTGGCGCAGTACCCTGATCGTCTGTATCTCGATTCCGCTGTCGATTCTCACATCACTTGCGATTCTGCACGCTCTGGGCGAGACAGTAAACGTCATGACACTCGGCGGGCTGGCGCTGGCTGTCGGCATCCTGGTGGACGACGCGACCGTCGAAATCGAAAACATCCACCGCAATCTGGGAATGGGCAAGGGGATCGTGCACGCGATTTACGATGGTGCGCGGCAGATTGCGGTCCCGGCGTTCGTCTCCACGCTGTGCATCTGCATCGTTTTTGTGCCGGTGGCGTTCCTGACGGGGGCGGCGCGCTATCTCTTCACACCGCTCGCCCTGGCTGTGGTGCTGGCGATGCAGGCGTCGTACCTGCTCTCGCGGACCCTGATTCCGACCATGGTGCGATATCTGATTCCGGCTGAGCTGCGCCTCTACCAGGGTCCAGAGGGTGAGCCGAACGTCACGGACGCGGGTCTCGTGTGGCGGATCCATCACGGATTCCATAAAGGTTTCGAGCGCATGCGCGAAGTTTACTGCGACATTCTGGGCTCAGCGCTCGCGCATCCCAAGCTCGTGCTGGCTTGTTTCGTGGCCGTTTCGGGGGCCTGCATGGCGATCTACCCGCTTATCGGCACCGACTTCTTTCCGCGAGTGGACGCCGGCCAGATCCGGCTGCACGTGCGCTGCCCCGGCGGTACGCGCATCGAAGAAACCGAGCAGAAGTTCGCCCAGGTGGAGGACACGATTCGCCGCATCATCCCGCGCGAAGAGCTGTCCGACATTCTTGACAACATTGGGTTGCCCTACAGCGGCTTCAACGTCGCCTACAGCGATAGCGCCACGCTCGGTCCTTTTGACGGCGAGATCCTGGTATCGCTGCGGCCCGGCGAGCACCATTCGACCTGGGATTACGTGCGGGAAATGCGCCGGCGCCTGACCCGAGAATTTCCCGATCTCAGTTTTTTCTTCCAGCCGGCGGACATCGTGGGGCAGATCCTGAACTTCGGTCTGCCCGCGCCGATCGACGTGCAGGTGGCCGGCCCGCTTCAAAACGCCGCCAGGAACTACCAACTCGCCGCCGAGATCGCCCAGCGCATCGCCCGGATTCCCGGCACTGCGGACGTGCACGTGCATCAGGTCAACGACATTCCCATGATGCGCTTCAACGTTGATCGCACGCGCGCCGGCGAAATGGGCTTGACGCAAAAAGACGTGGCGAGCAGCCTGTTGATCTCGCTCAGCTCCAGCGGACAGCTTGCGCCGAACTGGTGGGTAAACCCGGCGAACAATGTCGATTACCTGGTCGCCGTCCAGACGCCGCAGTACCGGATGGACTCGTCCGAGGCGCTGATGAACACGCCGATTCACACGGACTCCGGCCGCGGAACGCAGCTTCTAAGCAACGTCGCCCAGGTGGAGCGTGGCCTGACTCCGTCCGTGATCAACCACTACAACGTGCAGCCGCTCTACGACGTCTACGCTAATGTTCAGGATCGTGACTTGGGAAGCGTGGCGCGCGATGTGGAGCAGTTGCTGGCAGGCTTCAAGGCGAAGCTTCCGCGGGGCAGTTTCTTCGAAACCCGCGGCCAGGTGGAGACGATGCGCTCCTCCTTCACGGGCATGAGCTATGGCCTGATTTTCGCGATTCTCCTCGTTTATTTCGTGATGGTGGTCAATTTCCAGTCCTGGACCGATCCGTTCATCATCCTGATGGCGGTGCCCGGCGCGTTGGGCGGCATCCTGCTGATGCTTTTTTTCACCCGGACCACGGTGACTGTCCCGGCGCTGATGGGCGCTATCATGAGTATCGGCGTGGGCACTGCGAACAGCATTCTGCTGGTGACATTTGCTAACGACCTGCGGCGCGAAGGCGCCGGTGTTCTCACCGCGGCATATGAAGCCGGCCGCACGCGTCTGCGTCCGGTGCTGATGACCGCGGTCGCGATGCTGGTGGGCATGGCGCCGATGGCGTTGGGCATCGGTGAGGGCGGCGAGCAAAACGCTCCGCTCGGACGGGCCGTGATCGGCGGGCTGCTGCTGGCGACAGCGGCGACGCTGTTCGTCGTACCGGTCGTGTACAGCCTGTTGCGCAAAAATCCGCCGAAGACATTTGATCAGTTCGAGGCTTTGTTAGACTGATGGCGGCCAATCACCAACTTGATCAGGTAACGGCTTCGAGCCCGTCCGTGGTTCCGCACAGGAAATCTCATTTCGGCTTTCTGGCGCTGCTCGTTCTGCTGGGCATCGCACTGGCCGCCGGCATCGTTTTCGAACTGACGCAGCGCAAGACGCAGGAAAAGACGCTCGCCGCCACCATAGCGGAAGATGCGAACCGCCCGCCGGCTGTCAACGTGGGACGTGTGCGCGCGGCGTCGTCGAGCTCGACGGTCGAGCTCCCCGGTCAAACCGTAGCGCTGGTGGAGACTCCGATTTACGCACGCGCCGACGGATACCTGAAGCAGCGGCCGGTCGATATCGGCTACCGTGTGCAAAAGGGGCAATTGCTGGTAGAGATCGAGACACCGGAACTCGATCAACAGATTTCGCAGGCGCGCGCAACGCTCGCCCAGTCCCGGGCGGCGCTTCAACAGTTGCGCGCATCGCTGCTTGCGGCTCGCAGCAACTTAAAACTCGCACAAGTTACCGCCGACCGCTGGAAGAAGCTGACCGAGGAGGGAGTGTTCTCCAGGCAGGACCTGGACGAGAAGATGGCCGCGCTCGAATCGGGCCAGGCGAACGTGCAAGCCGCCGAAGAAAGTGTGCGCGCGGCGGAGAGCACGGCTGCGGCGAACGAGGCGAACCTGAAGCGCCTGGAAGAGCTGCAGACATTCGACCGCTTGGTGGCGCCGTTCGATGGCGTGATCACGGCGCGCAGCCTCCAGTCCGATGTCGGCACGCTGATCAGCTCAGGCAACACGGCTTCTTCCCGGGAGATCATGAGGATCGCGCAAATCGGGGTGTTGCGTGTGTTTGTTAGCATCCCCCAGACCTACGCGCCGATGATTCACGACGGTTTGCCGGCGGAGGTGCGCGTCGATGAGCTGCCCGGCCGGTTGTTCCCGACGAAAGTGTCCGGCACCACGCACTCCGTCGAATCGAGCTCGCGTACCATGCTCGCGGTGCTGTTGGTCCAGAATCAGGAAGAGCTATTGCTCCCGGGAATGTACGCCAAGGTCCGGTTCTCTCTCCCGCACAAAGTCAACGTTCTGATGCTCCCCGCCGATGGGTTGGTCCTCAAGTCCGACGGGCCCCAGGCGGCCGTGGTCGGTCCGGACCGGAAGGTGCACTTCCAAAAGCTGACTCTCGGCCGGGATTATGGGGCGGAGATCGAGGTCCACTCCGGCCTCGCCGACGGCGACAGAGTGGTGCTGAACCCGACCGATGCGATCCGGGAAGGCGTCATCGTGGAGCCGAAAGAGCGGGCGAAATAGAGCGTTACTTCGCCGGCGCCAGCCTCACCGAAACCAGAGTGAGACCGTACTTCTGATTGGCCGGAATCGCGGAGGTCTTGAGCGACAATGCGTATGACCCGGCCTTTTCGAGCCTTACGCGGCCGATCCTCGAAATCACATAAGGCCAGTACGGATTCGATGGATTCTCCTGTTTGCCGCCGGCGGCGACGGTTTTCTTCAGGGTCTTGCCGCCAACTTCGACGACCACGTGCTGGCCGCCATCCCACCCTCTTCCGTACTTCTGTTCCGATGTCACCAGAACAACGTTGAAGACTCCAGGGTGGTTTACCTTGAAGCTCCAGTCCGCCCAATCGCCGGCGCTTCGCCAATCGCTGATCACGCCGCGGCTATCCAAGTTCATCTTTGATCCCGCCGCCTTGTGGAGGTTCGCCATGTATGCCGAGAGCGTCACGACGCCGTCAGGCTGCTGAAGCAAAGACGGATCGACCTGCGCCTCCCCTTCAATTTCGAGGGCGATCACGGAATCATTCAGATCCGGCGGCGTCGCGGGCGTGTCAATGCGTAGCGCGTCAAATCCGTTTTCGTCGCGCTGGGAAACATCGAGCACCTTGCCCCCGGCCAATAGCTGCGCGCTTCGCACCTTATTCTTCAGTCCATCAAGCACCATGCCTTCCCGGGGCCAATCGAAAACGTGCAGAAAAAGCTTGCCCTTCTTGCTTGTAATCACGCCCCACGGCTCGTCGTACGGAAACGGTCCAGCCGTGGTTCCACGGATTGACTGCTCGTTGACCTTCATCCACCGGCCCACTTCGGCCAGCCGCTCCACGCTCGGCTGCGGAATCTCGCCCAGCGCCGTGGGTCCCACGTTCAACAGATAGTTGCCTCCGTGGCTGACGACCTGAGCCAACTGCCGGATGAGGACCGTCGCCGGTTTCCAGTTGTGGTCGTCCTTGCGGAAGCCCCAGGTGTCGTTCATCGTCACTGGGGTCTCCCACTCGCGCCGCACTTTGCCGACACTGATCTGGTTGTCGCCGGCTGAATCGTAATCGCCGGCGCCGTGGCCGACGCGCCCGCTTACCAGGCAAGCCGGCTGCAGTTCGTGAACCAAGGTCGCGAGCTCCTGGCTTTGCTCCTTGGTAATGATGCGCGGTGTGTCGAACCAGATCATGCCAATGGGGCCGTAGTTGGTCAGCAGCTCGCGCACTTGCGGCTTGGCCTTTTCCTCAAGGTATTTGGCGAAGTCCTTTTTGCTTTCGTCCGGGAAATCCCAGGTGTTGCCGTCGGCGTCGGGCTCGTGCCAGTCCTGCGTCTGCGAATAGTAGAAGCACAGCTTGAGGCCCTCCTTCTGGCACGCGGCGGCCAGCTCTTTCATCGGATCGCGATGGAAAGGCGTCGCATCCACGATGTTGTACTTGCTCGCCTGGGAGCCGAACATCGCAAATCCATCGTGGTGTTTGGCGGTGATGGTGATGTATTTCATCCCGGCGTCCTTGGCGATCCGGACCCATTCCTCCGCGTTGAACTTCACCGGATTGAACTGCGACGCCAGCTTCTCGTACTCGCCAACCGGGATCCGCGCGCGGTTCATGATCCATTCCCCGAGTCCGGTGATGGGCTTTCCGTTCCACTCACCCGCGGGCACTGCGTAAATGCCCCAATGAATGAACATGCCGAAGCGGGCTTCGCGCCACCACTCAAGGCGTTTTTCGCGGGCAGCCTCATCCGCGGATGGCTGGGCCGCGGCGAGCGCAGCGCCGAGAACAGAAGTAATAAGCAATGTCCTCATATTGGGTTGCAGAACCGCGAGCCGCGTCACACAACCGTCTCCTTGCGGCGGCTGGAGTCGCGCACGATGAGCCGTGGCGTTGTAAAGATCCGCCTGGGAGAGACCGGCGCTTTAGCCTCCATGCATTGCGACAGAAGATCTGCCGCCGACTCTCCGATGACCGAGCTGCCCTGGTCGACGGTCGATAGCGGCACGCGCAACAGGTCGGAATAATGAACGTTTCCCGCGCCGACGATCGCGATGTCTTCGGGCACTTTCAGGCCCGCCTCGAGCACGGCCTTGATGGCGCCCGCCGCCACCGGATCGTTGTAGCAGAAGACGCCGTCCGGCCTGGGATTCGTCTGGAGCAGTTCACGCATTGCTTCGTAGCCGGTTGTATCTCCGTATTGCCCGCTGACGATGTAGTTTGGACCAACCTCCATTCCATGACGCGCCAGGGCGCGGCGGTATCCGCGCAGCCGTCCCGTGCCCGTCGCCAGCGTTCGATCAGGTGCTCGGTGGCGAGCGCGCCGAGATCGTCATCCTTCACGCCGACATAGTTCGCCTCGACGCCGGCCACCATACGGTCGATCAGCACGTAGGGGACCTTGCTTCGGTCGAGGATCTCGAACAGCTCCACCTGTCCATTCCGCTGCGCCGAAGCGATGATCAATCCGTCGACCTTGCGCGTGAGCAGCACTTCGACGTGACGCCGCTCGGCTTCGCCTTCTTCTTCGGTGTTCGAAATCACGATCTGGTATCCAAGCGGTCCTAGCTTCCTGGCGACGCCCTTGGCCACTTCGGCGAAGAAAGAGTGCATCAGGTCCGGCAGCACCAGCCCTACGAGGTAGGTTCGGCGTGTGACCATACTGCGCGCGATCCAATCAGGCTGGTAATTAAGCTCGCGCATGCGTTTGAGCACTCGCTCGCGCGTCTGCTGGCTGATGTCGCTGTGGTTTCGAAGGGCTTTTGAGACGGTCATCAGCGAGACGCCCAAGTCCCGCGCGATGTCTTTCATGCGGACTGCCAAGTGTACTCTCCTTCTATATCGGTATAGTTATCGCTCCAGTTAGGCGCCCATGTCAAATGGGTACGTTCCGGGGCGCAAGCAAGACTTGCGTACCGCGCCGTATGCCTGTCACTCTAATCGTATGCGCTTGCTTTGGGGAGTCTGCCTGTCCGCTCTATCGCTCTATGGGCAACTCTCGGCCGCGCAAAAACAGCTTAACATCGCCTCCTTCGAAAAAGTCTGGACCACGGTTCGCGACAAGCATTGGGAAAAAAAACCCGGCGGTCTCGATTGGCAGGCCATCCATGAAGAGTTCCGCCCTAAGATCGAGAAGGCGGAAACGATGGACGAAGCGCGCGCCGTCATGCGCAACATGCTGGCGCGGCTGAAGCAAACCCATTTCGGCATTGTCCCTGCGGCGGTCTACAACGATGTCGGCGCCGAAGGCGCTGGCGATGGGTCGGCTGGTATCGACGCCCGTCTGGTCGATGGACAGACCTTGGTCGTCCGCGTCGATCCCGGCTCACCGGCAGAGAAGGCCGGCGTGAAACCGGGTTGGGAGATCGTGAGCATCGATGGAAAAGAACTCGCGCCGTCGATCGCTAAGCTCAAGGCGGATCCCACTATCCATGAATTGGCGCTCGACCGCGCCCTGCTCACGCGCCTGAGCGGGCCTGCCGGAGGGATGCTGCACGTCGCGTTCCTCGACGCGGACAATCATAAGACGAAGCTGGACCTTCCGCTCGGCCCGCCACGCGGTAGCGTGGTGCGCTTCGGTAACCTGCCGCCCATGCACGTCTGGTTCGAATCCAAAAAGCTAAGTGGCGCCGGCTACATCCGGTTTAATCTCTTTCTCGACTTGCCGCGCGTGATGGCCAGCTTCGCCGAAGCGATCGGCA
>QHXU01000146.1:5705-6182 GCA_003223065.1 Acidobacteriota bacterium | reverse complement strand
AGAGGGAATCCCGGCGGAATAGGCGGTATGGCCATGGGTATGGCAGGCTGGCTGGTCGACAAACCCGGCCAGCGCTTGGGCACGATGTATCTGCGAGATGCGACGCTCAATTTCGTCATAAATCCCAGAGCCCAGGTTTTCACCGGTCCAGTGGCGGTCCTGGTCGACGGCTCCTCCGCCTCGACTTCTGAAATCTTCGCCGGTGGTCTGCAGGATTTGGGCCGCGCGCGTGTGTTTGGAACACACACCGCGGCGGCTGCGCTGCCCTCAGTTTTCGAGCGCCTTCCAAACGGCGACGGCTTTCAATACGCAACCGCCAACTACATCTCTAAGGGCGGGAAACCGCTCGAAGGACTTGGCGTTACGCCGGATGTCGAGGTGAAGGTGAGCCGGCAAACGCTGCTCGCGGGCCATGATCCGGTAGAGGAAGCTGCGCTAGAGTGGATACAGACGCAGAGCACCCCAAAATGATTCGAC
>QHXU01000146.1:0-5576 GCA_003223065.1 Acidobacteriota bacterium | reverse complement strand
TACGGAGATCGCCACGGGAACGGTTGAGTTCGCCGCGGCAGGGCTCAAAGGCACCGTTACGCGCTACTCGGCCGAACCGGACAAGAATTATTCGACGCTCGAAATCGAGGGCGTAGGAAAAATCGAGATGGGCGTGACCGGCGGAGTTGCCTGGGAAAAGAGCGCCATGATGGGCGCGCGCGTGAAAAGCGGCGAGGAGAAGGCGCAGGCTGTCCGCGAATCCACGATGAACGCACCGCTCGTGTGGCGTAAACTCTACTCGAAAGCGGTAACAGAGGGCGTCGAGCCCGTCAGCGGCGAGGATTGCTACAAAGTGGTGGTCACGCCCGCCGAGGGTAAACCAGAAACCATGTATTTCGAAAAGAAATCCGGTCTTCTGGTCAAGGTGAACACCGTTGCCGTGAATCAGATGGGCGAAATTCCGGTGGACATTAGCGTTTCCGATTATAGGGACTTTAGCGGCATTCTGACTCCCACCAAAACTGTCCAGAAGGCGGGCGGGCAGGAGTTCAGCATCACGCTCCAGAGCGTTAAGGTGAATGAAGAGATCCCGGCTGGCCGCTTTGAGCCACCCGCCGAGGTCAAGGCACTGGTTGACAAAAGCGCACCGCGCGCAGAAAAGAAATAGCCCCGCCAAGACTTCATAACACTGGAATTTTTCACGAATTCGGGATATAACATAACTTGGGACCTTTGTTTCATGCACTCCTCGAGCGCCCGGCGCGGCGGGCCGGATATCTGCTCATCGCCGTCCTCGTCTTCGGTTACGGGTGGATCGCGTTGCGCGGACCGCAAGGCATCGAGGCGCTTCGCGAGAAGCATCGGGAGATCCGCCAGCTTCAGGAGCAAAACGCCGAGCTGGCGCGCGAGAACGAACGCCGCCGGGAGCGCATCCGCCGGCTGCAGGAAAGCCGCAGCGAGCAAGAGATGGAGATCCGGAAGCAGTTGAAGCTGCTTCGCCCCGGCGAGACGACGTTCATCCTCCCAGAATCGCCGAAGGATCCGCAGCAACCTGCTCCGCAGCCGTAAACAGTTCCGCTGCCCGCGCCTCCGTTTTCGCTTCTACCGCTATTCTCAGGAGTGGCTCCGTATTGGATGCCCGCGCGTGAATCCAACCATCAGCGAATCCCACCTTGAGCCCGTCGCGCCGGTCGAGCTGCGCCTCCGGCCATCGCCCGGCCAGCTTCTGCATCAGGGGGCCCAACCGCCCATGCTCGAAACCAACTGTTGCGGACCGCCGATGGTAACGCGGCAGCCCTTCGACTAGAGCGGATACGCTCGCCCCGGTCGCCGCCAATCGATCCAGCCACAATGCCATTCCCGCGTAACTGTCCCGGCAGCTCTGCACGGCGGGATAGATGATGCCGCCGTTCGAACCCTCGCCGCCGATCACCGCGCCGGTCGCGAGCATGGTCTCGACCACATTCGCCTCACCCACTGGCGTGCGATAGACGCGGCATCCGCGCGCCGCGGCGATGTCGTCGATTGCCGAAGAGGTCGTCAGGTTTACCACGACGGCGCCTCTCTGGCGCGCCAACACGGCGTCGATCGCCACCGCAAGCACATCGTCATTGTCGAGCACACGGCCGGTTTCGTCCACCACCGCGAGGTCCCCGTCGGGATCCTGTCCGAAGCCGATGTCGCAACCTTGTTCACGAACCAGGCGTGCAAGATCGCCGAGCGTCTCCGGCCCCGGCTCGGCCACGCGTGGGAACGGCTTTCCGGGATCGATGGAGATGGCCTGCAGCTCGCATCCCAAGGCATGCTGCAGGAAATGGGGAGTCATCACGGCGCCCGCTCCGTTCACTGCGTCGAGCGCCACCCGAAATCGCCGGGCGCGGATTCGTTCCGCGTCCATCTGGGCGAGCACCTGCTCGATGTGCAGCCGTACCGGCGCGTCCGCGTCGCGCGTCACGCCCCGCATCTCGGCGTTGGTCGCTTCCCGGAATGCGCTCTGATGATAGATATCGAGCAGTTCGCTGCGCTCGTAATGATTGAAGAAGAGCCCGGCCGCGTTGAACATCTTCAGCGCGTTGTACTCCGGTGGATTGTGTGAGGCGGTAATGGCCAGCCCCCCGCGCGCGCCGCAGCGGGCCGTATAGAACTGGATGGTGGGTGTGGGTAACACGCCGACGTCGGTGACCTCACAGCCTGCCGCGAGCAGTCCGCAGTGGACCGCGTGCTGGAGCATGGGGCCGCTGGTGCGTGTGTCTCTACCCACGACGACGCGCCGCGGTCCGACGTAGGTTCCAAATGCCTGCGCGAACGCCCGCGTCAACTGTGGCGTTAGAAAGGGACCCACGACGCCGCGAATGCCGGAAACGCCGATCTTCAGCAGGTGTTCACGCGGCATATTGGCGCACCTGGTCCATCAAAGCATCGAATAGAGCGCGCGGCGGCTCGCCCTTCTGCTCGCAGATCACGCGCACGATCGGCTCAGTCTGGCTGACGCGCACGTGAAACCAGGTGTCCGGCCAATCTACCCGCAGCCCGTCGGCGGAGTTCACCCTTCCATCGGAATAGCGGCGCTCGAGCTCCATGAACATGGCCGGAATCCGCTGAGGCACGAACGACACCTGCCCCTTCAAGATCGAGTATCGCGGATAGCCGGCCAGAATCTCAGTCAACGTCGTACCGCGTTCAAGCATCATGGAAAGGACTGCAAGCATCGATGCGATCCCGTCGTAGACGAAGCGGAACGCGGGAATCATCACCGCGCCCGTTCCTTCGCCGGCCACCCCGATCTCCTCCGGCCGGTAGATCGCCATCGCGTCCATCGCCGCCTGCCGTCCCACCCGTACGCGGATCACTTTGCCGCCGTGCCGTGCCGCGATCTCTTCCACCAGCGCCGTAGTCGAAAGATTGGTGATGATAAGCTTTCCCCGCGATCGCGGCAGCAGATAGTCGGCCAGCAAAGGAAGCATCATCTCTTCCGTTACCGGCACACCGGCTCCCGTCGCCATTGCGACACGATCCGAGTCGACGTCGAACAGAAATCCCGCGTCCGCACCGGCCGGTGCCACCAGCGGCGCCAGTTGCAAGGCCACCATCGCGGCGGATGTGTTCGGCTCGTGGGCGAGCGCGCCCATGCGTTCATTGATCAGGATGAAGCGCAGGCCGTGGCGCTCGGCCAGCCTGCGCAGAATCCGCGAGGACGTACCGTTGGCGCAGTCGACGATCACCTTGAACCGCGCCAGCGCGGCCAGGTCGTAAACCGAGGCGAGTCCATCCAGGTAATAGTCAATCGCGTCGTCTTCCTGCCGGAGGCGTCCCACGCGTTCCCATGTGGCGAACGTAAAACGGCGCAGATGATAGAGGTCGAGGAGTTCGCTGGCTTCCGCGGTCGAAAGATATGTTCCCGCGCCGCCCAGAAACTTAAGCGCATTCCATTCGGCCGCGTTGTGGCTGGCCCCAATCGAGACGCCACCCGCAGCGCCGTGGCGGCGGATCGCATGCTGGATAACCGGAGTCGAGACGACCCCGAGATCGATGACGTCGTGCCCGCAAGCGAGCAGGCCGGCGATCACGCCCTCCCGCAGCATCACGCTCGACGCGCGCGGATCGCGGCCCAGCACCACCGGCCCGCCGCCCAGGAAAGTCCCGAACGCCGAGGCAAAGTCGACCACCTGTTCCGCGCTTAGGCCTCGGCCGACGATCCCGCGCAGTCCGACGTGTGAGATGCGCAGGCTTTCCCCTGAGCGGGCGCTCATGTCACCAGACCCGGCACGCCGGGTTGCGCACCATCGGCTGGCCCGCCTGGCACGCAAACGCTTTCTGAAATTCCGGCATGTTGGACACCACGCCGTTGACGCGAGCCTCGCCCGGCGAATGTGGATCAGTCTGGGCGCGCAGCCGCGCGATCTCAGGAGTGCGATTCTCGCACCAGATCTGCGCCCAGCCGAGGAAGAGGCGTTGCTCCGCAGTGAAACCGTCGCGCTTCGGCGGATGCTTCCCGGCGAGTGTGTCGAGCAGCGCCATGTAAGCGATGTGCACGCCGCCGTTATCCGCGGTGTTTTCGCCCAGCGTCAGCTTGCCATTGAGCTTCACGTCATCCACCGCCGTGAAACTCGAGTATTCCTTCACGAAACACTCGGCGCGCTGCTCGAAGGCCTTTGCGTCGGCTTCGGTCCACCAGTCGCGCAGATTGCCCTGGGCGTCGTACTGGCGTCCCTGGTCGTCGAATCCGTGGGTCAGTTCGTGGCCAATCACGGCGCCTATCGCCCCGAAGTTCACCGCGTCGTCCATTCTGTTGTCCCAGAATGGCGGCTGCAGAATGCCCGCGGGAAAATTGATGTCGTTCTCTTGCGCATCGTAATATGCGTTGACGGCTGGCTGGCTCATCTGCCAGTCCGTCTTGTCCACCGGCTTGCCGATCTTCGCAAGCTGCCGCTCGCGCTCGAATCCGCTGGTCCTCTGCGCGTTTCCGTAAGCGTCGTCGCGCGCGATTCTCACCGCCGCGTAGTCAACCCACCGCTCCTTGGTCCCGATCTTGTTGGTGATCGCGTGAAGCTTGATGAGGGCCTGCTCTTTGGTTTTTGGCGTCATCCAGTCGAGCGACTGAATATCGCGCTCCAGGGCCTTCTCGAGCGCGTGCACCATCTCCAGAGTGCGGCGTTTGCCCT
The DNA here is from genome assembly GCA_003223065.1 of Acidobacteriota bacterium. Lineage (GTDB taxonomy): Bacteria > Acidobacteriota > Terriglobia > Bryobacterales > Bryobacteraceae > Palsa-187. The sequence goes on along the minus strand of QHXU01000146.1, from coordinate 954 downwards.
CTTCGCCGAGTGTTTTTTCAACGAATTTCTGGCCGAGCGCGTCCGGAAGATGGCTGTCTGTCCGGTCCACGCAGCGCTTCCAGCGCGGGCGCATCTCCTTGGCGCCGCTGAGTGTCCTCCCGTAAAACTGGAACGACTCGTCCTCAAAGCTCGTAGGCAACACGCCAGCCGAATCGTTTATCAGATTCCAGGTCAGATACGTCTTCACCTCGTCAAGGCTGTTCGTCACGATCACCGTTTCCATGGCCCTCATGAACGGTGGCACCGAAACGTTCAGGCTTTCAATCTGGGGAGCGCCGGCCCCCTCGAAAAACTTCGGCCAGTCGATGTCCGGCGCGAGCGAGATCAGCTCCTTCACCGTCAGCTTGTGATACACCTTGGCCGGATCGCGCCTCGAAACCCGATCGAGTGACCCCTTGGCCAGCGCGGTCTCGATCGCCATCACTGTTTGTGCCTTTTTCGCCGCCGCGTCACGAGCCACGCCAATCAATTCAAACATCTTCTGTATGTGGGCGGCGTAGCTCTTGCGGACGTTAGCGGATTTCTCGTCCGTCTTTAGATAGTAGTCGCGGTCCGGCAAGCCGAGGCCGCCTTGATCGAGCCCGGCGATCATCCGGGTCGAATCCTTCGCATCCTGCTCGGAAGAAAACGTGAAGAACGGCGTCGCCCCGATTCGATACAGGTGAATCACCACGTCGGTTATCCCCGCCCTGTTGTTGATTGCCGCAATCTGGCGGAGATCGTCCTGGAGCGGGGCCGTGCCCTTCGCGTTGATGGTCTTTTCGTCCATGCAGGCAGCGTAGTAGTCGCCGATCTCCTGCTCGATCCGGCTGCGGGCCGGCTTGTTCGCGGACGCACTCTCGAGAATGTTCTGGAGCGTGGCGCGGTTGCGTTCCTGTACTGTATCGAAGCGGCCCCACCGCGACTGGTCGCTGGGCACCGGATTCGCCTTCA
>QHXU01000145.1 GCA_003223065.1 Acidobacteriota bacterium | reverse complement strand
CCACACGGTGCCTGCCGAGGAAGTCGCCGCGATCGTGTTCGAGCCGGTGCAGGGTGAAGGCGGGTACGTTGTTCCCCCGAAGAAATTCTTCGATGAGCTGCGGCGCCTGGCGGACAAGCACGGCATATTGCTGGTGTTCGACGAGGTGCAGAGCGGGATGGGGCGGACGGGAAAGATGTTCGCGTCCGAGCACTTTGGCGCCGTGCCGGATATCATTGCGCTGGCCAAGGGGATCGCCAGCGGGATGCCGCTGGGAGCGACGATCGCCCGCGCGGACCTGATGCAATGGCCCCCGGGAGCTCACGCCTCAACGTTCGGCGGCAACCCGGTGTGCGTTTCGGCGGCGCTGGCGACCTTGGAACTGCTCGAGCAGGAGCTGATCGAGAACGCGGCACGGGTGGGCGCGCGTTTGATGGCACGCTTAGGCGATCTCCCCAAGCGGCGCCGCATCGTAGGAGATGTTCGTGGCCTGGGACTCATGATCGGAATCGAGCTGGTCCGCGATCAGGCGACCAAGGAGCGCGCGCCCGAGTTGCGCGACCGCCTGGTCCAGATGTGCTTTGAGCAGGGTGTGCTGATCCTGGGAGCGGGGCCGAACTCGATCCGGATCTGCCCGCCCCTGGTGATCACGGCGGACCAGGCGGATTTTGCGGCGGACACGATCGAGGAGTGCCTGAAATCCCTGGAGAAGACGGCCTAAGTGGCGCGCCACACGGCGTCGCCCGGGCGCACTTCGCCGCCGCGGATCACCTTGGCGTAGACACCGGCGCTCGGCATGGCCTGCCCGAGAGGCGCGATCATGACGTTATTTTGCCGTGCCGCGGTGCGAAGAATTCCGGAGTCATGCGGCAGATCGCGCTGCGGCAGCGTGGTCATGACGCAACGGGGACATGGGATCACCACTTCGAGAACGACTTCGGCGCCCACGCCGATCCGGGTCCAGTCATTTTCCGGGAAACCGTCTTCCGCGGTACGGACAAGCAGGTTGGGGCGGAACCGGCAGGGATCGAAGCGGCCTTGCGGATAGGCGCGCTCCAACGCGGCGAGCGTGGACGTGGTGATCAGGTGAATCTGCGCAAAATCGAAGAATGAGCCGGCCGGGGCGCCCAGTGAAATGGCTTCGTCGGTGACCATCTCGCGGTGCGCGAGGCCGTCGATATCGGGCCAATACTCCTCAAGAACAGGCGATGGGACGGGCGTGGATCTGAGCGTGACGTTTCGCCCAAGGGCGCGGGACGCGCGTTCGTCGAATCCGGCTTCGCCGCTCGATAGCGTAACGCCGTCGGCGAAGACGACGCGCACGGGCGGGGGATCCTGCTGACCGGCCGCCGGCGGACGCACGAATGAGGCGGCGCAAGCCAGCATATTCGGCCATTTCCGCGGGTTCTTTGCGCTGGCGATCTTTCCTGTTTCGGCGTCCACGAAGGCGTAGGCGCGATCACCGTCCACACCTTTTTCGGTGATGCGGGCCGATTCCAGCTTCTCGCCCTGCATGGATTTGACGGGGAAACGCCACAGGTCCAGGACCGACCCGAGCGTGTTATGTACCTCGGCAGCCATATCCGCCTGGTGGCGAGTATAACGTACAATCGGGAGTTTGCGATGTGGTTACTGGACGTCGGCTGCGGCATCAACAAAATCCCTGGCTCGATCGGAATCGACCGCAACCCCGCCAGCCGCGCCGACGTGCTGTGCGACCTGGACCGTTTTCCGTACCCTTTCAGAGACTCGGCGTTCGACGGGCTCGAAGCGGTGCACGTGATCGAGCACGTGAGCGACGTGATCCGCACGATGGAGGAATTTCATCGCCTGGTGCGCGACGGAGGCGAGGTCCACATCGTGACGCCGCACTACACCGACTTCAGTTCGTTCTGCGACCCGACTCACCGCTGGCACCTGAACAGTTTTTCGCTGCGCTATTTCGGAGAGGATCACGGCGGGTTCGGGTACTACTCGGGCGCCAGATTCGCCGAGATTTCCGTGCACGTCAGGCTACTAGCACTGTGGAGATGGCTCGGATTTGAGCTGCTGGTGAATGGGTTTCCCCGATACCGCCGTTTCTGGGAGCACTATCTCTGCTACGTGGTGCGCGGCAAAGTCATCGAGTGGCGTTTGAGAGTAATCAAGAAATGATTGGAACCATAGCAGACTGGCTCCGGCACGCGCGACGCCGGCGCACCTGGAGCGCGGACCTGGCCACCGGGCGCCGCGGCGAGGACCTGGCGCACCGTTTTCTGCGCCGGCGGGGATTCACGATCGTGGCGCGAAACTACCGGCTGGCCGCGGGCGACGCGGAAGCGGATCTGATCGCCTGGGATGGCGAGGACCTGGTATTCGTGGAGGTGAAAACGCGCCAAAGCAGCGAGTACGGCCCTCCGGAGCGGGCGATCAGCGACGAAAAACGCGCGCACCTGCTGCGCGTCGCGCGTGAATACACGCGCAAGACCGGCACGCCCTGGGAGCGAATACGCTTCGACATCGTATCGGTGGTGTTGACGCAACCGCCGGAACTCAAGCTGATCCGGAATGCGCTGCGCTTAAAATCTTCCTATGGACGCTGAGAAACGCCGGCTGCTCCAAGCCACGCGGCGCGAGCAGCACTGGCGGCGGTGGGGACCCTATCTGTCGGAGCGCGCGTGGGGGACCGTGCGGGAGGACTATGGCGCTGACGGCACAGCCTGGGAATATTTCCCCTTCGAGCATGCGCACCTGCGAGCCTACCGGTGGGCGGAGGACGGCATCGCCGGGATCTCGGACAACCACCAACGTGTGTGCTTCGCGCTGGCCTTCTGGAACACGCGCGATCCGATCCTTAAGGAGCGCCTGTACGGCGTGGGCGGCCATCAGGGGAATCATGGCGAAGATGTCAAGGAGTATTACTTCTATCTCGACGCCACTCCCACGCATTCCTACATGAAGTGCCTGTACAAGTATCCGCAGGCGGAGTTCCCATACGCGCGATTGCTAGATGTGAACCGCAGCCGCACGCGAAACGATCCCGAATTCGAATTGATCGACACCGGCGTCTTCCAGGAAGACCGCTATTTCGACATTTTCGTCGAGTACGCCAAGGCGGACGTGAACGATATTTTGATCCGGCTCACGCTGGTCAATCGTGGTCCGGACCCCGCGCCGCTGCACGTATTGCCTACGGTCTGGTTCCGCAATACCTGGTCGTGGACGCCGGGAGCATCGCGCCCGGTGCTCTTGAGAGTAGAGGATCCGGCCATCGACATCCACGAGGAATCGCTGCGGAGCTACCGGCTGACCTGGGAGGGGCAGCCAGCGCTGTTGTTCACCGAAAACGATTCGAACACGCTGGCGCTATGGAACTGGGACAGCGGCCAGAAGTACGCGAAAGACGCTTTTCACCGCCGCATCATTCACGGGCGTGAAGACGCGGTGAATCCGGCCGAGCGCGGCACCAAGGCGTGCCTGTGGTACCGTTTCGTTCTCGCGCCCGGCCAGACCCAGACGATTCGCCTGCGCCTGACCGAGCGCACCGAGCCATCGCGCCCGATTCACGACGCCGACAGCGTCTTTGCGGAGTGCATGGCGGAGGCGGAGGAATTTTATTCATTCGCGCCGGCGGGCCTCTCCGCGGACGCGAAACGCGTGCAGAGGCAGGCGTTCGCCGGGCTGCTCTGGTCGAAGCAGTTCTATCATTTCGTGGTGGAGCAGTGGTTGAAGGGTGATGCCGCACAGCCTCCGCCGCCGGCGAGCCGTCTCAAGGGGCGCAATTCCGAGTGGATTCACTTGTTCAACGAAGACGTGGTCTCGATGCCGGACACATGGGAGTATCCCTGGTATGCCGCCTGGGACCTGGCGTTTCACATGATCCCGTTCGCGCTGGTGGACCCGGATTTCGCCAAGAGCCAGCTGAAGCTGTTCCTGCGTGAATGGTACATGCATCCGAACGGGCAGATCCCGGCGTACGAGTGGGCGTTCAGCGACGTCAATCCGCCGGTGCACGCGTGGGCCTGCTGGCGTGTGTTCAAGATCGACGCCAAGCTCGCGGGGCAGCCAGATTACGCGTTTCTCGAAAGCGTGTTCCACAAACTGCTGATGAATTTTACGTGGTGGGTGAACCGCAAGGACTCGGAGGGCAGCAACATTTTTGAGGGCGGCTTTCTGGGCCTGGATAATATCGGCGTGTTCGACCGCTCCAAGCCGTTGCCGACCGGCGGATTCATCGAGCAGTCCGACGGAACAAGCTGGATGGCGATGTACTGCCTGAACATGCTGAAGATCTCGCTGGAACTGGCCACCAAGGTGGATCCGATATACGAGGACATCGCCAGCAAATTTTTCGAGCATTTTCTATACATCGCGCACGCGATGAACGGAATGGGCGACGGCGGCCTTTGGGACGAGGTGGACGGATTCTTTTACGACCGGCTCAAGTTGCCCAGCGGATGCTCCAGGCTGGTCCGGATCCGCTCCATGGTCGGGCTGATTCCGCTTTTCGCCGTGGATACGATCGAGTCCGACGTGATCGAGAAGCTGCCCGGGTTCCGGCGGCGCATGGAGTGGTTCATCAAGCACAGGCCGGACCTGTGCGGCAATCTTGCTTCGCTTTCGAGGGAGGGCGTCGAGTCGCGGCGCCTGCTCAGCGTGCTGGCACGATCGCGCCTGGTGAGAGTGCTGGACAGACTGCTCGATGAAGCCGAGTTCCTCTCGCCGCACGGCATTCGTTCGGTTTCGAAGTTCCACGAGGCCCATCCGTTTCGCCTGGCGGTGGACGGGCATGAGTACGGCGTCGATTACGAGCCGGCCGAATCGCGCACGGGGATTTTTGGAGGAAATTCGAACTGGCGGGGGCCGGTGTGGTTTCCGGTGAATTATTTACTGATCGAGTCCCTGCAGCGGTTCAATCACTATTTCGGGGAAGACTTGCAGGTAGATTTCCCGCGCGGATCGGGCCATCGAATGAACCTAGGCGAAGTGGCATGCGAGATTTCGCGCCGGCTTTCGAGAATCTTCCTGCGCGGAGCCGACGGCAGGCGGCCGGTTTTTGGCGGAACGGAAAAATTCCAAACGGATCCCAATTTCCGGGACTACGTTCTGCTTTACGAGTATTTCCAGGGTGACAACGGCGCCGGCTGCGGCGCCAGCCATCAGACCGGATGGACAGCGCTGGTAGCGAAGCTGCTCCAGCAAAGCGGGGAGTAACTTCGGTTATCCTGGGGTGTTCGTGACTGATACGCTCACCGAAGTCCTCCCGGATCGACGCCGGCGCTCCGTGCTGCTGGTTTTCTGCTGCACGCTGTTTGGAGCGGCCGCGCAGGTGCTGATCAAGTCCGGCGCCAACACGCTCGGCGCGCACCTGTCAGCGGCCGAAACGATCCTGGCGATCGCCACCAACCTTCCGCTGCTGGCCGGATACTCGCTTTACGGCGTGAGCACGATCCTGCTGGTTCTGGCGCTGCGCCATGGGGAGTTGTCACTGCTCTATCCGGTGATCGCGCTGACCTACGTCTGGGTGACGATTCTCTCGGTTCTGATCTTTCAGGAATCGATGAACGCGCTGAAGATCGCCGGGATCGCGGTGATCATCATCGGTGTGGCGATCCTTGGGAAAGGCGATCCCCGGTGACCACTCCGATTTCTTCAATGGCGTGGGTGGCGACGGGATCCTTCATCGGAAGTTTCGGAGCCGTCGGGCTCAAGGCGGGCGCGAAACGTCTGGGGCGGAACCTCAAGTCGGTATACACGAACTGGCGGTTGGCGGCGGGTGTGGGCGCATATCTTGTTTCGGCGGTGTTTTTCGTGTTCGGCCTGCGGCGCGGAGAGCTGAGCATTCTGTATCCGATGGTTTCGCTCGGTTACATCTGGACGCTGTTCTGGTCGAGGCTGTTTTTCGGAGAGCCGCTAACGCGCACGAAGTTCCTGGCGCTGGGGCTGATTCTTTCGGGGATTGCGATTCTGGGATTAGGGAATCAGTAACCAGGGCTCACCGGATCAGGAGTCCGGCCAGTTGCCGCAGTTCAGCGGGGTTGAGATCGCTCGCCAGCCAATACGCCATACCGCTGCGCACAAACCAGACGACGTTGTAGCCCTGGCGCACGGCGGCGCGCTCACCGCGATCGCCTTCGGACGTGGGCCAAACGAACACATTGATCACATGCTGGCGGCGCTGGTATACGATGGCGGCCACTGCGTGGTTATCGAGGTAATCCAGACGGCCTCCCACGAGAGTGAATCCTTCCGCTGTAAGGTCCTTCACTGTAGGCGAGAAGTCGAGTTTGCCGGCGAACCATGGTTTCACCGTGTGCTGATCCGTGGAGGGAACATCGGTCAGATGATTGGCCATCAGCGAGCGAATGTGGCCTTCAACCACCTCGCGTTGGAGGGCGCCTTCCACCGGCCGCACCCACCAAATCGCGATCAGGAGCGCTGCCGCCGCGGTTGCGGCGATTACGGGCCCTGGCAGACGGAACCAGCGCCAGCGGCCCGGCGCCCGCTCCTGGCGATCGCGCTCAACGAGGGCAGCCTGCACGCTCTTCTTTAGCGTGTCCGGGGCGCGATATCGAAGCGAGCCAGCGCCGATCGCCGTGCGCAGCGCCGCGCGGTCCTCGTGGAGCCGCGCGCAGGACGGACAATCGTGCATGTGGCGCTCCAGCTCGATGCTGCGCACCAGATCGAGCTCGCGATCGATATATGGGTCCATGAGACCCTGAATCTCCTTGCAGCTCACGTTCACGACTCCTGCCCCGCGGGAACCGCCAGAAGCTCCTGGAGCCGCCTGCGGGCGCGCGAGAGGCGGGACATCACCGTGCCTAGGGGCAGGCCCGTGACCTCGGCGATCTCCTTGTAGGCGAGATCCTCGATCTCGCGCAATACCAGCACCTCCCGGAATTCGGCGGGCAGTTTTTCCAGGGCTTCCCTGAGCGTCTCCCGGTCCGCGCGGCGCAACTGAAGATCTTCCGGATTCAGGGCGTTCGAAGCCGGGCTGTGCTGAGCCTCGTCGAACTCCATCAGCTCTTGCGCGCCATTCTTGCGCAGCCACGTGTAACAGGTGTTGCGCACGATCGAGAACAGCCACCAGCGCGCATCGCCGCCGCGGAAACCATCAAAAAACGTGAAAGCGCGGAGATAAGATTCCTGGACCATATCGTCGGCGTCTTCGGCGCTGCGGGTGAGCCAGCGCGCGAGGTTATAGGCGGCGTCGAAGTGCGGCATCACCGCCTGCTCGAAGCGCGCAAGTTTCGTCGAATCGGCCACAGCCTCAATCTATTGCAGCACAATCAACTTGCCGGTCATCTTCGGATGGATCGAGCAATAGTAGGCGTGCTCGGCCGGTTCAGTGAATCGATGGGTGAACTTCTCATCGGTGTCGAGCACCGGGGAAGCGAAGCTTTTGTCGGTGCTGACCACGTTGTGCGGAATGTCGTCGCGATTGGTCCATGTGACCTCGGTTCCGGCGCGGACGGTCAACGCCGCGGGCGAAAAGCTGAAGTTGTCGATGTTCACGGCTTGACTCGCGCCTTCCGGTTCGAGGCTCTCATCGAGGATTGCGAGCTGACGGTTCCCGCGCACGTATTTCACACCGGTCAGCCCAAGGAGGCTGCGGAGCTGTCCGGCGGGCACCTTCATGGGACCAGGAGAGGGACCGGAGCCAGGCTTCGGTTGTGGAAAGGCCGTCGACGCAGCGGTGTGGAACGTTATGTTTCCTTCCACTTTCTGCATGGTCTGATGGATATGGCCGTTCAGCACGGTCACCGATCCGAACCGTTTCAGGTACGCCAGCGCCTCGATCCCGTCCTCGGTGCCCCAACCCCATTCCTCATATACGGTCCAAAGAGGAACGTGGGCAAAGACGACGACCGGCGTCGAGGAAGAGAGGCCCTTAAGATCGTCCGCCAACCACTCGAGCTGATCACGCCCGAGCGAACCGAGCCCGCCTGCCTTCAGATTGAGTACGTTCACCAAGCCGATGAAATGGACGCCCTTCTGGTCGAAGCTGTACCAGCCATCGCCCTTGGTATTCCGGCCGTAGCGCTCCAGATAGGCCTGGCTGTTGCCGGTGAGCACGTCGTGTTCGCCGGGGACATAGAAGATCTCGCCGGTCTTACATCCTTTTAGAATCTGCTGGGCGGTGTCAAACTCCTCCGGCTTTGAAAGATGCGTGATATCACCGGTATGAAGCAGGAACGCGGGCGGCTCCGGCAGCGCGTTGATGCGCGCCACGGCTTCCTGTAAAGTCGCGGTCACGTCTTTGTTTGCTTCCTTGTTGAATCCGATATGACTGTCGCTGATCTGCACAAACCGCAGGTCGGCCTGCGCGGGATGCTGCCCATGCCCGAGCGTCTGGCTTCGGCCGACGCCTCCAGTCAGGCTTACCAGCAGGCCTGTGCCGGCCCACGCCATGCAGTGCAAGAAGCCGCGCCGGTCGATGCCGTCGTTTTCGTGGTCATGAAGAATGAAGCTGCTCATTGGGATTGCCTTTCGCCCGTCCAGACTCAACGCCGGGCGGAATTATTCCCGAGAAACAGCCGGCGGTCAGGATAGCCGCGCGAGATCCTCCATCGGCATGTTGCCGCCGCAGAGGACCAGAACCACGTGCCGTTCGGGGGAAAATTGCTCGCGCAGGCGATCGGCGGCGGCAAGCGTGCAGGAGGCGGCGGGCTCGGTCAGGATCTTCAGGCGCTCGAGAAGGAAGCGCAAAGCATCCAGCGCTTCGCGGTCCGATACTACTGTGACGCCTTCGAGGAGCTGCTTGGCGAGGGCGAAGGTGCGCTCGGAGGGCGCCGGAGCACCGAGGGTGCGGGCCACGGATGTAATCGCATCGAGCGTGACGATTTTTCCGGAGGCCATGGATTTTGACATACAGTCAGCGCCCTCGGTCTCAACGCCCCAAATGCGGACCGCCGGTTTCAGAGCCTTGATCGCCGTGGCGATGCCGCCAATGAATCCCCCGCCACCGATGCTGATGATGACGTCGGTGGCCTGCGGGACATCCTGGAGGATCTCCAGGCCAACGGTTCCCTGCCCTGCCATGACCAGCGGATCGTCGAAGGGATGAACGTACACCCAGCCTTCGCGTTCGAAGTCGGCGACCTCGGCGAATGCGGCAGCGGCGTTGACGGCGAACTTAATGCTGGCGCCGTAGCCCCGGGTCGCTTCGACATAGTTGCGCGGCGTGGTTTCGGGCATCAGGATCAGCGACCGCAATCCCAAGGCGCGCGCCACATACGCTACGGCTTGCGCATGATTGCCTCCGCTCACGGCGACAATTCCGCGGCTTCGCTCCTCAGGCGTGAGGGTCAGGGCCTTATTGAAGGCGCCGCGGACCTTGAACGAACCGGTTTTCTGGAACAGCTCCAGCTTGACGTAGACGTTGGTTTTCAGGCGCTCACTGAGGGTCGCGCTCGCCGTCAGCGGGGTGCGGCGCACGCAAGGCGCAATGCGCTGGCGCGCGACCTGAATGAGGGTGAGGGACAAGGAGTCTGACATTAAAACTCCCAGTTTAACCTCTCATGAAGCGTAACCATCCGCGCGAGCGCCCGTATACGATCGAAGGAGCGAACGTGCCAACCTTCCTCAAAGACCTCCGTTACGCAACGCGAATGCTGGCGGCGAGCCCGGGATTCACCGCCGCAGCCGTTATCTGCCTGGCCCTGGGCATCGGCGCCACCAGCGCGATTTTTAGTGTAGTTCACGCGGTCCTGCTGCGCCCGCTCGGTTACCGCCAGCCCGAGAGGCTGGTTCGCCTTTACACGGAGTTTCCGGATTTTCCCAACGGCGGCCTGCGGCGGTTCTGGACCTCACCGCCAGAGTATCTGGAACTGGCCCACGACCTGCAATCGTGGGAATCGCTTGACGCCTGGAATTTGGGCGGCGTAAACCTGGCGGGCGCGGCGAACCCGATTCGTGTCACCAGCTGCGCCATAACCGGGGGGCTGATGTCCTCGCTGGGTGTTTCGCCGGAGATCGGCCGCGCCATCACGCCGCAGGACGACGTTCAAGGAGCGCCGCTGGTGGCGGTGATTTCGCATGGCCTCTGGCAGCGCGCGTTCGGAAGCGATCCGGCGGTGGCGGGGCGCGTGGTACAGATCAACGGCCGGAACGCGAATGTCGCCGGCGTGATGCCGCCGGGCTTTACCTTTCCTCCCGGCGAGCTCGATCCGCCGGAGGTTTGGGTTCCGATCCAGCTTGGCCCGCCGGACCAGCGCCGGCGCGGCAGTCATTTTCTGTATCTGATCGGGCGCTTGAAGCCGGGAGTGCCGCTGCGCCAGGCGCAGGACGAGATTGCGCGGCACGTGCGGCAATCGGAGGACCGCTGGGGGCGAGGCAATCATCCGTTCAGTCCAAAGGAGCACCCGATCGTCTCCTACCCGCTCCATGGCGAAGTGGTTCGAGCCGTTCGCCCGGCGCTGTGGACGCTGATGGGCGCGGTGGCGTTCGTGCTCCTGATCGCGTGTGTCAACGTCGCGAACCTGCTGCTGGCGCGCGCGGAGGGGCGGCAACGGGAGATCGCGATTCGCAGAGCGTTGGGCGCAGGTTTGGGCCAGCTGATCCGGCAGTTCACCACGGAAGGGCTGCTGCTGTCTCTGGCTGGGGCAGCGGTCGGCCTGGCGCTTGCGCTCGGCGGGCTGAAACTGATGATCGCGGCGGGCAAGGCCAGCATTCCGCGCGCCAGCAGCAGGTTCGCGACGTTGACACACGCGATCAGGAGCACGAACGCCACCGCGCCCATCAGCGTCCACAGCGCCGGGCGAACGGCTCGAACCACTTCGCCATGGAGCGGGTAGGAGACGATCGGGTGCTCCTTTGGACTGAACGGATGATTGCCTCG
>QHXU01000422.1:3756-5464 GCA_003223065.1 Acidobacteriota bacterium | reverse complement strand
GCCGCGGCTGTCAGTCTCCGCATCTTTCGACCTGAACGAGGCAGCTATACAAAGCCGGTCCGCCACCCATGTCGGTGAGCCGGTCCGCGGTAAGGACGTTGGCGTTGTGCTTGTCGGCGGACAGCTTATTCCAGCGCACGGATGGCGCGCGAACGACGCCCGGAGGCACAACTCCGTCGACTTCCGCGATCAGCAGCAGGCTGCCGCGGTCGTTGAAGGCGCGCACACGGTCTCCGGAGCGAATGCCGCGGAGGTGCGCATCGGACTCATGGAGATGCAGCACCGCAGTCTGGTGATCCACGCTGCCGCGATAACCGAACGTCGAGTTCATGCTGTCATCGTTCTTAGAGGAAACCAACTCCAACGGATAGCGCCGGCGCAGATCCGGATCGCCGAACCGCGACTCCACAGGGGGAGTGTACTCGAGGTCCTCCGCTCCTAATTCGCATTTCCCGGAAGGCGTGCCGAAGCCTCCTTCGGCGAACGGCAGAAAAGGCGTGCCCGGTGTGGAAATGTTGAGGCGCACGAAGTGTTCGCGGTCGAGCCGGTCCAGCGTGATTCCTTCGAGGAACGGGTGGCCGGAACCAAGAAGCGTGCGGATCATGTCATCCTCGGATTCGAAGAAGCAAGCGTCCTCAAAACCCATGCGGGCCGCGAGCGAGCGAAACACGTCGACGTTCGACCGAGCCTCGCCCGGCGGCTTCACGGCGGGCCTCGCCAGTTGCAGATAGTAGTGCCCGTAGGCGAAGTAAAGGTCGGAGTGCTCGAGGAAAGTTGTGGCCGGCAGCAGGATGTCGGCGTAATCCGCGGTATCGGTTTGAAATTGTTCGAGCACCACGGTGAAAAGATCCTCGCGGCGGAAACCGCGCAGCACCAGGTTCTGGTTCGGTGCGATGGCCGCGGGATTCGAATTGTAGACAACTACCGCCTTGACCGGTGGCTCGTCTAGCCCGGTCAGGGCTTTGCCGAGTTCCGACATGTTCACCAGCCTTGCCTCGCGTCCGAGCGCAGAGCGGAACTGCAGTTCCGGCATCTCCAGCCCGCGACGGTCGAACTGAAATGCCTGGGAAGTGGAGAGCTGGAGGCCGCCGCCGGTCTCACGCCAGGAACCCGTGATCGCCGGGAGCGCAGCAATGGCTCGCACGGCGGCGCCGCCGCGCTCGCTGCGTTGTACGCCGTAATTCAGCCGGATAGCCGCAGGCCGCACAGTGGCGTACTCCCGCGCCAGCTTCACGATGTCTTCCTTGCCGATGCCCGTGAGCGCCGCGACGCGCTCCGGATCGTACGGGCGGACGCGCCGCTCAAGTGCGTCGAAACCGCTCGTATAACGGAGGACGTAGTCGGCGTCGTACAGCTTTTCGCCGATGATAACGTGCATCATCCCGAGTGCCAGCGCCAGGTCGCTGCCGGGGTTGATCGCAAAGTGGCGATCAGCCAGCGCCGCAGTGCGCGTGCGGATCGGATCGATCACGTAGAGCTTCGCTCCGTTTCGCCTCGCCTCCACGATGAACGGCCAGAGATGGATGTTGGTGCCGTGGATGTTCGCGGCCCACGCCAGGATGAGTTTCGACTCGCGGAACTGCTCGGGTTCGGTCCCGTAACGAAGACCGAGCGTGGCAGCGAGCGCCGCGCCCCCAGTAGACGAACAGATCGTTCGGTCCAGGCGCGAGGCGCCCAGGCGATGAAAGAAGCGGCGGTCCATACCGGA
>QHXU01000422.1:528-3738 GCA_003223065.1 Acidobacteriota bacterium | reverse complement strand
TCCCATCGTGCCGGCGTAGCTATAGGGCAGGATCGCCTCCGGTCCGAACTCACGGGCAATTGCGCTGAGCTTTCCGGCGATCGTGTCGAGCGCCTCGTCCCAAGAGATGCTGGCGAAGCGGCCCTGGCCCTTGGCGCCGACGCGCTTTTGCGGATATAGCAGGCGGTGCGGCGAGTATTCGCGCTCCAGATACTGGGCGACTTTGCCGCAAAGAAAGCCGCGCGTCACCGGATGGTCAGGATCCCCACGCAGGCGCGCGGCGCAGCCCTCATCGACCTGGACCAGCAGGGCGCAGGCATCCGGGCAGTCCAATGCGCAGACCGAGTGACGAATTCCCATAAGGGAAGAATACCAAGGAAGACGCGGGCTTTAAGCCCTCGATCCGCGACCGCAATCAACGCGCGGCTCGGGGGATGCGGAGGCGATCGTTTGTCGCGCAAGCCGACGGGACACTTGAAATTCCCCTTTTCTTCGCCATACAATTGAGTTATGGCTCTCACAAAGCGGCAGAAGGAATTTTTGGACTTCCTGGCGGGCTTCCTCGAAAAGCGGGGCTACAGCCCGAGTTATGAAGAAATAGCAGAGGGATTGAACCTGGCATCCCTGGCGACGGTGCACAAGCACATCCTCGCGCTTGAGTCGAAGCAGTACGTGAAGCGAGGGTTCAACCAAAGCCGGTCGCTCGAGATCGCGCCGAAATATTACGAGGAGCAGCGCCAGCACCGGCAAATGCCGGCGAGCATGGACGTGCCTCTGCTTGGGCGCATTGCCGCGGGCGCGCCGGTGGAGGCGATCGCCGGGCAGGACACGCTCAGTTTTTCGGATTTCGCCGGCGACCCGAACACGTACGCGCTGCAGGTGCGTGGGGACTCGATGATCGAGGATCACATCTGCGATGGCGATTACGTTCTTGTTGAGCGCGCCACGGAAGCACGCGATGGCGATATCGTTGTGGCGCTCGTCGATGGAATGGAAACGACGCTCAAACGCTTTTATCGCGAGGCGGGCGACCGCGTGCGCCTGCAACCTGCCAATGCGGCGATGCAGCCGATCTATGTGCCGCAAGCTTCCGTCAACATCCAGGGCAAACTCCTGGCCGTGCTGCGCAAATACAGGTAACGCAAATTCAGGCAAGAGGATTGTGCTTGAGGCGCTACAACGGTATTCCAATGCGCCACAGTCCGTACGCGATCGCTTGCCTGACGTATCGCCACTCCTCTCTCCAACCGCCGTGCGGTTCGGCGGGCCGCGGCGAACCATAAACGCTCATTCCCTGAGACTGCAGCATCTTTTTGACGCGGTAGATATGGTAGCCGTCGCTCACTACGATGCAAGACTGGAGACTCATGCGGCGCATGATTTCCGCGGCGGCGGCAGTGCTATAAACGGTGCTCTCTCCCTCAGACTCCACGAGGATCGCCTCCGAGGGGATACCGTGCCTGCTCAAGTACGCCCGGCCGACTTCGCCCTCGGTAAACATCGGATCGCCACCCTTGCCGCCAGTGGTCAAGATGCGCGGCGCCAGGCCCTTTCGATACAAGAAAAGCGCGTGATTGAGGCGAGCTTCGAGGACGGGCGAAGGCCTCCCTCGATATTCAGCGGCGCCTAGCACTAGGATGACGTCGGCCGGTTGCGCTTCGTCCACGATCGACTGGCGCCGGATGTCGCGGGCGATGGAAACAATAGCGCCGGCGGCCGCGACCGCGGCCAAAATGACGAGGCTCACCGCGAGCCTGATCAGGCGCCTTCTCATGTGGGTTATGCAAACATTGTAGTGGACCGCTCCCAGCGCATGGCCGAGACGCTTGTCAGCGAAAAGAACCCACTGCTCAAGCAGGTGCGCCGGGCCGTTGCGCGAGGCTCGCTGACGAATGACGGGTGGGCGGTGGCCGAGAGCTTTCACCTGCTTGAGGAGGCCCTGGCCAGCGATTGCGAGATCCGGGCTGTGATCGCAGCGGAGTCCGCCGAAACTGCGGTTACGGCGAGGGTGAAGAACCGCGCCCGCGTAGTCGTGGTTCCTGACGCTGCTTTCGACCAACTCGCCTCCACCGACACGCCGCAGGGCGTGATTGCGTTGGTGCGGCCGCCGGTGTCGACACTCGAACAGTTATTGCGCGGGCGGCCGCTGGTGGTCGTGCTCGACGGTGTGCAAGGGCCCGGGAACGCCGGAACGATTCTGCGGACCGCCGAAGCCTTCGGTGGAACCGGCGCGGTGTTTCTCAAAGGCACAGTGAGCCCTTACAATCCGAAGTGCCTGCGCGCATCGGCAGGCTCGATTTTCCGGTTGCCGGTGGTGGCCTCACTCGATGAGGCGCCGCTCCTCGCGGCTCTGGAACAAAAGCAGGTTTCGTTGTACGCGGCCATGCCTCGCGGAGAGACTTTTGTTTCCGAGGCGAACTTGGCCCGCGGTTGTGCCATTGTGATCGGGAGCGAGGCGCGGGGCGTGAGCGCGGGTTTGCAGGCGCGCGCAACCGGGGTGCGAATCCCCACTTCCGGGGTCGAGTCCTTGAACGCCGCCGTGGCCGCAGGTGTGCTGCTCTACGAAGCGCTGCGCCAGAGGAGTTCCGTATGAGCCTGTTCGATGCCACCCCGCTCGAATCCGTGGACGATTCCAAGCGCCCACTCGCGGAGCGCATGCGTCCGTACAAACTCGAGGATTTCGTCGGGCAGCAGCACATTCTCGGCCCGGGAAAACCATTGCGTGCGCAGATAGAGCGTGACGAGCTGCAGTCGCTGATTCTGTGGGGTCCGCCGGGCGTCGGCAAGACTACGCTTGCGCGGTTGATCGCGCGAATCACACGGTGCGATTTTGTCCCGTTCAGCGCCGTGTTGAGCGGCATCAAGGAGATCAAGGCTGTGATGGCCGACGCCGAGCGCATGCGCCGGAGCGGCCGCAGGACCGTGGTCTTCGTCGACGAAATCCATCGCTTCAAC
Source organism: Acidobacteriota bacterium (assembly GCA_003223065.1). Lineage (GTDB taxonomy): Bacteria > Acidobacteriota > Terriglobia > Bryobacterales > Bryobacteraceae > Palsa-187. Next base: position 804 of record QHXU01000422.1, on the reverse strand, counting down.
AAGGCTCAGCAGGATGCGTTCCTGCCTTATGTCGAGCGCGGCGATATCACCCTGATCGGAGCCACCACGGAGAATCCGTCGTTCGAAGTGGTGTCGCCGCTTCTCTCTCGCGCCAGGGTCTATGCGCTGCGGGCGCTGACAATGGACGAGATCGTCACATTGTTGAAGCGCGCGCTGAAGGTCTTGCAGCTCACCGCGTCTGAAGAATTGCTGGAGCAGATCGCCATTTACGCCAACGGCGACGCGCGCGCCGCGTATAACATCCTGGAGCTGGCA
>QHXU01000422.1:0-512 GCA_003223065.1 Acidobacteriota bacterium | reverse complement strand
CGAGGGTTGCTCGAACGCGAGGCGGTAGAGGCAGTGATCGAACGGAAGGTGCTGCTCTACGACAAGGCCGGTGAGGAGCACTACAACCTGATCTCGGCGCTCCACAAGAGCATCCGCTCTTCCGATGTCGATGCCGCGCTTTACTGGCTGGCCCGGATGCTCGAATCCGGCGAGGATCGCCTGTACATCGCGCGCCGCTTGGTCCGCATGGCGATCGAAGACATCGGCCTGGCGGATCCCCGCGCGCTCGAACAGGCGATCGCCGCGCAACAGGCGGCCCATTTCCTGGGCGTTCCCGAGGGCGACCTGGCGCTGGCGCAGACGGCGATATACCTGGCTGCAGCTCCCAAATCCGACGCGGCATACAAGGCGCTCGCGAGCGCGATGGAAACCGTCGCCAAGGCCACCGCCGAGCCGGTCCCTATGCAGCTTCGCAACGCTGCCACTCGATCGATGAAAGAGTGGGGTTACGGCGTGGGTTACCAGCACGCGCACAACTTCGAGGACGCGCT
>QHXU01000421.1:1795-6227 GCA_003223065.1 Acidobacteriota bacterium | reverse complement strand
CGTCAACCTTCCACTTCACGTTAACGACGTGAATCACCGTGGAGGGCGCCTGGGCGGAAGCCATGGCGGCGAACACAAACAGGCAGAGTAGAAGTTTTCTCATCGAGGCCATTATCCCACGCGGGTTTTTGTCGAATCTTTTCTGGAACGCCGGGCAGGGAACTTGCGTAGACTATCGCTAAGGAGTGCTTATGCGTATCAGTCTGCGCGGGGCGTGCCTAGTGTTCCTGGCCCTCCTTTTGACCGGATGCGAGGATTGGGAGGGCATCGGAAGTTCGGATCGCTACAAAGAAGATTTTCACTTCAGCTACCCGCTCAATCCGGGCGGTAAAGTGCAACTGGAAAACATGAACGGCTCGGTGGAGATCACGGGCTGGGACAAGGACGCGGTCGACATCGACGGTACCAAGTACGCGAACACGGAGCAGCGCCTCCGAGAGATCAAGATCGACGTGGCGCCCTCAGCCGGTTCGATTACGATTCGCACCGTGCCTCCGCTGGACCGGCGCGGAAATGCTGGCGCGCGCTACGTGATTCATGTGCCGCGGCGGGCGGAGCTGGCCAGCATCGTCAGCTCGAACGGAAGCATCCGCGTGGACACGATTGACGGCCACGCACGCCTCAAGACCTCGAACGGCGCGGTTCGGGCGAGGCGCTTGAATGGCTCGCTCGACGTTCAGACGTCCAACGGCTCGGTCGAGGTCTCTGATGTGGTGGGAGACACGGTACTCCATAGCTCGAACGGAGGAATCCACGCAGAAGTGAAGCAGGGAAGCTTCGAAGCCACCACGTCGAATGGCGGGATTGACGTCAGGCTGATGGAAAAGGACGCGAACCCCGTGCGCCTGGAAAGCTCGAACGGTCACATCGACCTGACAATGGATGCGGCGCGGGAAGTACACGCCGGCACGTCGAATTCCTCGATTGTCGTGCGGATGCCGGCATCTGCGGCAGCGACCGTCCGCGCCCATACCTCGAACGCATCCATTACGTCGGATTTCGACGTCAGCGTGCGCGGCGGCGTACTTTCGAAGCATCGACTGGAAGGCAGCATCGGCGGTGGCGGCCCCCTGCTCGATCTGGCGACATCGAACGGCGGAATCAAGCTGTTGCGCCAATAATCACTCGGGACCGCCCGGCGTGTTTCGGTCCCGATACAATAGGAATATGCGTTGGCTTGGTTGGCTGATGTGCGCATTGGCAGTGGCGCAGACGGCCTCGCAGCAAGTCGACGTTCCCGGCAATAAGGCCTGGACCGACACCGGCATAGACCTACGGCCCGGCGATTCCTTAGTTATCAGCTCTGAAGGCAAGATGGAACTTCCGCAGGGCAAATCGTGCGGGCCGGAAGGCCAGCCGCGCGGATTTCTTGACTTGTTGAGATCCTACCCGGTGAACAGCGGGGGCCTCGGCGCGCTGATCGGACGCATCGGCTCCAGTGACGTGGCCCAGCCGTTCCTGGTGGGCGCGCGCAAGGAATTACAGGTGATGCGCCCGGGGCATCTCTTTCTCGGCATCAACCAGTTGGGCGAATCGATCGAGGGCAACTTTCATGTCACCGTCGAGTTCACCACACGCGGTGCGGAGCCGGCAAAGGCGCCCAAGGACCTCAAGCTCCCGGAGCTGACCAAGGACATAGTCGACCGCATTCCGAGGCGCGTTTCAGACATTCAGGGCAACGCCGGCGACAATACAAATTTTGTGATCGTCGGAAATGAGCAAAAGGTGCTGCAGGCATTCGAGGCCGCGGGTTGGGTGAAGGTGGATCGCGCACCCGCCGATGCCGTTCTTCACGGCATTCTGGCGGTTCTTTCGAAAGAGGCTTACCTGGAACTCCCCATGAGTACTTTGACGCTGTTCGGCCGGCCACAGGATTACGGCCTCGCACACGCCGAGCCGATCGCCGTGGTAGCGCAGCGGCACCATCTGAGGTTGTGGAAAGCGCCGACGCAAGTGGAGGGCCAGGAGCTTTGGGTCGGCGCGGCGACGCACGACATCGGCTTCGACCGTGACCAGCGCAACGGCAAAGTCACACACAAGATCGACGGCGCGATCGATGATGAGCGCGATTACGTGGGTAAAACGCTGGAGGAAACCGGACTTGTGGCGAAGCTCGCCTACATCGTTCCTTCGCATCCCTCGAAGGAAGCGCGCACAGCCACTGGCGGGACATTCCACTCCGACGGCCGGGTGCTGGTGATTGCGCTCATGCCCGCCGCCAGCGTCAGCGCGTCAGATCACCCCGCCCGCTAGCGTCATGCTTGCGATGACGGCTTAACGTGGCGGCGGCTTCCTCTCGACGAATTTCACACAGACCGGCGAAGGCACGCCCTCCATCAGTTCCGACGCCTTCAACCTGCCTGTCGCCGGGTCGATCCGAAACACGGCGATGCTGTTCGAAGCCTGATTCGCAGCCAGCAGCCAGTGTCCCTCTGGATCGATCCCGAAATTGCGTGGTGTCTTTCCACGTGTCGGCGCGTACTCGACTGGCGTAAGGGTGCCGTGCGCTGGATCCACCGCGAACACCGCGATGCTGTCGTGCCCGCGATTGGAGCCATAAACGAATTTTCCCGAAGGATGCACCGCGATTTCGGCCGTGGTGTTATCACCGGAGAAACCGGCGGGAAGTGTTTTTATGGTCTGCAACTCGGCTAGCGCGGGAAAGGACAGCACGGTTATGGTTGACGCGAGCTCGGCGATGACGTACACGAAGCGGCCGGAGGGGTGAAAAGCCGCATGGCGCGGCCCGGAGCCTGGCTTGATCTTCACATTCGGCGGATTGGAAGCCGTGAGCGAGTGCCGGCCGGCATCGAAGCGATACAACAGCACCTGGTCGAGCCCAAGGTCGGCGACCAGCGCCAGGCGATGATCGGGCGCCAAGCCGACCCAGTGCGCATGCGGCTTCGATTGGCGCTCGCGATTCACACTAGAGCCTGAATGCTGGATGAATGCCGTGGCCGCGCCCACTCGCCCATCGGCGTCGACTGGAAGGACTGCCACGCTGCCACCCTCGTAGTTCGCCACCAGCACCGACGAACCGGTTTCGTCGAGCGCAAGATGGCATGGGCCTGGACCGCCCGTGCTCGCCGAGTTCAGCGGCGTCAGCGCGCCGGTTTCACGCTCTATCGCGAAACCGCTCACGCGGCCGTCGCGATTCTCATTGACAGCGTAAAGAAACTTTCCGCTTGGATGAACCGCCAGAAACGACGGATTTTCGGTTTCAGCAGCCGGCACGGGCTTCGTTATCGCTCCGGTGGCGGGATCGAATCGCGCCCGGTAAATCGTTTTGCCGTATGTCCCGATGTAGACAAAAAAATCAGCGCCCGCGAGAATTCGCGCGGCGAGCAGGGCGGTCAGGAGCGCTCTCACCAGCCCATCCCCCTGGTCTTCGTTCGCAGTCTGCAAATGTAGCTGTCGGCCGTGATGTAGAGAACGGATCCATCCTCTCCCCAATTGCAATTCGCCGTGCGCTGGCCGGTGTCGATCCGGCCCAGGCGCTGTCCGTCAGGTGTGAAAACGTGTATGCCGCCCGGCCCGGTCGCGAAGAGATTGCCGGCGCGGTCCACTTTCATGCCGTCAGGGAGGCCGGGATGATCCTTCGCCATCGCGGTTACGTCCGCGAACACGCGGCCTTGCCCCAGCATGCCGTCGGCATTCACCGGAAATGCCATCCAGACGGCGCGGCCCGGATCGGAGTTGGCCACGTACAACGTCTTCTCATCGGGCGAGAACGCGATGCCGTTGGGGCGCGTCATCTCCTTGGTGAGCAGCGTAACCGCGCCACCCTTCGAGACCCGAAAGACGCCGCAGAAATCCAGCTCGCGCGATGGATCGTCCGCCTGTTTCGGCAGGCCGTAGGGGGGATCGGTGAAGTAAAGGTCTCCGTTGGATTTGAAAACGGCATCGTTGGGGCTGTTCAGGCGCTTGCCTTGATAATTGTCGGCCAGGGTGCGCTTGCCCCCGCCTTTGGTCAGCACGGAGACGCGGCGATCTCCGTGTTCGCAGGAGACCAGGCGGCCCTCGGCGTCGAGGATCAGGCCATTGCTGCCCGGCTCCCGGCTGTACTGGCCAAGGCCGGTATAGCCGGACGGTTTGAGGAAAAGGCTGAGGCCTTCATCCTCCTTCCACTTCATTACTGAATTGCGTGGAATGTCGGAGAAAAGAAGGTATCCGCCGTCCTTCACCCACACCGGTCCCTCCGCCCACGTGATCCCGGAGGCAAGTACTTCGATCTTCGCATCCGGTGCGATCAGGGCGTCAAGTTGCGGACTGTCTCGAAGGATGCGCCCCAACGTCGGCCGCACCGGGAGCAGCGCTTGTCCGAAGACGGCCACCGCCAGGAAAAGCAAGACAATCGTTCTAATCATGCGTTGATCGTTGTATCACAGAAGAGCGCTGCCGCGCTACGAGCCGGGATCGAGCCATTGCGCCG
>QHXU01000421.1:0-1783 GCA_003223065.1 Acidobacteriota bacterium | reverse complement strand
AAACCAGTAATCAAAAAAATCAATAAAACAACTTGACATCCTTAAAAAACACGATGTATAAATTGATTATATTGATTGCTGGTGCAGCCAAGCCATTATGAACCCGGAACGAAAGCATTCCACAGATTGGCAGGAACTGACGCAACTGACGCAGGGCCAGCCGATCGTGGTTGAACGGGTTCGAATGACAGGGAAGGATGTCGCGATCGAAGGGCACTTCGAGCTTCCCCAGTTGGCCCGGTTGCCGCTGGAAGACCAGGTCTTCATCACGGCCTTTGTTCGCTGTCATGGATCCATAAAAGAGATGGAACAGATTTTCGGAGTCAGCTATCCGACCATCAAATCCAGGCTCAATCGGATAGCCCAGGGCCTTGAGTTCGTCGACACCAATCCAAAGCCGTCCCGAGCTGAAATTCTGGGTCGGCTCGAGCGCGGGGAGATCAGTGCGGACGATGCCATCCAGGAACTGGAGGCATTGAGGTGAGCCCGCTGGCGGGCACCGTCTTGACTTTCCAGGAGGAAAAACCATGAATGAAAGCCGCCGTAAAATCTTGCAGATGCTGTCCGCTGGACAAATTACTCCCGATGAAGCCGAGCGCCTCATTGCCGCTCTGGAAAAAGAACAACCAGGCTCCCCCGGCGGTCCTGGATCGAGCCCGAAAGTAAGGCCCAAATATCTCCGAGTTGTGGTGGAGTCCAACGAAGACGACGGCAGCGACGGTAGTAAGGTTAATGTTCGTGTGCCTATGCAGTTACTTCGCGCTGGCGTAAAGCTGGCGAGCCTGATTCCGGCTCAAGCCCGCGATCGCGTGAACGAAGCGTTGCGCAAGGATGGCCTGCCATTCGACTTGAGCCAGATCAAACCCGAGAATCTCGAAGAGCTGATCGACCAGCTCGACGACGTCACGGTCGACGTCGGTCACAAGAACCACAAGGCCCGGGTCATGCTCTTTTGCGAGTAGGTGATGGGCGGCGGCGCTTAGCAGAGGGAGTTAGAATTTCTTCAATTCCTCGACGAGCGCCTTGAGCCCCTTCGTTCGGTAGATGTTCGTCAGGCGCTGCTCCTCAGGCGAGGGAGCCACCACCCGGCGCAGCTTCGGATCGTCGAGAGCGGCGCGGCTCGGGATCCAGAACGATCCGTCGCCGAACTCCACGCTCGAAACAAAGCCGCTCATGCTCTGGATCGACGTGCGCTCGGAGAAGCGCAGAGCAGCGTCCTGCACGATCTGGCTGGTCTGTCCCGGCGCCAGGTTCAGGTCCGCCGGCATTGAGGCGGCCATGAATTCACGGCCCTGCTGATCCCTGACGATCCAACCGATTTCCAGATACCGGACTGCCTGGTTGGAACGGTTGCGTACGTCGACGCGCGGCGCACGCGCTTCGTTGCCCGAGATACGAGCCAGTCCATCCAGGGGCTCGACCGGCGCATCGGGCAGATGCAGGAAGGCAAATTGTACATCGCGCTCAGGATCCGTGTTTGTGGCGCGCCCGCGCACCATCTGCACGCCGGTCTGCGGGCGGTCCGCCTGCCGCGCCAGGCTGTTCAGCATCTCCTTCTGCAGTGCGTCGGCTCCGGCCTGCTCCAGCAGTTTCCTGAAATATTGGCGGTCCCGGCGGGCCTCCATTTCCCAAACCGTCATGGTCCGCCGCGAGTGCAGCTTGTCCGGCCCGTAAAAATTCAAGTCCTCGAACAGCACGCCGTCGAGTCTGACTTCGACCAGAGGCGCGCCCGAACCTGCTCCCAAAGGCCGCAGCAACGGCAGATCGATCCGCACCGGAAACG
>QHXU01000144.1:11454-23359 GCA_003223065.1 Acidobacteriota bacterium | reverse complement strand
CAGATTTCCGGCCCGTACATTTTCGGCAGAAACTCCGCCTTCGATTGACCGTCGCCGTGCTCGCCCGACAACGATCCGCCGTATTTGACGACGAGGGATGTCGCGTCGTCCATAAATGCGCGGTAATTCGCGATACCGCCGGCGGTCAGAAGATCGAAGGTGATCCGTGTATGAATGCAGCCTTGCCCGAAATGGCCGTAGAGCGCACCCTCGTATCCATGCTTTTCGTAAAGCTCGCACAACTCCCGCAGATACGGTCCGATCTTATCCGGGTGAACGGCTGAATCCTCCCATCCTTCCCATGTAGCCGGCTGGCCGGGAACCCACGCCGTTGCGCCCAGGCCTGATTCGCGTATATCCCATACGAGACGCTCTTCACCTGGATCGTCGTAAAGTTTCATTTCCGGCGCATCGCGGTGTTTCTTCAAACTGTCCATCAGGCGGCGGGCCTGGTTGTCCGCGTCTTGCCGGTCCTCGCCGCCGAATTCGACGAGAAGCCAGCCGCGTCCATTGGGCAGCAGTTTCAGATCGCGCGGATGCAGACCCTTGATCTTCATATTTTCAACCAGCAGCGCATCGATAGCCTCACACGCGACCGGCTTGAACTTGAGGATCTCGGGAACGTGGTCTCCGGCCTTGTAAATATCGGGATAACCGAGCACAACCAGCGAACGTCCCGGCGGACTCCAGACCAGTCTGATGGTCGCCTCCAGAGTCACGGCACAAGTGCATTCGGTGCCGACCAGCGCCCGCGCCACGTTGAATCCGTTTTCCGGCAGAAGGTCCGGCAGGTTGTAGCCAGAAACCCGACGAGGAATGTTCGGGAACCTGGCGCGAATCTGATTCCCGTACCGGTCCGCGATTCGTCTTAATCCGGCATAAATCTCGCCGCGGCGGCCGCCGGCTTCGACGATCCGCTCGAATTCGTCATCGCGCGTCGCCCCGACGCGCATGCGTAAACCGTCGTAGGTGAGCACATCGAGCTCGAGAACATTCTCTTCGGTCTTTCCCGCCATCACCGAGTGCGTTCCGCAGGAGTTGTTTCCGATCATCCCGCCCAGGGTGTTGTGGTTGTGAGTGGAGGGGTCGGGACCGAACGTCAGGTGATGACGCTCGGCTTCCGTGCGCAACCAGTCGAGCACAATACCCGGCTGCACCCGGGCCGTCTTGCCCACCGGATCGAGGTCGATCAGCTGGTTGAGATATTTCGTGAAATCGAGGACGACGGCTACATTGCAGCATTGCCCCGCGAGACTCGTCCCGCCTCCGCGCGCGAGCAGCGGGGCGCGGTGCCGGCGGCACTCCGCGACGGTCGCGATAACGTCCTCGATGCTTTTGGGCACGACGACGCCGATGGGCACCTGCAGGTAGTTAGATCCGTCCGTGGCGTAGAGAGCACGGCTGCCATCGTCGAAGCGAACCTCGCCTTCGATGCGCTTTTTCAGCTGGGTTTCGAGATCATGCGCTTCACCGGCAGGGTAATCAGTCGAGTACGGGCGTGCCCAGGCGATCTGAGATTCATGCAACAGACTTGCCATAGACTTTGTACTTCTCCATATCGGTCTGCTTGCATTCAATGCCGAAGCCGGGGCGTTCTGAATCCGGGCACAGCAAGCCGCCTGAAGGCACGACCGCGCCCTCGAAGAACATCCCCTCGATCCTGTAGTGATCGAAAAAGTACTCAACATTAGTCGCGCACGGAATCGCGCACGCAGCATGAGCGTGCAGGGACGGCGCGGTGTGAGCCGAAAACGGGGTCGAGAAGGACGCGCATAGCGAGCCCGCGGCAAGAAAGCCGGTAATTCCTGCGCAACGCGTCGCGTCTGCCTGCAGCACATCCACGGCGCCCGCTTCGAGCATGCGCCGGAAATAGAACGAATCGTAGCCGTATTCTCCCGCGGCGACGCGCATGCCGGGCGGCGCTTGTTCGCGAATCAGCCGCAGACCATCGAGATCGTCGGAAGACACTGGTTCTTCGAACCAGCTCACACCGAGATCGGCGAACTGCGATGCCATCGCAAGCGCTTCTTTGCGGCCGTAAGCACCGTTTGCATCAACGAAGAGTCCGGCGGCCGGACCGATCGCGTTTCGCGCCGCGCGTACCCTCTCAACGTCCGCCCGGCGGTCGCTGCCGATCTTCATCTTGACGCTGGAGAGACCCTGGGCGATCCAGGCGCCGAGCTGGCGCTTCAATTCATCCTCAGAGTAAGAAGTGAACCCGCCGCTACCGTACGCCGGGATTGAAGCATGGGCGCGCCCGAGAAGATCGGCAACGGACAGACCAAGGAGACGCGCCTTTAGGTCCCACAGCGCGTTATCGACGGCGGAGATTGCCATCGAACAGATTCCCGGCCGGCCGAGATTGCGGATGGCCCGGACCATGCTGGTCCAGATTTCAGGAATGTGCAGGGCACCGCGCCCGATCACCTCGCGCTTGAGATGGTCCTCAATGAGAGCCGCGGTCGCGATATCGGCGAACGAGTATCCCATTCCTTCCGCGCCACAGGCTGAAACGCGCACAAGCACGAGCGTCGTTTCTCTCCATGCCAGTGTGCCGTCCGCTTCCGGCGTCTCGGTGGGAACCGTATAGGCTGACACCTCCAACCGCTCTACCTTGGGGGCAGATGCAGGTACCACCACTTAGGTAGATGAGGCGCTGAAGCCGGTTGTTTCGGTTCATTGATAGCCCGCAAACACGATTGTGCTCAAGGGCGTAGACTCATCAACGGACGGTTCGTGGGTGCTGACTCAGGCCAACATGTCCTTAATTATGGCGCCCCCGAAATCCGTCAGTTTTTCATTCCGCCCGTTGTGCAGAAACCAGAGCCGATTCTGATCGAGCCCGAGCAAATGAAGAATGGTCGCGTGGAAATCGCGCATCGAGTAACGGGTCCCCACTCCGCGCAGGCCCATTTCATCGGTCTCCCCGACGATGGTCCCCGGCTTGGTCCCGCCCCCGCAGAACCACATGGTGAAACCGTGCGGATTATGATCCCGCCCGTCGCCGCCCTGCGACATCGGCAACCGGCCGAACTCGGCGCCCCAGATCACCAGCGTCGATTCCAACAGGCCGCGCGCCTTCAGATCCTTTAGCAACCCGGCGACCGGAAGATCGGTCATGCCGCACATTTTTTCGTGATTGCCGACCAGGTCTTTGTGCGCGTCCCATTGAATCGAAACCGGACCGCCGCCCGAGTAAAGCTGGATGAATCGAACGCCGCGCTCGACCAGCCTGCGCGCGAGCAGACACCGGGTGCCGAATTCGCTGGTGCGCTTGTCGTCGAGGCCATAGAGCTTCCTGGACGCCTCGGTTTCTTTGGACAGATCCACGGCCTCCGGCGCGGCGCTTTGCATCCGAAACGCCAGCTCATACGAACTGATGCGCGCGGCCATCTCGCTATCGCCATCGAGCGTGTCCATTTCATTCATCTTTTGAAGAAAATCGAGCGTGTGGCGCTGGCGCCGGGCGGTCATGCCCTCGGGCGGCCGCAGGTTGAGAATCGGACTCGGGCCGGAACGGAAAACCGTTCCCTGATAGACCGCTGGAAGAAACCCGGCGCCCCAGCAAGGAGTGCCTCCCTCCGGCGTTCCCTCAGGCTGGGGCATCACGACGTAGGCGGGAAGATTTTCGCTCTCGCTGCCCAGGCCGTAAGTGACCCACGAACCCATGCTCGGATAACCCATCATGGTGCGTCCGGTGTTGACCTGATACATTGCCGGAGCGTGCACCGTGCTTTCGGTGTAGAAGCTGCGGACGAAGCAGATATCATCCACGCACTGCGCAACATGGGGGAAAAGGGAAGAGACTTCGCGGCCACACGTGCCGTACTTTTTGAAAGTCCACGGGCTGCGCAGCAAAGGCGTATCGCCTTTTGTGAACTGGCTTACGACGGTTCCATAACTCGCGGGCAACGGTTGGCCGTTGTATTTTTCGAGCGCGGGTTTGGGATCGAACGTGTCCACCTGACTTGGCCCGCCGACCATGAAGAGAAAGATCACGGACTTCGCTTTGGGCGCAAAGTGCGGCGGTTTTTGAGCGAGCGGGTTCACGCGTTCGGCGGCCCACGCAGGCGGATCGAGCAGCGAACCAAGCGCCAGCGCGCCGAAGCCGTGCGCGGCGCGAACTAGAACGTCGCGGCGCGTCACCGCCGGCCGGATGTGCGGATTCGCCGGATCAAAGCAATCAGGGAACATAAACGAACTCATTTCGGTTAAAGAGCGCGAGACAGAAATCCGGGAGCGTCCCTCCGGATTTGAAGAACTGGCGGGCCAGTCGGGTCTCTTCCGGCCGCGGCCGCCGCGATAGCGCCAAGAGCCACGCCGAATCGATCTGGCAGTTGCGATCCTTTCGGCAAGATGTCTCCAGGCGCGCCGCGAACGCCTGCGAAACCTCCTGCATGAAATTCGAGTTGAACAGCGAGAGCGATTGCAACGGGTGAGTCGAAACCGGACGGACAGGGCACGAAGTCACCGCATCGGGCTGATCGAAGGCATTCAAGAGCGGCAGGCGCACGCTTCGCTTGTTGTAGAGATAAATCGCGCGGCGATTCTGAACTGTCTTATCGGGATTGACCGGCCACAGTCCATCCCGCTCGAACTCGGTAAAAATGAGGTCGTAGACCTCGGGCTCGATCGGGATTTTCACGGGCCTGCCGCCGATCGCGGGATTGAGTGTGCCGGAAACCGCGAGCGTCGCGTCGCGAATCATTTCGGCGTCCATGCGTTTCCGGTTCATGCGCCACCACAGTCGATTTTGAGGATCGATTTTCGATTTAGCTTCGTCGGGATCCGAGGACTGCCGGTACGCACTTGAGGTCACTATCAGACGATCGATCGCCTTGACGCTCCAGTTGGAGCTCATGAATTCGGCGGCGAGCCAGTCCAGCAGTTCATGACTCTGGGGATGGTCTCCCATGGTTCCGAAATCGTTGGGCGTCCGCACCAGGCCATCGCCCATGCGGAACTGCCAAATCCGGTTCACCATCACCCGGGCCGTCAACGGGTTTTCGGGCGACGCAAGCCAGTTCGCGAATGCGGCGCGCCGTCCCACCGGGTTCGCGGGGATCTTGTATGCGGCCCGCACTACATATGGCAACGCGGGATCGACCGGATCGAGCGGGCTGTGCGGGTCGCCCATGCGCAATACATAGGATTGCGGCGCAGGATCGTCTGTGTTGACGAAAGCGTATGCCGCGGGAAGAGGATCGGGCGCGGTCATCCGGACTTCGAGCAACTGCTCGCGCAGCTTCGCGCGACGCGCCTTCACGTCAGCGGGCATGACTGCGACGATTTCATCCCATTCCGGCTTGAGCTGCGCCTCCGCGTCGGATGCGTATCGCTTCTGTCCGGTGGTCCGCTTGTCTTTGGGCGTGTTGAGAGCTTCGATCAGCTTGGGGTCGAGCCTGGCTCTGCGTTCCTCGCGAATCTGTTCTTCGTAGGGCTTCGCAAGAGCCTTGAGGGCGTCCTCGATGGGCGCGATTCTCTCCTTATAGGCCTTGTCGGCGGCGCTCCACGCGGCCTTCTCTTCCGGAGTGGCGATCTCGACTTCTTTGCCTTTGGCTCCGGCGAAAATCGCTTGCAGCCGGTAAAAATCCGCCTGCAAGATGGGATCGAATTTGTGATTGTGGCAACGCGCGCAGTTGATGGTCAGGCCCAGGAATGCGTGCCCCACGTTGGTCACGATTTCGCTGAGCACCTCCTGACGGCTTTCGTCCGGATCGATATTGCCTGAAACCACGTGCTCCTGGCCCGCGCGAAGATACCCAGTGGCGATGAGCGCCTCCTTATTGCCGGGAAACATCTCGTCGCCGGCTATCTGCTCTTTGACGAAGCGATCGTAGGGCTTGTCCTGGTTGAAGGAAAGAATCACATAATCGCGATAGCGCCAGGCGTGCGGCCGATCCTGGTCGAGCTCATAACCGTTGGTATCGGCATATCGAACCACGTCCAGCCACTTGGATGCCCATCGCTCGCCGTAGTGCGGCGACGCGAGGAGACGGTCGACGACCTTCTCATAAGCCTCGGGCGACTGGTCTTTCAGGAACGCACCCACTTCGGCCGGCGTGGGCGGCAAGCCCGTCAAATCGTATGTGACCCTGCGGATGAGCCGGATGGGGCCGAGGGCCTTCGATGGCTCGAGCTGCTTCTGCCGCAGATTGGGAAGGATGAGCGCGTCGATGGGATTCCGTACCCAGGCATCCGGACTTGCGGGAACCGCCGGGCGCTCCACCCTCTGAAACGCCCAGTATTTTCCGCGCGCGCCGATGAAGGCTTCTTCCTGGCCCTGGGCGGCCCAGAGGATTCCGCACACTCCAGCAGTCGCTAACGCTATCGCGACTCGCCCGTATGACCGCACAGTTAAGTCCAGAATACATCAATACCGGCGCATCAACTCTCGAAGGCCGTTGACGATCGCACTCTCCGCGCAGCCGGGCTTCAGCCGCGAGGCCACGATTTCGTAACTGATCTGATCGTAAGCAGCATCGTCGGGGATGTATCCGCTCGACCCGTTTGCGTGCGTGACCATGATCGTGAACGGGAAAGGCGAGTCCTTCTTGAGGCGCTCGTGGATCAGCGTAAACACCTCGCCGGAGACGCCCGCCAGCGCGATTTTGTCGATCATCACGAGGCCGAGGCGAATGTTGACCGGGTCCGAATCCGTGAACCTGTAATCCGTACTCGGGCGGACGCTCCCTTCGATCCGGCGGCCAGGGCACGTGGCCACCTGCTGCGCGCCCCAGAGCCGCGCCTGCGGCGAGGTCTTGACGCCTGCGGATACTCGCACAACTTCCTCGCCCAACATCTTCCCGAGCGCATCGACCAGCGTGAAATCCTCTCCGCTTGCCATCGAAACCGGATTCTGGTCTCCCGCGGCACCGCTGGTCCACACCGCTACGGGCCCTTCGCCCGCCGATTTCTCCTCGGGCCGCGGTCTCAAACGCGGACCCGCGTCGGATCTGGGCCGGTCCTTGCCCGCATAATGTTGTTCGACGAACCGCGACGTGGCGCCCGCGAGATCGCCGGTTATCTGATAGTTCTCCGGTCCCATCACAACCACGTGAACCGGATAGTTGATGAAGAACGCGATCGGGACGCCCGACATGTCTTCGAACCTGAGAACGGTGACGGTTTTGTTGGACGGTCCGCTCTCGTTGTACCCAAGCCACCATCCTCCAGCCGGCATACGTTCCCGGCGATTGATGTTGACGTAGGCCGTGCCGGTTCCGATTCCGAAACGCGCGGGCTGGAGACGCGCCTTGGCGAGACGAACCGCCTCGACAGCGGCGGCTTGGACTGTCTTCGTGTATTCCGCGGTACCCGGCGTTGCGGAACCAAGCGAAGGAGCGCCGTGGTCATGCACGGCAGCCAGTAGAAGATTCTCTCTGGGAATTCCTGCTTCGTTCGAAATCTGCCTGGAGACATCCTCCCAGACAGCGTCGGGAACGAAGATCAATTCCCAGGCGACGAGTGCGACCTGGGTAGTTCCATTATCCAGAACAATGGCGCGCACATAGATGTGGTCATGGATGCCCTTGAATCCCTGGGTGCGATTTCCGTACCCGCTCATGGGAAGCGCGGCGTCGGCGGGCGGCGTGATGTCGACGCGTGCCGCGCCCGCACGAAGGCCCCCTGATCGGCCGCGTGGAGCGCCACGGCTGCCGCCGCAAACGCCAGGCATGTAGATATGCGGAAGAAGACGGACCGGTTCATCGTCACTAAGTCTAATCGACTGCGGGGTGGTTAGAGGGGTGATGTCCACGCGCGCGTAATTTATAGTAATGCTTTGAGTGGAGGGAAGGCCGCTGTATCCGGATTTCAGATTGAGGAGACTCTTATGCGTTCCGCTGCTTTCACGGCTCTACTTTTCGCACTGCCGCTGTGCGCCCAAGTGAAATTCACACAACAGGCGGACCGGATTCTGGTGGAGATCGGGCATAAGCCCTACACCAGTTTTTTCCTCGCGCCCGGCGGAAACAAGCCGTATATCTATCCGCTGAGCACGGCTTCCGGGCTGGTGGTAACCCGGCATTTTCCGATGGAAACGTTCCCCGGCGAGACCACTGATCATCCGCATCATCGCGGCCTGTTCTTCTCGCATGGTGACGTGAACGGATACAACTTCTGGGCCACTGAGCCGGGCTCAAAAGATGCGAATAAGGCGCGCATGGTTTTTAAGAAAGTACTTGAGGCCAAAGGCGGCGCGAAGTCCGGAACGATCCGTGTCCTGTTCGAGGGCGAAGATCCGCAGGGCAAACCGATCCTCACTGAAACCCGCACCATCACTTTCCATTCCGATCCGCAGCTGCGGATCATCGACTACGAAATTCAAGTCGGCGCCTTGGAAAAACTGACCTTCGGCGACACCAAAGAGGGCACCTTCGGCATCCGGCTCGCTACCTCGATGACTGAGGACAAGGGCGGGCGCATGACCAACGCCGAAGGGAAAGAGACCGAGAAAAATGTCTGGGGCAAGCGCTCGCCGTGGGTGGATTACGTTGGCCAGGTGGATGGCCAAACCGTTGGGGTCGCCATTTTCGATAACCCCTCCAATCCGCGGTATCCGACGTACTGGCATGCGCGCGCCTACGGCCTGTTTGCCGCGAACCCGTTCGGCGTGCGGGACTTCACGGGGGACAAGTCGCTGGACGGAAGCATGACTATCGAGCCGGGACAAACGCTGCGCTTCCGTTACCGCGTGGTGATTCACCCGGGCGACACCCGGGCATCAAAGATCGCTGAGTTGTACAAAGAATACTTGAGCGAGAAATGAGGCGGCGATCACAATCGCTGGAACCGAAAATGTTGAGGAACCTTGCTGTGCTTCTCGGCTCTGCGGCGTTGGTTTCCGCGGCGAATGCCGATCTTATTCTTTACAACGGCAAGATAGTCACCGTCGATAGCCGGTTCACCATTCAGCAAGCGGTTGCCATCCAATCCGGGTCCATAGTTGCGGTGGGAACGGACAGCTCCGTTCTCAAGGCGGAGCGTGGGCCGAAAACGGAAGTGATCGATCTCCACGGCCGGACCGTCCTGCCGGGCGTGGTGGACGCGCATGTGCACGCGCTCGAGGCCGGGCTGAGCGAGTTCCGGGCTCCCCTTCCACCTCTCGACTCTTTCACCGCCGTGCAGCGGTACATTCGCGATCAGGCGGCGAAAACACCGAAAGGAGCGTGGATCGTCGTGCCGCGCACGTTCCCTACGCGGCTGAAGGAAATGCGCATGCCCACGCGCGAAACGCTGGATGTCGAGAAAGATCACCCGGTGCTCTTCGATGCCTCGTATGTCGTGGTGTTGAATTCGTATGCGCTGAAGCAGTGCCGCATAGACCGGAACACGCCTAACCCAGCCGGGGGCGAAGTCGTAAAGGATGCCGACGGCGAGCCGAACGGGATTCTCAAGAACGCCCAGTCGCTCGTCAAGGGTCTGGATCGTGCCGCACATTTCACGGAAGCCGAAAAGCTGGACGCCCTGGAGCAGCAACTGAAGCGCTATGTCGCCGCCGGCCTGACCACGGTCGGGGATCGTGCCGTGAACATGGAGCAGATCGCGCTGTATCAGAAGCTGAAAGCCACGAGCCGGCTGCCCATTCGCGCCGTGCTCACCTGGCGGCCGGATGGCTCACAACCCACGGCTACACTCCAACAGCAGATCGAATCCGCGCCATACACCTCCAACACGGGCGATTCCTGGTTGAAATTCGGAAGCTTCAAGCTGACGCTCGATGGCGGCATGACCATCGGCACGGCCTATCAGCGATATCCGTACGGTCCATTCGGCAAGCAGCTCTATGGCAAGACCGATCCGGACGACCGGGGCCAGCTCTTTATCCCGCCCGCCAAACTGCTTGCCGTGATGCGGACGGCCCGGAACCGCGGATGGCAGCTCACCACGCACGACCAGGGCGGCGGGGCCGTCGACAATTTCCTGGATACGCTCGAGGCGCTCGATCGCGAGAAACCCATCGCGCCCACGCGCTCGCACGTGATGCATGCCAGTTTTCAGAGTCCTGAAGCCATCGCGCGTATGAAGAAAATGGGGATATTGGCGGATGTGCAGGCGCCTTGGCTGTACCTGGACGCTCCCGCGCTAGAGCAGGTTTTCGGGTATGAGGGTATGCGTTATTTCTATCCTCTGCGCTCCTACATCGACGCGGGAATCGTCGTGGCGGCCGGCAGCGACCACATGATCGGGCACGACAAGAACCGCGCGGTGAACCCCTATAATCCCTTCTTGAGCATGTGGACCGAAGTGACGCGGCTGACCGACCGCGGCAAAGTGATGCATCCCGAGGAAAAAATTTCCCGCGCCGAAGCACTCAAAACGCACACGATCTGGGCGGCGTATCTGCAATTCGCCGAAAAGGAGCGCGGGTCAATCGAAGCCGGAAAGCTGGCCGACCTGGTGGTCATCGACCGCGATTTTCTGACCTGTCCCGAAGAGCAAATCAAAGACATTCAGCCGATCATGACTATCCTGAATGGACGAATCGTCTATCGCGGGGTTAGAATTGCAGCTTCAAAGCAAGCTGTAGGATTCTCGGATCGCCCGCGGAGGTGATCCGTCCCAGCGAGGCCGAGGATAGATTCGCGCTCGGCCCGTTGAAATTCACGTGATTGAACACGTTGAAGAACTCCGCGCGGAATTGGGTCGAAAACCGTTCCCTAATGTGGTTGGTCTTGAGCAGTCCGACATCCGTTCCGAAGAAACGAGGGGCACGGAGAATGTTTTTACCCGAATTTCCAAAGGTGCCGATGGCATTCGGGACGAACGCATCGGTATTGAAGTAGCGCGCGATCAGGTCTCCGTGCGGCCGTCCAGAGTCTAGCGCGGCGTTTCCGCCGACGTAGTCGGCGCGGTCGGACCCCACGCCGCTGAAGGCGTTATCGGAGCCGCTTGTAACCGAGAATGGGAAACCGGAACGCCAGGTGCTGATGCCGGTCAGTCCCCATCCGTTCAGGATCGCTCCTCCGAACCCGCGCATCGAGATTTGCGGTATCTGCCAAACGGCCGAGAAATGGAACAGATGCGGGATGTCGTCGTTCGAAGTGCCGTAATCGAAACGGCGGTTGAACGGGTTGGTAGTGCCGGAGTTGCCGAAATCGTCGATCATCTTCGACCAGGTGTAATTGGCCAGAACCGACAAACCACGGCTGAAGCGCTTCTCGATATTCAGCTTCATGGCATTGTAGTGCGAATTGTTGTCGGAGGAGAACAACCCCACGGAGCCGAACTGCGGATATAGGCGCCGTGCTTGCGTGTTGGCCTTGCTGGAGGCGCCCGGAATGTAAATGGCCGGGTTAGCTTGCCAGATAGGTTCCCTTGTTGCCGGTATACGAGATGCGTCCGACCCAGTTGCCTGCGAACTGATGCTCCACGGTCAGATTCCAGGTCGTGAGTTCGGGCATGTGCCAATCCCGCTGGATGAAGCCGTAAACGGACAAGGGCAGCGTGAACGTGGCGTCCCGTCCCGGCAGATTCGGGCCGTATTGCGCAGGGAAGGGGTTCGGGATGCCGATGCTCGAGAACGGATCCACGAAGCTGAGGTTCCCGGAATAGTCGAAGCGCGGACCAAATGGCGCTGTGTCGACCAGCCCATTGGAATCGTGGTTGCCAGGGGGCGTGTAGTAGATGCCGGCGCCGCCGCGGATCGAGGTCTTGCCGCTGCTGCCCAGCCGGTAAGCAAAACCGAGCCGGGGGTCGAAGTTCCAGATGTTGGGCAGCGAGCCCGACTGCGCCGGGCACCCGGGATCATTATGTGTTCCACCATAGATGATCCCGACGGGTGCGTTGGGGAATTTCGCGGATTTCTGCCCTGGCGCGAAGCAAGGTACGCGCCCTTTCTCTTCCGTATAGGGATAATAAGGCTCCCAGCGCACTCCGAGGTTGACGATCAGATTCGGCGTTA
>QHXU01000144.1:9816-11438 GCA_003223065.1 Acidobacteriota bacterium | reverse complement strand
ATATAAAGGCTCCACAGCGTCCCGGACAAATTCTTGAACTCGCCGCCTCCTTGCAGGAAACGCGAAGCGTCGCCCAGGAAGAAATCCGAGAGATTGCTCCCGGTCAGCTGGTTGCCGAAAGTAAACTGGCCGGACATAGTGAAGGTATTCACCAGATTGTTGTAGACGCGAACCGCCTCACCGCCGGCATGGATCTCGTGGCTGCCGCGCTGCATCGTGACGTCCTCGCGGAAGGTGTAGTCGCCGCGATCGAAGTTGCCGAGATGGTTGGTCGAGACGCTGAAGAAGCCGGGAACGCTGACCACGAGTTCGGGCGGTTTGGGGGCGGCGATGTGAACGCCGATATCGGAGAAGGAGAAAGGGGCTCCGGAAAGCGATCCGCCCGTCTGCGAATCCCATCCGAACCAGGTCAGAAAGAGGGTCGAGGGCGACAGCGTGAACGTGTGATTGATGGCCAGGTTTTTGATCGTCACGCGGTGGCCGCTGCTGTCAGCGGCGAGGACGTTCCGGTTGCCGATGGCAATATCGGGCGGCTCATCGAAGCGGGTCCAGAAAAAGCTGCCGCTGATCTGCTGTTTGCCGGTCAGACCATCAATTTTTCCGAGCCACTGTTTATCATTCTGCACCAGGGTCGGACCCGCGTATGTGAGCTGGCCATTGGGCCCGTTTGGCAAAGGAATTTTCGCGAGCAGGGCCAGGCTCGGAGCGCTAAAGCTGCTCATGGGAATCTGGTTGCCCGGGAAAGGCATGCCGGTGGCCGGGTCTTTCAACGGGGTAGAGATGGCGGAAAAGTCGCCGGCGCGTTGGGCGGCAGTGGGGACGAATGAAACCCTGCCCTGCGCGGCGCTGCGGATCGGCGTGCCTTGATATGTTCCGAAAAAGAACAGCTTGTCTTTGAGTATGGGCCCGCCGAGACTGCCGCCGTACTGGTTGCGCTTGAGCGTGTCTTGTTGCGGCGCGAAGAAGTTGCGGGCATTCAAGTCCCCATTGCGGACGAATTCGAAGGCGCTGCCATGGTACTGGTTGGTGCCGGACTTCGTGATGATATTGACCACGGTGCCGGCGCCGAGCCCGTATTGTGCCGAGAGGTTGTCGGTCTGGACCGCGAATTCCTGAACGGAATCCGGGTTCGGAAAGGGAAGATTCGTGTTCAGGTACGTGTCGTTGTGACCAGCGCCGTTCATCTGGAAATTAACAGAGCGCGGCCCGCCGCCGCCGACATTGGCGTCCTGCTCGCCGGGATAGACCCCGCCCTGGCAGTTGACGAGGCAATACTTTCCGGTTTCATCCAGCGCTCCAGCCGCGAGGAATAACAACGCCTGTGGCTGTCTTCCATTGAGCGGCAGATCGACGATGCGCTTGGTGTCGACGACTTGCGCCACGGATGCGGTTTGCGTGTTCAGCAGTTCGGCATCGGCGGAAACCGTGATCTGCTGGTTCACATCGCCGACCCGAAGCGTGACCGGCACATTGGCCACCTGGTTCACGGCGACGGTAATGCCGCTTTGCACGTAACGCGAGAAGCCCGGTTTTTCAACGACGACCTGATACACGCCCACCGGGGTTGCCGGAAAGAGGAAGGCGCCATCGGCGGCCGTGCGGGTCGTCTTTGAATAGCCGGT
>QHXU01000144.1:7997-9466 GCA_003223065.1 Acidobacteriota bacterium | reverse complement strand
CCCGCTTCGCAAGCGGCGGCTTAACTGCGAGAGGCGAGATTCAGCTAGTCCCTCGGCGGCCAGTTCAAATGCTGGTGAAGAAACCGGAACGTGCCTGCTCCGTTGATCGTGTGGCCGCCATTGAAGAACTCGATTTCGGTTTTGCCGTCCAGCCCCAGTTGGGCGTACAACCATCGCACCTTCGCGTATTGATGCGCCACCCACTGGTCCCGGCCGACGCGATCATTATGGCCGCGCTCGACCATGAACGGACGGGGAACCATCAGGTAAGCCATCTCCGCATAGTCGAAGGTGCTGCCCATATTCCAATAGGGCATCTCCCATTCGATGGTGTACATGAAGCTGAACCTCTGATCGGTGGCGGCCACTTTTTCGGTCCATGTGTTGAAATCGCCGGAGCATATAGAAAGCGCGTAGCCCTCGAGCACGGTAGGAACGCGGACGGCGGTTTCGCCGCCATAGCTCAGGCCGTAAAAGGCGATGCGGCTCGAGTCCACCATGGGCAACGTTGCCAGCCAACGCAGGATCTGTTCGTGCTGGGCGGCGATAAACGAGAACAGCGTGGCCTTCACGCCGTTCGCCTTCCGGCACAGCCAGCGGTATCGATCCTCGCCGCGGTAGAGATTGTGCGGCGCAAACGTTATGAAGCCTTGATCCGCCAGACGCGCCGCAAAATTATGGTAATAGGGGACGTCTCCTTCGATGACGTCTCGAGGTACGCTGTTTCGCCCGTGCTGGCACACCACGACGGGCCGGCGTTCGCCGGGCTTGAGGTCCTTGGGCAGAAGCAGGATTCCCCAGGCGAAAACCTCCGGCCAGACATCCAGCACGACCTCGTATCCGGCCCATCCCGGGTTGTCATAAATCCGCCGCGTGCGCGGATTGGGGCCGAGAGCAGGTTCATCAAAGACGCCCAAGACTTCTTCACGGAAATAACGGCGATACCATTTCGCTCCCTCAATGAACCTGTCCGGCGGAAACGTTTTGTGCCGCAACTGCATTGACCAGGTTTCGTCGGCCAGCTCCGGCATCACTTTGTAGAGGAAGAACTGTTGGCGCGCGCTTTCGGAAGCGCGGATCAGCGATTGCACGCACCTCTCCAGCGCCTTCACCTGCCTTTCCTGGCGGCCGTCGGGATTGAAAGACTTGCGCCGGTCGGAAGGAATCCGGCCGGAAAGCGGCTTCATTCGCTCCACGCCGAACTGGCGTGCGAACCACTCTACGGCCTCCGGCGATCCCGGGCCAACCGGAGTCCCACCGCGGCCGGAGACGAGAAGCGCGGGTTGGAATCCGCGAGCCGTCAGCGTTGCGATCCGGTCGAACTCCGTCCGAACTGACTGGAACCCAGGTGTCTTTAGATCGCCGCGCGGGTTCGTAATTTCGGGCGCCTGGCTGTACTCAACCACGAGCGCGCGAGGCGCGATCAGGGTCGCAATTTCGGCGTCACCGAATTCCTGCAGCAGCGCGAA
>QHXU01000144.1:5846-7948 GCA_003223065.1 Acidobacteriota bacterium | reverse complement strand
CGCGGCCGCGGCGTAGAGCGCGATCAGGCCTCCTTCCGCATAGCCGGCCACGCCGATCTTCCGATTGCCGCCGTTCATACGCTGGAACCAATCGACCGCCGCAAGCACCTTCTGCACTTCGTAGCCGATGATGTGTCGGCCCATGTGAAACGCCTGGCGGTAGATCCATTCCCGGTGCGGCTGATCCGTCATGCGAATGTCCGGATGACCGGACCACCGGGAGCTGCGATCCACCAGCGCCGGGATGACAACTTCAAAGCCGTTCTCGGCGAGGCGTCGCGCAAAGTGCTGGTCGGGTGGAGTGCCTGACGCCAGCCCGACAAGCTGCTCCGGCGTTTGATCCGCATCGGGCAGAGCGACCACAAAACCGGCGGGCGGGCTCACCGGTTCGAGCAGCAGGCCTTCACCAGACACTCCATCGAGCACCGGCCAGCGAACCTGGTAAATGCGATAAGACTCGGTTTCGGCGACCAGCGGCGAGTCGCCGTCTTCGCCGAACTGCTCCATGACAACCGGTCCGCGAGCGTCGACGACGCCTGCAATGGTCCGGAAACGTATGCGGTTGCTCTCGACCGATGTTTCGTAGGCTGCGGGAGAGGACAGATTCCGTTTCCAATACCGCTGGCGGGTGACCAGGGATTCGGCGATCTTGCGCTCCACAAACTTGTGAGCGCCATCCATCATTCTCGCGGACAGGTCGCCTTGCCAGTCGAGCGGTTGCGTGCCGGGCAGTGTTTCAGGGGCCGCCGCTTTCGCCGGCTCGAGCGCCGCGAAAGCGAAGCACGCGCGCTGAAGCAGATCTCGCCGCGTCATTTGGGAGGCTCAAACCGAGTACTTCTTGATCTCCGCCGCGGAGACCTCGGTGCTCATGCCGGGTTCTTCGGGCGCGGCCACTTCGCCGTTCCGGATCTTTTGAGGTCCGCTGGTTTCCATGTAAATGGCATTGGGCATGGCCAGCACCATATTGAGATTGGCGGCTCCGCCCCCGTGGCTGGCGAGCTCGAGGCCGTAAGCGTCGGCGATCGCCGCGATCTCCATCCACTCGGTTACGCCGCCGGCACGACGGTTGTCAGGCTGGACGACGTCGGCGCCACGGCGCGAAATCAGATCGGCGAAGGCGTACTTGGTGTTCAGATTCTCGCCGGTGGCGATCCGCATATCGAGTTCTTTCGCCAGTTCCGCATAGCCCTCCATTTCCTGCGGCGGCAGGGGCTCCTCGTACCAGAAACAACCCATCTCCTGATACACCCTGCCGCGGCGCAAGGCCTCATTGCGATTAAAAACCTGATTGGCGTCCACCATCAGCCGCCGATCCTTGCCAAGGATGTCCCGAGCGAGACGGATCCGGCGGATGTCATCATCGAGAGATCCGCGGCCGACCTTGATCTTCACCGCCGGATATCCCTGCTCCATCGCCTCCGTGATCGCGCGACGGAAATGCCCGAGATCCTCGTCATTCGCGTAATACCAGCCGCACATCGAGTAGACCGGCATGCGGTCGCGAAACGCGCCCAACATTTTGTATACAGGCATATTCGCGTTCTTGCCCAGGATGTCCCAGATAGCGATGTCGACGGCCGCGATCGCGAATTGAGTAGGTCCGCCGACGCCTTGATACTCCAGCGCTCTCCACAGCTCCGAGCGGATGCGCCGCGGGAAAGCGGGGTCCTTTCCGAGAAGCACCGGCTTCACTTCTTCTTCGAGAATCGACTGGACAACTCGCGGCCCGCCTGCGATCGTGCCGAAGGAGCTGCTGGCCCAGCCGGTGATGCCCGCATTGGTGCGAATCCGCAGCACGACTGAACCGCTCCCGGTTCCAAACTCGTGGATCGCGTCGTAGTACGGCGATCCCGGGGGACGCTTCAGCACATCGGTTTCGAGCCCGCTGATCCTGAGTTGTTTCTGCTGAACGGACGCGGCGGAGAGCGCAACTGACGCGGCAGGCAAGCCCGCTGCGGCCGAGAGAAGCTGTCGTCGGTTCATAGGCACCTCTGGCTTGTTGTCGACTACCTCACGCGGGCGATTATACCGGAATCGGTCAACTAATTCAGGCCGGCGGCGGCCGGTGCTAAGATGTCTCTGTAATAAGATATCTTAGTATC
>QHXU01000144.1:3186-5832 GCA_003223065.1 Acidobacteriota bacterium | reverse complement strand
TAACACGCTTTACGAATCTGTTCCGGCAGGGACGGCTCCACGGCGAGCTCGACGAGGAAATCGCTTCGCACATCGCTGAAGCTGTGGAACAGGGCCGTTCCGAAGAGGAAGCGCGGCGAGTCTTCGGTGGCGCGTTACGCAACCGCGAACAGTGCCGCGATCTGAAACTGCTGCTGTGGCTGGACGCTTTGTCTTCGGACGCGATATTCGGGTGGCGGCAGCTGAATAAGCGCCGGGCCGCCAGCGCCGCGGCAATTCTCTCGCTCGCGCTCGCCATCGGCGCCACGACAGCCGTCTTCCGCCTGGTCGACGCCGTGCTGTTGCGCACTTTGCCCGTCGCCGAGCCGGAGCGGCTCTCGTACCTGGCGACCAGTTTGATTGACCGTGAGGGCCGTCCCGACTATCGCGATGACTTCGACTATCCCACCTTCCGCAAGTATCGCGACCTCGTAGCCGATCGTGCGGACCTCATGGTTGTGGGGGTCGCCACACGACAGGACGCCATTTTTCCGCCGAGCGACGAACCGGAGAGGATCAATCGCCAGTTTCTGTCGGGCAACGTTTTCGGAGTCTTCGGCCTGCAACCGGCGCTCGGCCGCCTGCTCACGCCGAATGATGATGTGACGCCGGGAGCGCATCCGGTCGCGGTGCTCAGCTACGATTTTTGGACGCGGCGGCTGGCTCGGGCCCCGGACGTTGTGGGCAAGACCTTCCGCATCGGGAATGAGCGGTTCGAGATCGTGGGTGTCGCGCCGAAGGGCTTCATCGGCACGGAGCCAGGCGAGTTAACCGACGTTTTCGTGCCGGCGATGATGAATGCCCAGGCCATCAACAGCCCGGGATGGTCCTGGTTTCGTATCTGGATGCGCCCCAAGCCGGGATGGGCGACGGACCAGGTTCTGCACCCATTGCAGGCCGCGTTCCTGCGGGAGCACGAGGAGCGCGCGCAGAGCTTTGACGCGGACACGCCCCGGGAAGTGATCAATCTTTACATGAATCAAAAGCTGCGGCTCATGCCCGCCGCGGTGGGCGCGTCGGACCTGCAAAAGCAGTACCGCCGTCCGCTGCTCATCCTGGGCGTGCTCGTTGCGCTGGTTCTCCTGGTGGCCTGCGCCAACGTCGGCAATTTGCTGAGCGGTCAGGCGGCGGCCCGGACGCGCGAGATGGCGTTGCGCGTCTCTATCGGCGCGGGCCGCGGGCGGCTGATCCAATTGGTGCTGGTGGAAAGCGCGTTGCTTGCGGCGTTCGCCTCCGCGGTGGGCGCGATGTTCGCATGGTGGTCGGCGCCGTTCGTCATCTCCATGCTGCGGATGCCGGAGGATCCCGTCCGAGTTGTGCTCAACGCGGGCTGGCGCGAACTCACTTTTGGCGCCGCGCTCGCCCTTTTCGTCACGCTGCTCTTCGGCCTGGCGCCGGCGCTGCGCGCTTCAGCCATCCAGCCTGTCAGCGCGCTCAAGGGCGGAGAGGACCCGCATTCGCGACGACGCCTGATGAGCGGTCTTCTCGCCGCTCAAATGGCCTTCTGCGTCCTGGTGCAATTCGTCGCCGGACTGTTCGTCACCACGTTCCAACGCCTATCCACGCGGCCGCTGGGATTCTCGTACGAGCACGTTCTGGTGATGGACGCCTCGGGAGGCGGCGAACATCCGCTGGGAACCTGGATGCAAGTGGCGGACGAACTCCGGCAGACACCCGGTGTGGAGGCCGTCTCCCTGGCCGGTTGGCCGCTGTTGAGCGGAAATGGCTGGACTTCGAATGTCCGGGTGCCCGGCCGCGCCCTTGAGGCTCGTTCGCCGTATTTCCTGAACGTATCCCCGGGCTTCTTCGAAACGATGCGGATCGCGATGCTCGACGGCCGCGACTTCCGGCCCGGCGATATTGCGCCGCATCTGAGCGGACCCGGCAAGGCCGTGCCCGGAGTGGGCATTGTGAATGAGACCTTTGCGCGAACATACTTCGACGGGCAGAATCCGGTCGGACGAAGGGTGGATGTCAGCCAGGGCAAGGACATTTCCGCTTCCATGGAAATCGTCGGTTATGTGCGGGACGCTGCTTACCGCAACATGCGGGAACCGATCCGTCCCACTGTTTACGTTCCACACGGGTCGAGAAGAAACAGCACCTTCCTGGTGCGAACCGCCGGCAATCCGCTGGCGCTTGCGCCGCTGTTGCGCCGCCGCGTCACCGAGTCGCGTACCGACTTTCGAGTGCGGACGATCCAGCCCCAAAGCAACTTCGTCCGCTGGCACTTGCTACGCGAGCGGCTGCTCGCTGCGCTTTCGTCCTTTTTCGCGATTGTCGCGCTGGTGCTGGCGGCCGTCGGGTTGTACGGCGTGCTGAACTATTCGGTGACCCAGCGGCGTCGCGAGATCGGCATTCGGATGGCGCTGGGGGCGGGCTCCGCTCAAGTTGTGCGCGGGGTTACCGCCGGCCTGATAGGCGTGGTCTGTCTCGGCCTGTTGATAGGCCTGGCCGGCGGCGTCGCCTGCGGGCGCTTCGTTGAAAGCCTTCTGTTCGAGGTGAAGAGCGCGGATCCAGGAGCGGTGGTCACACCGCTGCTGACGCTAGTGGGCGCGGGGTTGCTGGCGGCCTTGGCTCCGGCGATTCGCGCGGTACAGATCGACCCGGCTCAGACGTTACGGAGCG
>QHXU01000144.1:0-3159 GCA_003223065.1 Acidobacteriota bacterium | reverse complement strand
TACAACCTCCGGCCGTATTATGATCGGACGGTTCCATGACTCGCCGCGAAACACTGGCGCTGATGGCTGGCTCACTGGCCCGCGCCGCCGGCCGCCTGCCGGCAAACCGGAACGTAAAATGGGCGTTGGGGTCCAACCTGTGGAACTTTTTTCCGCGTGTGGCGTTCACGGATATCCTCGACGTGATGAAGGATACCGGATTTATCGGCATCCGCCTTACGCAGTTCCCGCAGATTTTTAAGACGTACCACATCACCGCGGCTGAGATGCAGAAAGAAACATCCAGGCGTGGGTGCCAGATAATCACGATCTCTTTTAACGGTCCGACGCATGATCCGGCGCGCCGCGCCGGAGTTATCGCGAACGCGAAGACGGCGATGAGCTTTCTTAAAGAATTCGAAGCGAACCACCTGGTAGTGTTTCCACCGAGCCGCAGCAATGGGACTGGTGAAGCGACATTCAAAGCGATGTGCGAGTCCTTCAATGAAATCGGCGCCACGGCTCGGGAGATGGGTTTTTACGCCGGCTTGCACAACCACATGGCGGAGATCGTGCAGAACGAGGATGAAATTGATCGCTGCATGGCCATGACGGATCCCAAGCTGTTCTATTTTTCGCCCGACACGGCGCATCTCCACCTGGCCGGATGCGACGTCGTGAAGACACTCGAAAAACACAAGCATCGGCTGATGATGGCCGATTACAAGGATGCCAAGCGGTTGAATAACGCGAAGCCGGATACCTTCGATCGCGACAGCATCTTCGATCTGGGCGACGGCGAAATCGATTTCGAGGGCTGCCATCGCGTGTTGAAGTCGATCTCGTTCAAAGGATGGCTGGTCGTCGACCTGGATATCGCGCGCCAGGGGCCGCGCAACAGCTATGAACGTTGCGGCGCTTACGCCGTAAACAAACTAGAGCGGATTTATGCATGAGATCTCGCGGCGGGCACTGCTGCGCGGTGCATCTGTGGCTTTCATGACCGGCTACCGCATCATCGATCCGCACGTGCACGTCTGGAAGCACGATTCGAGATATCCGTTCGCCGAAGGCGCCCGCGTGCCTGATCGCGATGCAACCCCGGAAATGCTGCTCGATCTCATGAAGGCCAACGGCGTATCGAAAACCGTGATCATCCAGGTGATCCATTACAGATACGACAACAGTTACCTGGCGGACGTATTGAAGCGCTATCGCGGAACGTTCCAGGGCGTCTGCCGTGTGGATCCCCTGGACCCGGCTGCTCCCGATCACCTGTCCCGGCTCACAGGGGAAGGATTTCGCGGCGTGCGCTTGAGCCCGGCTGGAAACGCATCAGGCGACTGGTTCCGCGGCCCGCTCATGCCCCCGCTCTGGAAGCGCTGCTATGACCTCAAGATGCCCATGACGGTGCTGGCGCCGGTTACGCGGATGCCCGACGTTGGGACGTTGCTTGAAAAAACACCGGATCTGACCGTCGTCATCGATCACATGGCGGACTGCCCGATCGATCAGCCGGCCGAACTGGAAAAACTGATCGCGCTGAAGCGCTATCCGAAAGTATTCGTCAAAATCTCGCATACCTGGTCGATTTCGAGGCAGCCGTACCCGTGGCTTGACGCGCAGGAATACGTCAAGCGCCTGTATCACGCGTACGGCCCGCGGCGTCTGATGTGGGCGACGGACTGGCCAATGCTCGAGGGCCATACGACCTACCCGAAAGCGCTGAGCGTAGTCCGGGACGCGATGGGGTTCCTGAACGCGGACGATCTGCACTGGATGCTCAGCAAGACCATCGAACGAGTTTGGCCGTTTCCAGCCTAGCGCGGCTCTAGAATCGGCCTCCGCCCGCCGTCGCTGAAGGGATCGAGCTAGGGGTGAGATCCAATCACCCTAAGGTCGTTTCCGAATGGAAGCTCGCTGGTACGCAAGTTAGGATGAGGGCGTAGAGATTGAGTCCGCCCGCTTCGCTCGGAAGCGAGTCGTTTTCTCTACCGCCGCACCACTTCTCAAAAGAACTGCTTAGCCGGGAGGACAATTGTGCCCACACTAGCACTACTCACAAATGCAAGAGTCCGTGACGAGTTCTCTTGTTCGCCGTGTTCGGGACGCGGATGCCGGGAATGCAACTCAGGCGTGCGTCTTGAAGCCAGCGTCGACGATTTGCAAATCGCCGCCAGCAAAGCCGATGAAGAGGAGCGAGAGACATTGCTGCTCACGCTTTCTTCCTATGGCATCAACGACATTAGAGAAGCGATCCGGAAATTACACACAGACGTACTGGACGGTTCTGTTGAAGTTAGCTTCTCGATTCGGGGAACATATCACTGCCTGATGACGCTCTGGAATGTGATCGTGATGTCCACCGACATTCGAGAAGACGGCACACAGACGATCACCATTTAAGAAGGTCCGGCCTGAACTGCCCGGATGGGTGCGCATTTTCCCTCCGTGCTGCAACTCTCTCAACGGAACGGCTACATCCGATCAGGGTTCTCTACCTTCTTGTGGGCGTTCCCCCTTTGTTCACCGCTCGTTCACTGGATTGCCCAGGTCTTGTCACTTTGAGCGGTTGATCTGCCCTTTGTAGCAAGAGCAATCCGGTTGCAGGCCACGCCCGACTTCCGGCGGCTCTGGTTGGGAGATATCGGGACACGAGGAACTGCACTTGGCGACGCGGATTTCGGATAACTGTGATAAACTCCCGTGAAAGCCCGGCGTGTCGGCGTGGCGGGCTTTTGGGGGTTTCCATGTCAATGATATCTAGCTGTCGTGAAGTCAGACTTGTCCTGCTTGCAGGGCTTGGTGTTCTGCAACTCTTCGGGCAATCCGAGCGGGGCGCGATTCAGGGATCGGTCCACGATTCCTCCGGCGCGGTCATCGTCAACGCCAAGGTAGCGGCCACCAACATGGCCACCAACGCCAAGGTCATGACGGTGTCCAATGATGCGGGCGATTACCTTGTGCCCAGCTTGCCGCCGGGCGCTTATACCGTGCGCGTCGAGAAGGAGGGCTTCCGGGCGGCTGTGATGACCGGCATCGAGCTAAACGCCTCGGCGACGATTCGCGCCGACGTGACGCTCGAGGTGGGTTCGGTCACACAGGCTGTGGAAGTCACGGCCACCGCCTTGCAACTCCACACCGAGGACGCCAAGTCGGGCGTGACGATCACCGGCGAGA
>QHXU01000143.1 GCA_003223065.1 Acidobacteriota bacterium | reverse complement strand
AATAAACCGGCCAAAAGGAGTGCGGAGACGACCAAGAAGAAGCTGAAGTACGTGAAATATTCACCGAAATCGGTGGATCCTCGGGCTGA
Source organism: Acidobacteriota bacterium (assembly GCA_003223065.1). Taxonomy (GTDB): domain Bacteria; phylum Acidobacteriota; class Terriglobia; order Bryobacterales; family Bryobacteraceae; genus Palsa-187. Next base: position 348 of record QHXU01000143.1, on the reverse strand, counting down.
CGCGAGCGCTGGCGCCCGCGGCGCGTAGACGGCCATGCCCAGCCGCTCCGGATCAATGAGCCGCCGCAGTTTCTGCGCGAACGCGGCCGCATTGGAGGTGCCCCCGACACGTATCGACGTTAACTTGCCGAAACGCGAGGCCCAGAGCTTTTGACCCGCTTCCAGCGTCACGAAAGCCTTGGGCGCGGTGCGATATTCTTTCCAATAATCCTCGTCCCTGGCGCGGACCCGCTTCAGGTCCACCGGAAAGGGCGGGTCCCAGTCCGTAATGCTCTCGGCTCCGGTGATGCCGGGGTATTCGGGCACCAGATCGCGATCCACCGCCAATCCCGCCATCGGAAGAGTGCC
>QHXU01000142.1:10468-21473 GCA_003223065.1 Acidobacteriota bacterium | reverse complement strand
TCCTTGCGGTCGATCGCCGTTACCACCGAATACGGAATCTGGCGATCGCCGACGCGGATGGTGTTGGCCAGGTAGCTGAACACTTCCTGCGCGCTCGATCCCGCCGCCTCGCGAACCCAGGCCGCCAGAGTATCGCTCAGGATCGCGCTCGCGCTTTCGACCGAAAGCGCATCGCGGCCCGGCAGCGCGCGGACCTTCACGCCGAGGTCATCGAGCGTGATCTTGTCCTTGGGAAACGCGGTAGAGGCGAGCAGCAATGTGTTCACGCGCCCTTGCTGCGCCAGGTCTCGTTGAAGGCGCCGAAGCGGGATGTACACCGCTTTTACGCTGCCTTGCGTGGTTTGCAGCGCGAACTCTCCCGCGAGCGGACCCACGGTGAAGCGCATGGTGCGGCCGGAATCATCCTTGCGGCCGTGCAGCGACTCTTGCGGAATCGCGGACGGCTTCTCGACTCGCAGCAGAACGGCATCGCCCGGTTGCGCTCCCAACTCGCGTTCCAGGCCAGGGCTCAGGCGCGCTTCGCTTGCAGCGGGCGTTTGCGCGGCAAGGCCGTGAAATCGCCAGAAGCGGTCGTCGACGCCATAAACCGAGACGTTCGCGGCGCGGCGTCCGTCTTTTTCGTGCGTCACGATGCCCTGGAGAACGATGAGTGGCGCCGACCCGGGAGCCTCCTGCGCCAGTTGCTCGCGGAAAAACAGCGCGCTCGAAACGATCCCTTGGGTCTTGCCCAGGCGCGCAATCACGAGGTCCCGCAAGCTCCCCCGCACCGAATCGCCCACCAGCAAGGCCCCCGAAAGCGCGGCCACGGCGGTGGCGACGCCCAAAATCACCGCCAGATTCGTGCGCCAGTAATAGGTGAGGCTCCGTTTGACCAGCGTTCGCGGCCGCATGGTGTCAGTAAACCGCCCAGCAGCCTGGCGTGATCAGCTCGACACAGTGTTGGTCGGGATCACGGAAATAGATGCTGATGCCGCCGAGCGGCCAATGAACTTTACTCTCGATCGCTATGCCTTCTTGGGCAAGAGTGCGCTCGCAATCGGCCAGGGAATCGGCTGAGATCTTGAACGCGAAGTGCAGCCGTCCTGCTCCGCCATGCGGCGGGATGATTCCGTACGGGGTGTGCACGGGCTCGAGTGTGCCGCCTTTCTTGAACAGCAGAAACACGGCGTGTCCGGGCACGGCAAGCGCGCAGAAGCGATCATCTCCAGCCAGGCGCTCGAGTTCGAACAGGCGCTGGTAGAAGGCGGCGGAGCGCTCGACGTCATCCACATGGATCGCGGTTTCGACGACGCCGTTGATCTTCATCGCGGCCTCAAGGATCCATCGATCAGCTCAAACGCTTTCGGGAAACGCGCGGCCAGATCCGCGTTATGGGTCACGACGACCAGGATCGTCTTCGACGTGCGGTTGATCTCGAGCAACAGGCCCGCCACCTGCGTGGCGGTGCGGGAGTCAAGGTTGCCCGTGGGCTCGTCGCAGAGCAGAAGCTTGGGGCCGCGAATCAGCGCGCGCGCGACGGCCACGCGCTGCTTCTCGCCGCCGGACAGCTCGGCGGGCCGATGATCCAGACGCTGGGACAAGCCGACCTGGTCGAGCCGCTGGCGAGCCCGCGCGTTCACATCGCCATCGGGCGCGGCGACCATCGTCGGTATCAGAACATTCTCGAGCACCGTGCATTGGGGCAGCAGGCAGTGATCCTGGAAAACGAATCCCACTTCTTTATTGCGGAACGCCGACAACTCTTTATCGGAAAGCTCGAACGGATTACGTCCGTCGAGCGTGACCGTGCCCGCCGTTGGCGGCTCTAGCGCGCCCAGGATATAGAGCAGCGTGCTTTTTCCAGAACCGGACGGACCGACGATGGAGACGGCGTCGCCCTGTTCGAGCGCGAACGAAAGATCGCGGAGGATCGGCAGCGGGCCGCGGGGCGTGGCATAGGATTTGGAAACGTTGCGGACTTCGAGCAACTTAATCGACCTTCATCACGCAACCATGATGGCGGGATTCTTCTGCCGGGCGAAAATCGCCGCCGTTCTTTCGGCCATCTGCTCGACACGATAATGCGCGCGCACGCCGGCGTGAGCCTTGCGCGCATACTCTGCCCGAAGCTCGCGATTGCGAATCAGCGTGAGCAGCGCTTCCGCCAGAGCCTTTGGATCGCCAGGCTCGAACAGGATTCCGCCACCGGTCTTCTCCACAATCTCGGGAAACACGCCATGCCGCGGCTGTACGAACGGTACGCCGGCGGCCATCGCCTCGAGCACGTACAATCCTTTCGGGTCGGCGTAAACGCTCGGAGTAGAGAGCACGTCGAGCCTTTCCAGGTACGCGATCTTCTGCGCGCGATCCAGCACGCCGTGATAGTGAAATGGCAGATCCCACTGCCTCATCTGGCGCTCGATGCCGTCGAGGTAGGCCTGATGCTCGTGCGCGATGTAGCCAGCGGCTTCCAGAGTGCAGTTCGGCTCCTCCCGCCGCACCAGACGGTAGGCCTCGCTCAGGATGTGTAAGCCTTTCTCCGGAGCGATGCGCGCAAAGTAGCCGATGCGGAACTTCTCGCTGCCGGGCGAATGGGAAGACCGGTATCCGTCGAGCGTGATGCCGAGCGGCGCAATTTCCATCTTCTGTTCCGGGATTCCGAGATAGCGGCACATGAACTCGGCATAGTAGGCGCTTACCGCAAGGAAGCAATCGACATTCGGAATGTGTTGGCGGATCAGATCCAGCGCGCGCGTGCGATAGGGCTCGCGGAGGCCTTCGAGAAACAAATCCTCGCCCTGCAGCGTGCAGCAAACGGGGCGCTCGAGCGCCTTTTTTAGCGGACCGGCCAGCCCCAGCAGCAGCGTGTAGGGGAGATTCACGACATCGGGCCGCGGCTCGGACTCGAGCCAGCGCAACATTTTTCGCAGCTCTTTCTTCAACGGCCCGTGCTCGACTTCGAGCATCGACACCGACATTGCGCCAAGGTAGTGAGGGTCCACGGCGATGGTGCGCTTGGCCGCGGCTTTGAGGGCGACTTTCGAGTCCCACAGCCGGTCCAGCAGCCAGGGCGTCTTGCGGAACAGCGCCCAGTGCTGCTCCAGGTATACGCTGATGCCGCCGAAAAAAATCTTGTCCCGGCTGACGTTGGGTTCGTCGCTGAGCGTAGGCGTGTAGAGCGGAACGAGCGTGACGTCGTGGCCCTGCTTCATGAGCGCGGCGGCGAGCGAATTGTCGCGGAGACATGTCCCGCAGTACATGCCAGCTGCGCCGGCGGTGAGTTGGAGAATCCTCATGAAGCCGCCTTGATGGACTCAGGATATCAGAGAAGACGCGCCAGCTCAGAGCCCTGCGTTCTTTGCAGAAATGCGCGCCACACTGGACCAGTCGAGCTCCGCCTGACCCTGGGCGATCGCCGCCAGAAACCGGTCGCGAAGGAGGCTGGCGACCGGCATCGGCGCCGCGCACTCTTGGGCCGTTTCGAGCGCAAGGCGCATGTCTTTGAATCCGAGCTTCAATGCGAATCCCGCCGGCTCAAAGCGTTCGTCCGCAATAATACCTCCGTAGTTCGCGTACACAGGAGAACCGAACAGCGCGTTCATTATCTCCAGGAACGTGTGAGGAGCGACGCCGGCCTTCCGCAGCGTAGCAAAAGCTTCCCCGAACGTTTCGAGCATGGAGGCGATCATGAAATTTCCGCACAGCTTGACGGCATTGGCCTGCCACGGCTCGGGTCCCACAACGAATGTCTGGCGTCCGATCGCGTTGAATAAAGGCCGGCAGCGCTCGATGAGTTCGCCCGCGCCGGCCGCCACCACGACCAGCTTCTTGTTTTCCGCAGCTTCAGGACGGCCGAAAACCGGAACACTCAAGTATCCCTGGCCTTTCTCGCCGTGCTCCGCGGCGAGCCGGCGGGCCAGGGCTGTGCTGATGGTGCTGATCGAGATATGAATGCCGCCTTTTTTCAATCCGGACGCGACGCCGTTCCTGCCGAACACAACTTGCTCGACCGCGGGATCGTCTGCCAGCACAGTCAAGACGGCTTCGCGGCTGCGGCACGCTTCCGAGGGAGATCCGGCGATACGCGCGCCCTCGGCGGCCAGACCCAGGGCCTTATCGCGAGTCCGGTTATAGACGATCACCTCGTGTCCGGCCCGGAGCAGATTTCGCGCCATGCCGGAGCCCATTTTTCCAAGTCCGATAAACCCAACCTTCATGCACTCAGAGTAAGCCAGGCGCGGCGGACATTCTTGGGTTGTGGTCTCTACTGCTCCCGCAGCGACACGAGCGGATCAACGCGGACCGCTCTCGACGCGGGACCCGCACACGCGCAAAGCGCCACGGCTCCCAGAATCGCGATCGTGAGCGCGTAAGTCGGCGCGTCGACCGGCGTCACGTCGAACAGCATGGTCCGCATCAGGCCGGTTACCGCATACGCTCCGCAGAGTCCGAGGAGCGATCCGGCGAGCACCGGGCGCATGCCATCACTCACCACCATGCCGAACAGCCGGGCTTTGGGTGCGCCGAGCGCCATCCGGATGCCGAGCTCGCGGGAGCGTTGCGCAACCGAGTAGGCGAGGACGCCATACACGCCCAGAGCCGCGAGGAATAGGGCAATCCCGGCGAATCCCACAAGCAACGATGTGCGAAAGCGCTGATCACCGGCCGAAGCATACACCAGCTCGCGCAAAGGAGTGACGTCGGTAACGGCGAGATCCTTATCGAAAGCCCGAATTTCCGAGCGCGCCGAGGCGGCCAGCAAATCGGGGTCCGCGCCGCCGCGAATTACGAAGGTCGCCAGCCCGACGTGAGAGCCCGTGATCGGTGAATAGGCCTGCGGCTGGACGCGTGCACCCAGCCCGTCCTGTTTTTCATCCGCGACCACGCCGGCTATGACCACCCAGGCTTCGTTCTTGTCTTGGGGGCGGCCGAACTTGATTCTCTTGCCGACCGCATTCTCGCCATGGAAATAAGCCTTCTCCAGCGCTTCGTTGACCACGGTCACGAGGGGCGGTTCCACAACGTCGAAGTCATTGAAGAACCGCCCGCGAAGCAGACGGGTCCCCATCGCCCGAAAATAATCCGGAGTAATCAGAATATGCCGGAGTTCCCGTTCGTAGTCGCCCGCGGCGCGTCCTTCGACAGTCGCGTCGCCGGTGTAACTGTACCCGCGCAGCGCGAGTGTGGACGTCGTTCCAACGGCCTTAACGCCCGGAAGCGCGCGCAGGCGATTCTCGATTTCCTGAATCGCACGCAGAGAGCGGTCGCCTTCGCCGTACCGAACGCTCGGGAGCAAAACATTGAAGCTGACGGCGTGATCCGGGTTGAAGCCTGGATCCACTCTTTCCAGGCGGACCAGGCTGCGTTTTTGCAGGCCCGCGGCGACCACCAGCACGACGGAAAGCGAGACCTCGCAGGCGACCAGAATGTCACGGGTGGAGCGGCCGCCGCGCGAGGCCGTTTCGCTGCGGTCTCGCAGGTTTTCAGAGCGCGAAGAGGTGATTGCCGGCACGATTCCGAACAGCAGCGGCGCACACATCGTGATCGCGATGTTGAAGAGAATCACCCAGGCGTCGACTCGCAAATCGGCGAACAAGGGAATCGCGTCCGGCGCGAACCGCAGCAGAGCGGCGCGGGCGCAAGCGGCCAGCGCCAGGCCGAGCGCACCACCCGCGAGCGTGAGCGCCAGGCTCTCGGTGAGCAGCTGCCAGATCAGCCTTCCGCGCCCCGCTCCAAGCGCCTGCCGGATCCCGATTTCCCGAACGCGCGCCGCGGCGCGGCCAAGCTGAAGGTTCGCGACGTTCGAGCAGACGATCAGAAACAGAACGCCCACTGCGGACAAGAGCATCAGCAAGGCCCGGCCGCTCGGTGCGGTCAGCGTGGCGTGAAAGTCGTCGAGTCGAACGCCCATCTTCGTGTTCGTATCGGGGTACATCTGTTCCAAACGGCCGGCGATCGCGGTCATCTGATCGCGCGCTTGCTCAAGGGAGACCCCCGGCCGAAGGCGCGCAATGACGCTGAGCCAATGGGGGCGGCGGAGTTCGACGAAGTTGCTGGGCTTGATGCCTTCTGGGATAAAGATCTGGACGTCATGGCTGGGGAAAAAGAAATCGCGCGGCATGACGCCTATCACTTCGTAATTGCGGCCGGTAAGCGAAATGGTCCGGCCGACGACGCGGGGATCGCCGGCGAACGCGTTCCGCCAAAGTCCATAGCTGAGCACGGCCACGCGATTCCGGCCTTCGAACGTTTCTTCGAAAGTGAACGTTCGCCCCAGACACGGCGCGACGCCCAGAACATCGAATAAATTGCCGGTAACCGAGAGACCTTTCAGCCGCTGCGGCTCGCCCTCCCCGGTGAGGAACACGTCGTACTGGCTCGCGCCCTTGGAGTCAGTGCCGTTGTATGCCGCGATGCCGGAGAACACGGTGTTCATCTTTTGCCAGTCGGCAAGATTCGCGGGCGACGCTGGAGCGTGCGTCCAGCGCTTCAGGGGATTCGTCTCGGAAATCTCGACCAGACGATCAGGCCGGGGGTAGGGCAGCGGCCGCAGAAGGACCGCCTGAACGACACTGAACATGGCGGTATTCGCGCCGATCCCCAGCGCCAGCGTCAGGACCGCCACAATCGTGAACCCGGTATCTTTTCGCAACGTCCGCGCCGCGTAGCGGAGATCCTGAATGAAGGTTTCGAACAATGGAAGGCTTGCGCGGTCCCGGTAATTTTCCTTCACGGATTCGACGCCGCCGAACCTCAACAGCGCCTCCCGGCGCGCGTCTTCCTTGTTCATTCCGGCACGAAGATTATCGTCGATGTGAAGTTGCAGGTGGCTCGCGATCTCGTCCGCGAAATCGCGCTCCCGGCGCTCTTTGCGGAACGAGCCTCCGAGACGGCAGAAAAAAGCGCGGATTCGTCGCATTGAACGAGACTCCTATTGGATACCAATATCAGAGTGCCACAAGTCCTATTGGGATTCAATAGGAGGCTTCGGCGCCCGATAGGCCTCGTCGAGGATCTCCATCACGTGCGAGACCTGTTGGCCGTGGCCGTAGCGCGTCACGCCGACGCGAAGCTGAAGCATGCAGCCGGGATTGGCGGTGACGATGCGCCCGGCGCCGGTCGCGTTGATGGATCGCATCTTCTTTTCGAGCAGCGCCATCGCCATGTCGGTGTGGACCACGTTATAGATTCCGGCGCTGCCGCAGCACAGATCGGACATCGACATTTCCCGGAGGGTGAGTCCGGGCACGCGCTGCAGGAGTTGGCGCGGTGCCGAGCGAACACGCTGCCCATGGGCCAAGTGGCACGAATCCTGGTAGGTGACCGTGGCGCGCACTTCTCCGAGGCGCGGGTTTAATTCGCTTGCGGCCAGGAATTCGTTTACGTCCTTGACCAGCGCCGCGAAACGGCGCGCGCGGGCGGCGTATTGCGGGTCGTGCTCGAGCAGTTCGTCGTACTCCTTGAGCGTGGAGCCGCAGCCGCCGGCGTTGGTAAGGACCGCGTCGAAACCTCCATCCAGCAGCGCGTCGACGTTGCGCCGCGCCAGGCGCCGCGCAGTCTCGCGCAGACCAGCGTGCACGTGCAGGGCGCCGCAACACGTTTGGCGTTCGGGGATGGTCACTTCGCAGCCGTTGGCCTGGAGCACGCGCACCGTGGCTTCATTGAGGCGAGCAAAGCAGATATTCGCGATGCATCCGGCGAGAAGCGCGACGCGATGCTTGCGCTGCCCCTGCGCAGGAAACACGCGTCCGATGTGCCTGTAGAAGAATGGTCTCTCAACCGGCGGCGTAAGCGGCTCCAGCTCGCCGATCCTGCCCATCGCCTTCAGCACACCAGAACCACGCACAAGTTTCCGCAATCCACAAGCCTGATAAAGGTAGAGCGCCGAACCCGCGACCCTCAGCGAAGTCCGGTTCGGGAGCAAATACTCGAACACGAGCTTGCGCAACAGGCGCGTTGCCAGGGGGCGCCTGGTTCGATGCTCGATTTGCGCGCGCGCGGCTTCTACCAGACGCCCATATTCGACACCGGAGGGGCAGGCTGTTTCACAGGCGCGGCAAGCCAGGCAAAGCTCGATGTGGCCGATGTAAGACTCGGTGATCGGCGCGCCGTTGGCGACCTGCACCATCTGATAGATCCGCCCCCGCGGCGAGTCCATTTCCACTTTCAGCTCGCGGTAGGTGGGACAAGCGTTGAGACAGAGGCCGCAGTGAACGCACCTGTCAAGGTCGGTTTGCTGAGGCGCGTCCGTCGGCGCTTCAGATCCAGCCATAGAGCCGTCCCCGGTTGAGCAGCCGCTCAGGATCGAACATCTCCTTCACCTTCTCCATCATCGCAAGGCCACCGCCGGGCGGAATCGCCGGCGGGTTCTCGGCAAAATGTGCATAGATGACGCCGGAACCCGCGCGCGCGATCACCGGAACGTTGCCGAGCTTCTCGATCGCCGCGCACATCCCATCGAGCTTCGTGGAGATCGGAACCACGCCGCCCTTTGGGTATTGCGCTAAGAAGCGCGGAGTGAACTCACGAATCGAATCCCAAATGGATTCGTCTTCATTGCGCGCATCCGGAAGCTCGCGGGCGAAGCGTTCCAGAACGCCGGCGTTTCCCCCCGCGCGAACCAGCAGCCTGAATCCGGAAGGCCAGTTCACCAGATCGATCGCCGACGGCTGCAGCACGCTGCGGAGGATGCGGTCGCGTTCCCGAATGGCGTCCGCGACAGTCGCAAACTCCATGACGAACGTGCGGGACTCGGCTGGTATCGGGAACACCTTGAAGTTCACCACCGCGATCGCGGCCAGCGTCCCGAACGAGCCGATCATTAGCTTCGCCATGTCGAGCCCGGCCACATTTTTTACCACCATCGCGCCGCTCTTGACCAGCTTCCCTTCGACCGTAACGAATGTCATGCCGATGACCATGTCGCGCGCGGTTCCGTACAGCCGGCGCCGTGGACCGCTCAGGTTCGCGGCGATGACTCCACCGACCGTGGATTCGGCCATCCAAGGAGGATCGAGCGGCAGCATCTGGCGATTCGCGGAAAGAATACGCTCCAACTCGGCGAACGGCATGCCGGCTTCGACGCTTATGGTAAGATCGCGCGGCTCGTACTGGAGCAGGCGCTTCATTCCTGTGGTCGAGACCGTCGCGCCGGCGTCGGTCACCGCTCCTCCAACCCGGTCTTTGGAAAAATTGCCGCCAAGACGAATGGCGATGTGATCGGACGCGATGCCGCGAAGCGCTTCGGCGAGCCGCTCGGGAGTGTCCGGCCGGAGGGGATCCATTGCGATCTTCCATTATGATGAAGAATAATGAGGAGTTTTCCATTACTTCTGGTCTTGGCCTCGGCGTACGCTCAGAACGGCGCCACACACGACGATTGGCCGCACTACGGGGGAACGCAACTCTCGTGGCGCTACAGCGCGTTGGATCAGATCAACACATCGAATGTCCAGAAGCTCGTTCCGGTGTGGGCATTTCAGACCGGTGATTACGAGATGGGCCTTCAAGCGACCCCGATCGTCTCGGACGGAGTCGTGTATCTTTCCACCTCGCACAACCAGGTATACGCGCTGGATGCGGCCACGGGCCGGCCGATCTGGCAGTACAAGTATCCAATGCCCACCACACCGGTGGTGTACGGCCCGCAGAATCGCGGCGTAGCGATCGGTGACGGCAAGGTTTTCGAGGGCACCTACGATAACTACCTGGTCGCGATCGATCAGAAGACCGGCCGCGAGGTATGGAAGGTCAACGTCGACGACGCGCGCCAGTGCGGCTGCAACATCACAGGGGCTCCCCTGGTGGTGAAGGACAAGGTGATCGTCGGCGGAACCGGGGGCGACTCGGCGCATCGCGGTTACCTGACGGCGTTTTACATGAAAACGGGGCGCCTGGCGTGGCGCTTCTACACAATTCCGGGCCCGGGCGAGAAAGGGAACGAAACGTGGAAGGGCGATAGCTGGAAATTCGGCGGCGGCGCCACCTGGATGACCGGCTCATTCGATCCCGCGCTCAACCTGGTTTATTGGGGCGTGGGCAACGCCGCTGCCGATCTCTATGCCGGCGACCGCGAGGGCGCTAACCTGTACGCGAACAGCGTGGTCGCGCTCGACGCCGACAGCGGAAAGATGCGCTGGTATTACCAGGAGGTTCCGAAAGACGTCTGGGATTTCGACTCCTCCTACGAATGCGTGCTGCTCGACCGCGAAGTGCGGGGGCGCATGCGCAAGTTGCTCATCCACGTGAACAAGGGTGGATTCACATTCCTGCTCGACCGGGTGACGGGTGAATTCTTGGGCGCGTATCCAATCGTCGAAAACTACAACTGGATCTCCGGCATCACCGAAGACGGCAAGCTGGCGGGCCGCAAGGAACCCGTGGAGGGCAAGGCTGTGAACATCTGTCCCAGCGCTATCGGCGGCAAGAGCTGGAATCAGATCGCGTACTCGCCGCGCACCGGATGGATCTACACTCCGAGCATCGAAGTCTGCAACGACCTGATCGCGAACCATCAGGAAGCGCAAGAAGGCCGGAGCTTCATCGGCGGCAACTGGGTCATGGGAGCGCCTCCGGGCCGCGAGCCTTACAGCCATCTGGACGCATATGATGCGGTAACCGGAAAGCGGCAATGGACCTTTCCGTACAAATACATTTTGCTCGCATCGATTCTGGCAACCGCGGGCGATCTGCTATTCACGGGCGATCCTGAAGGATTCTTTTTCGCGCTCGACGCGCGCACTGGGGCGAAACTGTGGAGCTTCCAGACCGGCAGCGGGCATCGAGGATCAGCGGTGACGTACTCGATAAATGGCCGCCAGTACGTCGCGACACCGACCGGCTGGGGGTCGCTGGTCGGAAGAGGGTTGGCCGGGTTGTGGCCCGAAGCGGAGACGTTTCGCGGCGGCTCCACGCTGATGGTATTCGCGCTGCCGGAGGGCGCGCGATGAATCGGCTGGCGCTGTTCCTGCTCGCGTCGCTGGCGTGGCCGCAGGATTTGCTGACGAGAGGCGCGGCAGTCTTCGCA
>QHXU01000142.1:1167-10397 GCA_003223065.1 Acidobacteriota bacterium | reverse complement strand
CCGCGGCTGGCGGCGCGAGGATTCGACGAAGCGCACATCTCGAATGTGACGAGTAACGGCGTTCCAGGCACGGCCATGCAGGCCTTCGCGAGCATACTGCCGGAGCGCGATTTGACGGCGGTGGTCGCGTATGTGGCGAGCTTGAACGGCATCACGCCAAGGGCAGGCCGAACGCCCGCAGCGGATCCTCCGAAGCCATCGCTTCCGCCGGAGGCAGCGCGCGGGCGCGCGCTGTTCTTTGATTCGACGCGCGGACTCGCACGTTGCTCTACATGCCATCAAGTGGATGGATTCGGGATTCCGGTCGCCGGGCCCATGGCCAAGATCCCCGGCGGCGTTCCTGAGCTGCGCGAGCTGCGGACGCCGCACGTGAGGATGGCGACGCTCGATGGAGAGTCCTTCCCCGCCCTGATCGTCACCCCGGGCAGCCGCCGCACGACGTTCTACGATCTGACGACCCCGCCGCCGGTATTGCGCACCGTCGATTCCAGCGATCTCAAAATCGGGGAGGCCGCCGCGTGGAGCCACGCGATCGTGCTGGGGTCTTATCGCGAAGAGGAGTTGGCGGCGATCCTCACTTTCCTGCGAGCGGTGGTTCGTCCATAACAGCGTGATCGAATGCGTTCCGAATTTTTCCGAGGGCCGCGATCCCGCGAAAGTGCGGGCGATCGTCGCCGCGATCGAGGGCGTGCCGGGCGCATTGCTGCTGGGTTGGGAATCCGACGCCGATCATAACCGCAGCGTGGTCACTTTCGCCGGCGCGGGTGAGGCGGTGATGGAGGCTGCGGTGCGCGCGGCCGGCAAGGCCGCCGAGTTGATCGATCTTAATCAACACGAGGGCGTGCATCCCCGCGTAGGCGCGGCCGACGTGATTCCGTTCGTTCCGCTGGAGGGCGCCACGATGGAGGAATGCGTCGAAGCGGCGCGCCACGCGGCCGAAGAGATCTGGCGGCGCTTCGGCGTGCCGGTGTATTTCTACGAAGCAGCGGCCCGTAATCCCGAACGGAGACGTCTCGAAAAAGTGCGCCGCGCCGGATTCGACGGCCGCCCGCCGGATGTCGGGGACATTCCATCGCATCCGTCTGCGGGCGCATGCGTCGTGGGCGCGCGCGGATTGCTGATCGCCTTCAACGTCAATCTCAACACCGGCGATATTACGGCGGCGCAGACGATCGCCCGACAAATTCGCGAATCCTCGGGCGGCTTCCGCTACGTGAAGGCGATGGGACTGTATCTCGCCACCCGCGGCTGCGCCCAAATCTCAATGAACCTGACCAACTTCGCGGAAACACCGCTCGATCGGGTCTATGACGCGATCTCGGAGGAGGCAGCGCGATTGGGAACCAACGTCGCATCGTGCCAGTTGATCGGATTCGTTCCGCGGCGCGCGTTCGAGATGGCTCCCGAATTCTTTCGCCGCGCCGAAAACTTCGATGAATCGCGGATTTTAGAGACCCGAATCGAGCGGTTGCTACAATTGAACTAGAGTGCTGGTCACGATCGAGCCGAAGGTGCCTAGACCCGCGTGGCTGCGCGCCCAAGCGCCGGTCGGCGAAAACTTCCGTAATCTGAAACACCTGGTGGAAACGCTCGAGCTGCACACGGTGTGCGAGAGCGCGGCTTGCCCCAACATAGGCGATTGCTGGAACCGCCGCACCGCGACGTTCATGATCCTCGGGAACGTGTGCACGCGCCGGTGCGGTTTCTGCGCAGTGCAAAAAGGCGCGCCTCTGCCGGTGGACTATGACGAACCGCGGCGTGTGGCCGAGGCATGCGCAACGCTCGGGCTTAAGTTCGCTGTAATCACGAGCGTGAACCGCGACGATCGCAAGGACGGAGGCGCGGAGCTGTTCGCGCTTACGATCCGCGCCATCCGCGAGCGCCTGCCTGGATGCGGCGTCGAGGTGCTGGTGCCGGATTTCCAGGGCTCACATGCAGCCATGGACATCGTGCTCGCGGCCCAGCCGGATGTGCTGAACCACAATACAGAAACGGTGCCGCGGCTCTATCGCCAGGTTCGCCTGGGCGCGCGGTACGAGCGCTCGCTCGATATGCTGGCGTACGCCAAACGCGACCGGCCGGCGATTCCGACCAAATCCGGCTTGATGCTGGGCCTGGGTGAGACGATCGCGGAAGTGCTCCAGGTGATGCGGGACTTGCGCGCGAGTAATGTCGACATTCTGACGCTGGGACAATATTTGCGGCCCTCGCCGAAGCACCTGCCGATCCTGCGCTATGTCGAGCCCGAAGAATTCGCCGAGTTGAAACGCCAGGGCTACGAAATGGGCTTCAGCCACGTAGAGAGCGGACCGCTTGTGCGCAGCTCCTATCATGCGGCGGACGCCGTGGCATGACCAATCCCTCGCCCGGATATTTACGCTCATGCTCCCGGTGCCTTGGGAGCTGGAAACTGTCAACGTCCACCTGGTGGAGCTCGAGGAGGGCTTTCTGCTGGTTGACTCCGGCATATGGAGCGAGGAGTGCTTCGATTCACTCCAGGCCGGGCTTAGCGAACGCGGTATCGCGTGGCGCGACATCCGCACGTTGTGCCTGACGCATGTGCATCCGGATCACATCGGACTGTCGTGGAACATTCTTGAGCTGAGCAGCGCGAAGCTGGTCATGCATCGCGCGGAACTCGAGTACCTGGCAATGGTGGCGCGCGAGAGCCGGCCTCCGTTCTTCGAGCAGGCGATGTTGAACGCGGGCGTCCCGGAGGAGATGCTGGCGCGGATGGATCGCGCCATGCGCGATGTCCGGCGGAACTACCGGACACACCAGCCTCACCAGGTGCTGGAAGGGGGCGAAACGATCCCGGTGCGCGGCGGCACGCTCCAGGTGATGTGGACGCCCGGCCACTCGCCCGGACACGTGTGCCTCTACTCACCTCAGCATCGGTATCTGATTTCGGGGGACCACATTCTCGAGCTAATCACGCCGAACATCGGCTGGCACCCGGGCCAGGACATGCTAGCACAGTACCTCGATTCGCTCGAGTCAGTGCGGCCGCTGGATGTCGACTGGGTTCTGCCCTCGCACGGCGGACCCTTCCGGGGCCTTCGCGAGCGCATTCAGGAGACGGCCGACCATCATGCGGCCCGTTGCGGCGAGATTCTTACGCGCATTTCGCGACTTCCGCTGACGGCGCATGCCCTGGTGGAAGAGATGTGGCGGGGCAAACTCTCGCCGGTCCATCATCACTTCGCTGTGTTCGAGATTCTGGCTCACCTCGAGTACCTGGAGAGGCGCGGGCAGGTGGCGGCCCAGGCCCGCAACGGCGGCGTGTTGTACTGGATGCCCGGCAAATAGCGGCATTATCCCCGCGTATTATATTGAAACTTCCGGAACGCGCTCGTCGTATCTGATTTGGGGGACCGCGATGTTCACCTTTCTGCTGTGGTGCATCCTCTTCGTGCTGTGCTGGCCTCTGGCCATCGCGGCGCTGCTGATTTATCCGATCGTATGGCTACTGCTGCTGCCGTTCCGGCTGGTCGGGATCGCCGTGGGCGGCGCGCTGCACCTGGTGTGGGCGATCGTCATGCTGCCGTTCTTGGTGGTGCGCCGGCTCGGCGGAGTGTAGGGGCCGCGGGACCCGGAACGCGCCCGGCATCACGCCGCGATTGTCGCGTTTTCCCTTCGAAAGAATATCGAAAAAGCATCGTCTCTAAGAAGACGATGCCGGGCTTCGGTTACGCCGGAGCAGTCTGCGTGCTCTCTTCGACGACGCGGCCGTCGAACAGGTGGATGTTCCGGTCGGCGCAGCGGGCGTAACGAGGATCGTGCGTCACCATGCAGATGGTCGCGCCCGAGCGGTGCAGTTGAGAGAGCAGATCCATCACCGCCTCGCCGTTTGCGGAATCGAGGTTCCCGGTGGGCTCATCGGCGAGCAGAATGGATGGATCGCCGCCCAGCGCGCGGGCCACGGCCACACGCTGCTGCTGGCCCCCGGAGAGCTGCGAAGGATAGTGCTTGACGCGATGTCCCATGCCCACGCGCTCCAGCGCCTCGCGCACCCTCTGCTTGCGCTCCGATCCGGGCATGCCGCGATAAGTGAGCGGCAATTCGACATTCTCGTAAACCGTGAGATCGCCGATGAGATTGAACGCCTGAAAAATAAAGCCGATTTCGCGATTCCGGATGCGGGCCCGATCGCTCAGCTTCAGCCGTTGGACCGGCTTCCCGTTCAGCACGTAAGCGCCCTCGGTCGGCGAATCGAGCAGGCCAAGAATTGCCAGAAGCGTCGATTTTCCGCAACCGGATGGGCCTGAAATCGAAATATATTCACCTTGGTTGATGTCCAGATGGACGTTTACGAGCGCGTGGGTTTCCATGTCTTCCGTGTAGAACACCTTCGACACGGATTCGAGATGGATGAGTTGGCGGGGTTCGTGGGACGTCATTAAATCACCTCGTTGCGAGTACATCTTCGAAAAACTTAATGGCGCGCGGGTCCTTCGACTGGCCCAACCAGAACATGGCCTGCTTGCGCACCACGGCATTGCGATTGTTGCGCGCCACGTCGATGAGCAGCGGGACGCCGTCGCCGTTGGGAATCTGAGTAAGCGCGAACACAGCTTTCTTTTTAACCTCGGTTTCCGGGTCCTGGTCGATAGCGTTGCGGATCGCTTCCTCGGAGATTTGGCGGCCGGCCCTCTGCGCCAGCCAGAACAGCGCCTGGCCGCGAACGCGAATGGATTTATCGTCGCGTGCCACACGCGCGATGACGGTCACCGCCTCCGGCTCCTTGCTTTGCGTGAGCGCAAAAACAGCATGCTCGCGGACACGGTCGCTCGGATCATCGCGCAGTACACGGAGCAGTGATTCATAGCCGTGGCGGCCTCGCGCGTTGCCGAGCCAGAAAGCGGCCTGGCGGCGCGTTTCTTCGGGCCGCGTGGACGCGAGCAAACGGTCGAGCGTGGCGTCCGCAGCCGGATCGCGGTGTAGGGCGATTGCCGAAATAGCGCCGTTGACGAGCCTCCGCTCTGTTCTTGTTTCCGAAGTGGGGATCAGCGATTCGAGGAGCGAGATGCTTTGGGCCGGGTTCGCCCCGGTCAACCAGTAGAAAGGGAGGCCGCCCGCGTCAACCGCGCAATCGACCGAGAAAGAACGGATCTTGTCCACCTGCTTGTTTTCGACGCGGCAGAAGACGAAAAATTCCGATGCCCCCTCCAGCCGCACCGTCGCATTCGGGTTGGGCGGGAAATTGACCGGGTTCGTCTGGGGCTCCAAAGTGCAGCCTGGACACTGGACATTCGAGTTCCAGCAGCACATATTGTGCTCACCCGGAATCAGCGGCGCAGCATACGCAATCCAGGCTGGTCCGGATTGCGCGTTGACGATCGCGCGAAAGGTCGATTCGAGTGATCCCGAAACGGCGCGTGTTTCAAGACGCGCGTTCTGCAGCCTCGGCTGGGCGTAGAGAGTCGCAGCGGCAAGGAGCGCGAACGCAGCGCGCGTCATTTGTTCAACAGCTCCATCAGGAAGTCGGTAGCGTCCTTGGACTTCATCATGCTTAGCTTCTGGACGGCCATCTTCTTTAGCTCGGGATCGGTTTCCTTGCGGGCCAGGTCGGCGATCTGCTTGGCCGAGCCCTGCAGCCACAGCGCTTGCAGTATCTCCGCCTTGACGGTCTTGTCGGATTCGGGCGCATAGAGCGACGCCAGCGCATCGGGCGACTTGTCTCTGCGGATCAGCCCCATCCGGTGGATGGCGGCGAGGCGCAAGCGGCTGTCCTTTTCGTTCTTGGCGATCTCGAGCAGCTTGTCCGTGTCCTGGCTCAGAAATAGCGCCTGGATGATAGCGTCCTTCAAGTCAAAGTTGGTTTCAGTCGCATAGAGCTGCGCGAGCTCGCCCTGCGCGCGCATCAGGCCAAGTTGGTGGATCGCGTCGCGCCGCAGGTCGGCGTTGGACTCGCTCTTGGCGGCGTTGAGTAGGTGCTCCGTATCGCGCGACATCATAAAGCTGCGCAGGATCGCCCGCTTCACGTTCACGTCATTGACGCTGGCATACGCGTCCGCCAGCGTCTTCTGGCTTTCTTTGGAACGGAACTGCCCGAGGTACTCGACGGCGCGCAACTGCAGATCGGGATTGGAACCGCCCTTGGCGTACCGCCCCACGATCTCCTGCGCCTTGTCGCTGCGGCTCCTCGCGAGCACGAACAGCGCGCGCTCCTTGAGCCGGGGCGGATTCTTGGAATCGTTGAGCAGCTTTTCCAACAGAGGAATGGCTCGCTCCGGGTCTGAATCGACAAGGGCGTTGATCGCGTACAGCTTCAGCTCCTCATCGGTCTGGCTCTCCGGAGAGACGCCCGCGCCGGTAACCTGCTGCACTTCCACCTGGAGCGCCTTGGCATCATTTAGCCAGCGGCTCTGCGGGAACTGCTTCGGGACTTCGGCCAAGGCGGCCAGCGCCTCGTCGCGCTTGCCCATTTTGTTCAGCGCGTACGCCTTCCAGTAGTAGGCGCCGTCGGCGCGCGGCGACTTGTTCTCGATGACGCGATCGAAGTACTTGATCGCTTTCTCATAGTTGCGGTTGTCGAGCGCCTCCGCGCCGGCACGATAGTAGTCGTTGTTGCGGCTCTCGGCGTCGCGGACGCGCTCGGCCGCATCGCGGGCCCGTTCGGTGGACTCGCGGGCGCGCTCGGCGGCCTGGCGGGCGCGTTCCAGCTCGCGCTCGCGATCGGGTTGCTGGAATGCGAGGCCGAACAGTGGATGAGACAGCGCCATGGTCACGCCGTCGAGGTCCAAGTCCAAATCCAGGCGCATGTCGAGCGGGATCTTCTCCAGCGCCTTATTCAAGCGCTCGAAACGCTCGAGAAACAGCGGGTCGGGACCCGATTGTGCCGCCAAGGGCGCCATGATTGCGGCCGTTCCCATAACACTGATTACTAAAGTTCTACGGAATGGTTTCATATTTTGTTCCTTCATTCGCCATTACAGGCTGGCTGCGCCGGCTTTGGACGGCGCCGCTTCGCGCTGTTCCACCTGCGACCCAAATATCTTTACTTTGAACAGAATCCCCTTGTCTTCGATCTGCTTACGCAAATCCTCCAACTGCTTTGCCGAGACAGTCGAAGGGCTGTGCGCAATTTCCAGCAACACCCGTTCCAGATCTTCGAGCAGCGTTGCGGTCGGGAAGTCCCCGGCGCTCGCCGCGGTCTGGCGATAGAGGCGGTTGGCCTCCAGTAAATCCTCGGCGGTGCGCTGCTCGTAAGAGATATCCAGGTGGCCCGTGGCCGGCGCGCCGGCGTTCGCCAGCTCCACTAGAACCATCTGGCTGCGTTCGAGATGATCGCCAACCGCGACCAGCAATACTCGCTCCCGGATTCCCGAATCGGCGACGCTCTTCTGCTGGTTGGACGGCCTTTCCAAGGTGCGTCCGGTGAGAAACGCCGCGATGATCAGTACCGCCATCGACGCCGCGATCACCAGCGGTTTCCACAACAGCCAGCGAGCAGCGAACGATTTTCTCCGGCCCAGGCGCGCATCGAGCGCGCTCCACAGGCGCGTCTCATAATCGGCGGAAAGGTCGGGCACGGGTAAGCTGTCGACGGAGTTGAGCACCCTTTGCAGAGAATGATAGGCCTTGCGGCAGGATTCGCAGGCGCCGAGATGTTCTTCGACGCCTGCCGTTTCCGAGGCTTCGCTGTAGTAATACAGGACAAGCTGCTCTTCCGTAAGGTGATTTTCAGTTGGGACGTTCATAACGCGTGACTCACCATGGGTTCAAGCGCGCGGCGGAGTTTCTGCACCGCGCGGAAAATGCTGTGCTTGGCGGCGTTGGCGGATAGGCCGAGCGCCGCGCTGATTTCTTCGATTGACTGGCCTTCGAAATGCCGCAGAACGAAAGCGGTCCTTTCCTGCTGGCTCAACTCGTCGAGCGTGCTAGCGACGCACTTCTGCACCTGATCGCTGAACAGCAGGCGATCGGGCCCGGGCGATGAGGCCGGCAGCGCGTGGATGGCATCGTCAGGCGCTCCCTGGTTCGCCGGCGTTTCGTCGATGGCCGTCTCGGCGTGACGTTTCCGCGCCCGGACCAGGTCGAGCGAATAGTTTGCCGCGATCCGGTAAAGCCAGGTGCTGAAACTCGAGCGCGCCTCCCAGCGGTGAAGCTGGCGGTAGGCCCGCATAAAAGTTTCCTGCACGACATCCTCGGCGTCTTGTTGGTTGCCAGTCATTCGATATGCCAGCCGGAAAACACTGCGGCTGTGCCGGTCCACCAGCACCCGGTAAGCATCGCCATCGCCCGCTTTGACCCGGGCTACAGCAACGCTGTCGGTGTCTTCCATTCACCCTTTAGACTGCAACCATATGAGGCGGTTAGCTAAAGGCAGGGCGGTTTCCAGCCAATGGAAAGTACTTTACAGCATAGAGTAACTCAAGTATAATTCGGCCATGAAAATGGCAACCGTTCTTGTTTGCTTAGCTATGGCGGGCTGCATCCCCATGGGGCCGCCGCTCTCCCCGCTAATCGGGGCGGCCCGTGAAGGCGATACGGCGCGAATGGCCGAACTCCTGGCCTCCGGCGCAGACCCCAATGGCCGGGGCGGGGTGAACCATTGGACGCCGCTGATGCATGCGATTCATAAGAATCAGGCCGGCTCGGTTAGGGTCTTGCTCGACGCGGGCGCCGATTTGAACGCCCGGGCGGGCAACCAGACGGCGCTGGTTATGGCCGCCGGGTATGGCTACGCCGACATAGTGAAGCTGTTGCTGGACCGCGGCGCGACCCCAACCGCGGAAGCGCTCGATGCCGCTGTGGGAGGCGTGCCGGATATCGACCGGTTCACCGTCGGCCGCTGCCAGGCGGAGACGGTCAAGGCGCTGATCGAGAAGACCCCGTCGCTGCGGCTCAACGCCGGCGCTACCGCATTACGCCTGGCAAAGTTGGGCGGCTGCAAGGATGTGGTTGGGATGGTGGAACGCCCGTAGAGGCTTCGCGGGACAATTGAGGGACGTGCCCCGTCCTCGCTCCTCCGAATGGCTCCTGATCGTATATTTCACTTACGTCGCACTGATCGCGCCGTGGTACTTCGCTCCGTGGAAAGCATGGGTGGTCGCGGGTGCGGTTGCCGTGGTCGTCTGGGCCCTCGCGGGCACCAAATCCCCTGTCCGCGACATCGCGCCGCTGGCTTTCACCTTGACAGCGTACCGTCAGATGGACTGGTTCACCCCCGCCATCCACGATCATCATCTGGAACGGGTGTGGATCGTGTGGGACCGGTGGCTGCT
>QHXU01000142.1:0-1095 GCA_003223065.1 Acidobacteriota bacterium | reverse complement strand
TTTCGCTCGCGGTGCTTTTTTGGAACGGACGGCGGGATCGGATGAACGAATTCTGGCTGGCGTACCTGGCGGGGACGCTCGGCGTCTACGCGTTGTTCCCCTACTTCCCTTCCGAGCCGCCGCGCACAGCGTTTCCGGGCGCCGATCTGCCCCATATCGTCACGGCGCTGCGACGCTTTAACTTGTGGATCGTGGGCGGCTACGGAATCCATTCAAGCGTTTTTCCCAGCGCACACGTTTCCTCCGCGCTGTCGGCGGCCTGGGGCCTGCTCGCAATCCTGCGGCACCGTCGATGGATCGGATGGAGCATGGCGGTCTATGCGCTTTCAGTCGCGCTCGCGACGATCTACGGGCGATATCATTACGCCGTGGATGCGGCCGCTGGCATCGCGATCAGCCTGGTGGGCTTTGCGGCGCTGAGGCTCCGGCGAAATGCATTCTGATTGAGATTCGGAATCAGCCCTCAGGCGCGGGTGCCAATCGCGATGTGAACGTCTCTTATGTGGTCGATGGGATCTTTAAACCTCGCGCAAAATTCCGCGGAGACGGTCTGTTTGAATTGTTCCCACCGCCCGGCGTCCATTGTCTGACGCATGAACCTCGCCTGGATTGAATTCTCTCTTATGGAAAGGAAATCGGCGATCGTCATGTGAATGTTGTAATTGACGTGGTCAACTTCAACATTGATGAGCCCTGCCTCTCGAAAGGCCTGGTGCAAATGGGCAGCATCGGTGAACCAATCTTCCCACGGAAGCGCTTCTTGCGTGGCCGCTCGAAGGGCTTCGCTGCCGGCGAACGACTCAGCGAAAGTCTGCCAGAGTTTCCGGAATTCGTTCTCCAGTGCGCCCCACGTCGTCACGCCCAGTCTGCCTCCCGGTTTGAGAACCCGGACCATGTCAAACAGGGCCGCCTGATAGGAGGTCACATGACTGAGGACGAAGTTTGCCAGGACCCGGTCAAACTTCTCGGCCAGGAAAGGAAGCCCCGGGACGACGCCTGCCACGACACAGAGCAATCCGTGGCTACGAGCGGTGCGAAGCATCTCCACGGAAGGGTCGAGGGCTGCGACGACGGCCTTCGGATTCGCGGACTCCG
>QHXU01000426.1:532-3762 GCA_003223065.1 Acidobacteriota bacterium | reverse complement strand
TGCTGCTGGCCATCGGGCTGGGCTGGCGGTGGTTTGAGTCGCGCCGCAAAGCTCAAGTGACTAAGGTCCTCGAGACCACCACCGGCCAGGTCGCCTACGAGAAGGTGACCATTCTGCGGGACAGGCTCACGGAAGAGGGATTGACGAAGGTGCTGGCGAGCCTGCCGCTCTACGCTTCGATTGAGAAGAAGATCGAACAGTCGGGACTGGCATGGACGCCGATGGGCTTGTTGACGGCCACTCTGGTAAGTGCCGTGATCGGACTCTTTATCGGCACCGTCCTGCCGATTTTGTTCACCGCCTGGATTACGGCGCCGGCCCTGGCCATCGGCTTCGCGACGCTGCCTTACCTTTGGTTGATGTATAGCCGCAGCCGCCGGCTGGCAGCCTTCGAAGAGCAGTTCCCCGAGGCGCTGGATTTTCTTTCCCGCTCCATGCGCGCCGGCCACGCCTTTTCGGTAAGTCTGGAAATGCTGGCCGACGAGTCAATCCCTCCGCTGTCCCTGGAGTTCCGCCGCATTTTCAACGAGCAGAACCTCGGATCGTCGCTGGATTCGGCGCTGAAGAACATGGCCGCGCGCGTTCCGCTGGTGGACGTGAGGTTCTTCGTCTCCGCCGTCCTCCTGCAGAAGGAAACGGGTGGCAATCTGAGCGAGATCCTGCTGAAGCTAGCTTACGTGATTCGCGAGCGGTTCCGGCTGAAAGGCCAAGTGCGGGCCGCCAGCGCCCACGGCCGTGTTACTGGCGTGGTTCTGACAGCGCTGCCGCTCGTCTTAACGCTGGCGTTGCTGGCCATCGCCCCCGGGTATCTGCAGGGCATGGCGAAGGACCCGGACGGAAAATACCTGATCGCCGGATCGATCCTCGGCCAGATCGTCGGTTATTGCGTTATCCGCCGCATCGTGAACATTAAGGTTTGAGTTTATGTTGCCCATCACAATTGCCGCGACTCTGTTTTGTTTTTTGATGCTGCTCATCTCCTGGTACGGCTATCGCCGCTACTCGCGTCCAGGGCGCTTTTACAAGCACTTGGGGACCGAGGCGGTGGTGGTGAATACGGGCTTGGAGGAGTCCGCCGGCCCGAGAGGCGGTCTGGCCATCTCGGTGTTCGAGCAAATTGGCCAGCAGGTTCCTATCTCTCCGCAGGACGCCGCCATGACGCGGCGCATTTTGATCGCGGCTGGGTTACGGTCCGACACGGCGGTGGCGGTCCACTACGGCATCAAGATCGTCCTGTGTGTGACGCTGTTCGTGCTGGCGATCATATTTCGAGATCATGTGACTGCGGTACCGCTGCTACGCATCGTTTTTGTGATCGCGGCGGGTCTGGCGGGCTACTTCGGTCCCAACCTCTATCTGGAGCATATGGTGAGCAAGCGGCAGGAAGAATTGCGGCTCTCGCTGCCGGACGCTCTGGACCTCATGGTAGTCTGCGTTGAGGCCGGACTGGCGCTCGATCAGGCCATTTTGAACGTGAGCCGAGAACTGTCGATGACACATCCGGCATTGTGCGGCGAGTTAAGTCTGGTAAACCTGGAGATGCGCGCCGGCAAGCGCCGCTCCGAAGCGCTGCGGAATTTGGCAGAACGCACTGGCGAGTCCGAGCTTCGCAAGCTTGTGGCGATTCTGATCCAGACCGACCGGTTCGGGACGAGCATCGCCGAATCACTTCGCACGCATTCCGACTTCATGCGCGTGCGGCGTCGGCAGGATGCCGAGGAGCGCGCCGGAAAGGTCGGCGTCAAGCTGGTGTTCCCGATATTCTTCTTCCTGTTGCCGTCGATGCTGGTAGTTGCGGCGGGCCCGGGATTGTTGCAGGTATTCAAGTACTTGTTCCCACTGATGCGGAGTTTTGGTCACTAAGAAAAAAAGAAAGGAGATTTTCATGAGCAACGTATCGATATCCACGATTCTCTGGATTGCGGCAGCAATCGTGCTGGTTCTGCTGATTATGCGCAGACGCAAGAGAAAAGCCAATTTCCGATAGGGGCATGGCATCTCTGACCGAGGCCCTGTCTTTCGTCCGGACCCAGCAGAATACCGACGGGGGGTGGGGCTATCGACCGGGGAATTCGCGGACGGAGCCGACCGCTTGGGCCCTCCTGGCGCTGGCGGCGGCCGGCTCGCGGGAACCTCCTTTCGAGCAAGGTTGCGAGTGGCTTCGGCGGCGGCAGCATCCGGATGGCGGATGGCCGCCGTGCGAGGCGGTCTCCGAAAGCACCTGGGTAACCTCCCTGGCGCTGTTGGCGCTGGCGCAAGGCGATGCGGCGCGGAAAAGTTTTTCAGCGCAGGAGCGCGCCGTGGAATGGCTGTTGCGTCACAGCGGCCGTGAAACAGACTGGGTCGAGCGCCTGCGCCGTCGCTTGCTCGGGGGCACGCCTGCCGATCCCCGGGAAGGCGTGGGCTGGGCCTGGTATCCGGATACTGCAGCATGGGTGATTCCTACATGCTTCGCGATCCTTGCTCTCGAGCGGGTATTGCGGCAGGGCCCCAACACGTCCTTCGGCGAGCGCATCAACGAGCGGCTTCGGGTGGGACGAAAATTCCTTGCATCAAGGCGCTGCAGAGATGGCGGCTGGAATCATGGCTCGTCGGAAGCACTCGGATACTCGTCGGAATCGTATCCCGAGACCACGGGACTGGCGCTGGTGGCGCTCGACCAGGTTGAGAGCGCTGCCCTCGACATCGCAGAGCGCGAGTTGAAGAACTGCCGTTCGTTGCAGGGGGCTGCCTGGCTGCAGTTGGGATTACTGGCTCACGCACGACCACATCCGGATGCTGCACCTCCTGGTCGCCAAAACCTGGCCGACGCAACCCTCGCGGTGGTAACAAGGGCGGCTTTTGAAGGTACCAATGTTTTGTGCTGAACGGATCGTGACGCGCCGCCACGTCATTGCCGCCGGAGGCACGCTGCTGCTTGCCGGCTGCGCTCGCCGGCGAGAGCCCGAGCGGCGTGTGGCCATAGCTCGCGCGCCCGCCTACGGCCAGGACCTGTACGACAGGATGTATCGAGTCCTGACCGAACTGGGAACGAGCGCCCGCGGAAAGCGCGTGGTGCTGAAGCCCAACCTGGTGGAGTTCGACGCGGCGAGTGCGATCAACACCCATCCTGTCTTCGTGCATGCCGCGCTAGAGGCATTCCGCAGGCTGGGGGCTGCGGACGTGCGGATCGCGGAGGGGCCGGGCCATCGCCGCATCACACTCGACCTGGCAGACGCGGCCGGATTCTT
>QHXU01000426.1:0-476 GCA_003223065.1 Acidobacteriota bacterium | reverse complement strand
ACAAAGGTCAAGCTGAACAGTCCGGTTTCGAAACTCCGGTCACTTTACTTGCCTCACACGGCACTGGGCGCCGATCTATTGGTGTCGTTGCCCAAGATGAAGACACATCATTGGGTGGGAGCCACGCTTTCAATGAAGAATTTCTTCGGCCTGGTACCCGGAGGCGTTTACGGGTGGCCGAAGAACGTGCTGCATTGGGCCGGAATCAACGAGTGCATCGCCGATCTATATCGGGCGTTCCCGCGTCATTTTGCCTTGGTGGACGGAATCGATGGCATGGAAGGGAACGGCCCGATTCAAGGCCGCACACGGCACGCCGGCCTCATCGTGGCCGGATCTGATCTCGCGGCAGTTGACGCGACCTGCTGCCGGATCATGCGGATCGATCCGGACAAAATCGAGTACCTGCGGCTTGCGGGTGCCGGCGGCCCGATCCGGCAAATCGGAGAAGCGGTCGAGACGGTCGCGACTCCGTT
>QHXU01000425.1 GCA_003223065.1 Acidobacteriota bacterium | reverse complement strand
GATTCGACTGAAACGGCGGGACGTCCACAAGAATGCAATCGCCCACGCGCAATGCAGCGACGGCATGCAGTTTCGCGGCGCAGCCACTGTAACTGATTGCGGCACGAGTGAAATCGAAGACAGCGCCGGCGGATTGAAGGGGAAGGCGTCCGGGTAAAGATACACGCTACCAACCGCGGGGAAAAGCCTGAAGCAGATCGCGCCGCAAAGCCCGAGGAGCACGAGGAACGCAATCATGTTCCGCGCCGCACACCCGCCGCTTACGTAAGCAGTCGCCAGAAAGAGCGGCAATGCTTCATAAAGAAAGCGTGCGGATACCGACATGCCGGGAATCTGGAGGATCACGCGGCCAGCCCAAAAATCGGGCTGAAATCCTAGGGCGCCGTCAAAGGCATAAAGCAGATTATCGTAGGTCACGCCGGAAACGGTTGCAGCCAGCAACACACTGGTCAGTGTTCCGAATGCGGGTGGAAACACAAGTTTACCGACCAATTTCCAGTCAAAATGGCGGCTCAAGTAAGGGAGGAGCAAGACGGTCACCAGGCCGCCTGCGCCGCCATAGGAGAGCACTTGCAGGACGGCCTGCCACGGTTCGCGGCGGATTCCGAAACATGCGAGCAGTACTGCCGCCACCATACCCATCGAAATAAGTTCCCACCGCTTCGGCCGTGCGGCCAGAAACAGTAGCAGACAGGTGATGAAGTTCATGTTTGGGTCGAGCCCGGGCGTCTGCTGCATAGGGTGCGATTAATAGGACAGCGTATCGTAACTCTGAAATAGATGTCCGACTCCGCCTTTCTCGCGCTGATGACGCTACTCGAACAGGCGCGCCACTTTCGGAACACCCGAGACTCGTGCTCGGATCAGTCGTGCTTCGACCTCGTCCTACTTGCCTGGCGCCGCCAACTTTAGAACAATGCCCGTCCACTAGATCAGATGCCAACTAATCCACGAGAATCGGCTGCGCGTTGCCAGACTCGACAGAAAAAGATCCCGACATCGCGTATATGCTTCTTCCTAGTTTCGATTCCTGCCACAAAGCCAGCACAACCGTCGTAACTGACAGTCCATACGCAAGAGCAGGAGTTGGGAACAACATGTAACCAAATTTCAAAAAAATGATCCACCCAGCAGTCAAGGACAATCCGAGGAGCAAAGAGCCACTGTCAGGTGCCCTTGACACGCTCAGCGACTGGATAAGTAGAGCGTATGGAAATGCCACAATCACGTCAACTAAATAGTGCTCGCCAAGCCCAAGTGTGGACAGGATGGTACAAACGAGGAAGGCCAACGCGAGCAATCTGCCGCGCGGCCATGGGCGGCAGTTGAACCATATCAGCAACGCTGTAGACACGTGCACCGAAGGCATTGCGTTTGGCAGCGCATCGAAGACGATCGACTTGACCCCCATAGCCGAGAGAGCTGGCGAGTGTAACGGGTAGCTCTGCGGGAACGCAAAGGAAGGGCCCGCTGCGGGGAAGACCCAAAACAACAAGTATCCTATGAGGCTATTCACGAGCAAAGCTTGGAGCACATCGATAGGCCACTTCACATTGTGACGAAGGTGTCCGATATATAGCAGCCCCACAGGTAAAGCCAAGCTCACATAAATCGCATACTCAAATCCGTGCACCATGCGGCTGGAAGCGAAGATTTGACCAATCAAAAAACTTGGCTGGACTCCAAATCCCGCGTCAAACCGATAGAGTATGCCATCAAACTTCTCAGGACGAATTGTGTTCGCGATGCTTAGAATAGGTATGCCCCAAATCGCCATGCAAAGAAACACACTGCTCCGGCCAAACGCCCGCAGCTGGTCTCGACCAGCGGCGCCTTGTCTCTTCAGAGCACTAACACTAAGCACAAGAAGACTCGCCAGACCAAGAAGACAACCAAACGTTGCCGCAGCCGCCCACAACTGCACTGCCGAACCGTGAAACAACATCAGCCAGAACAAGAAAGCCATTGTTCCGAGGCACCCCGTCACAAACGCCTCGCACTTCGACGCGTTCGTACAAACGTGGATCAGGAAGCAATCCAGCATTAGACAAAACACGACAGGATGAGTCATCATCTGCTCAATGACCTTAGCACGGATCAGCAAGTACGTAGCTGACATCACGACGCCAGCGACGATTATTTTTAGGACGAACTCAAAGAGGTCGGCGCCGTGCGGCACCGACAACTGATACTGGATCGGTGGGCGTGCGGGCATCCCGGACTTTTCGTCAATTCTTGGTTCCGTCACACTTCACCTTGATAATCAGGGGAATGCCCGACGTCCGGTAGAGGGTCGCCTCGTCTCCACAATTCAAACAGACATCTCCCCGGCTCCTGAACCACAGGTAAGCCTCATACATGTCCATGGAATTCACGGCATCGCTATCGGGCTCCCAATATTGTTCGTAATTCGGAACGAGAGGCCGATAGTGAAATGCTGTCGGCTTGCGGTGTACGGTCCACGTAAGCCGACGAATCGCCCTGATCGGCAGCATATAGAGCGCCTCGAAAAGCGGCGATTCCTCGATCAGCAGACTCGCCTTCACGAGCCTGCCTGTTATGCCGAAATCGCGATAAGGCCGAACGTGGTATCCATCGGCTGCCCGAGTGGAGCACATCCATGCCGGGAACAGAAGAAGGACTCCGTTTGGCTTCAATACGCGGCGCATTTCTCGAAGAGCCTGCTCGGGGTTCGGAACGTGCTCAAGCACCCAAATGCTCCACACGGCATCGAACTCGTCCGCTGAGAATGGCATCTCTCGCGCGTCAGCTTGCACGAAGGGCTTATGGAAATAGCGGCGTGCGGTCGCGGAAATATCCAAAGCGGTGTAATCTTTAACCCTATCCTGCAAGAGTCCGCTGCCGGCGCCGACCTCGAGCACGTGGGCTGTCTCCAGATGGTAGTTATGCACCGTGTTACTCACCATATCTTCGATGCCATAGATTCTCGCGGCCCGCCGCGCGACTTCGATATATTTCTCCTCTTTTTCCCGCTCGCGCTCGAGATAAGCTTGATCATAGAATCTCTGGTCTGCCGAGTCTCGGTGGAAGTCAATCTTCTGTGGTGGATCGGTGCGATAGGGGAAGTGGCTCGCGATGACCGCGGCGGCCAGAATTGCCCATGCGATCACGGCAACTCCGATGGGCGATCGTAGCTGAGATCTTATTCGAGTAAGTTTCATTTGAAGATTATCGTTACTGTTTCGCCCCGTTGAGCTGAGTCAGGCACAGCCGTCCGCCGCAATCCGAGATCTGGTAAAGGGAAGGATCGTCATTCCTGGGCCGGTATGCGCCGGTCTGCATTGCAAAGGCGTCGTCGTAATCATTTACGACAATCATATTCCGCGCTCGCGTCCGAATCCGAAACTGCGCCGTCGAAGGCTCGTAGTTGGCGTAGCTGTAACATATTCCGATGCAGGCCCGATCAACCAGGTGCGTCAGCCAAGGGGTGCGGCTATTCGGGTCAAGCAGCGGGCTGATGACGCGCTGCATAGGAGGCAGTCCACGGACCAGCGCCTGTACCTGATCCTCGAGGCGGTTGAGTTCGGCGGTCTTGACGTACAGCATTCCGAAATATGCGATCGTGATTGCTGCTAGACCAGCGCGCTCGAACCAACCCGCGCGAACGGAGGCAAACGAAGCGCAAGTCAAGATCGCCACTGTCAGGGACATTCGCTCCGCGATGTACACAAGGGCGTGGTTGAAATAGGGCAACTCGATTTTCGACGGCACTAGGGCTATGCCAAGTGCATCCAGAATCGCTAGTTGGACGGGTAGGCTAAGGAGGAAATTCCGCAACCCTGTTGTCTTCGTGAGCCGAAGCATGAGATATCCTGCCACCGCAAGTAGCGCGGCCACCACGAGCAGGAAGCCGGGACCAAATACGACCACCTGGTCGAGGCCGGTCATTCTTAGAGTCTGCCAGAGGCTCCAGGTTGACGAATAGTGACGCATTAGGAAAAAGTGCTGGCCCACGATCGCCACGAACGCAACACCCCCTAAAACCAGTCCCCGCGCTGCCGTCAGCCTGCGGCTTAACCAAACGTAGATTCCCATGGCCGCAGCCCAGGCAACGGGCAGGCCATGCGCCACGAACGCCAATGCCAGCAGCGGAACCGCAAGCAGCACCCGGCGTCCACCCTTCCACAGAAATGCCAGCGCCCACCAGCACAAGCCGAGCGCAAGATAAAAATTGAACAAACCTGTGTGAAATACCCAGCCGTAGGCGAGCATCGCCAGGAACGGCATCAGGAACCACGGACGTTTGCGGCTGACGACCGAAATGAAATAAAACGCCCCCCAAAAGAAATTCAACACAGCGACGGAAACCGCCACGCGCTGAGTAAGGCTCGGGCCGAGGGGTCCGTACAATCGGGCGAGCATCAGGTCGAAAAGAACATTCGTCGCCTGTGGCACGATTTCCAGGCCGGGCGCCTCGCCGCGCTCGATCTGGCGTGCGAGCCAGGTGTTATAGATGTGGCTCGAGAGATCGCCGGCTTGAATACGCGATTGCCAGAAGCACGGAACCAACAGCACGATCGACACGACGATGTACAATAGTGGACGAGGTAAGCACTGTAGCGGCGAGACTGCCGAACCGGCTTGTGTTTCGGACAAGATCTCCATCCTCAGGTCATCCCCATCCCAGAAGATTGAAACTCGTGAATCAACTCGAAACGTCCGCGATGATCGGCTTCAATATGCGGGCGCATTTCTCGAATAGTCTCTTCGTGATTCGGCATGCGCTCGAAAACCCAATCGCAGAGATCTTATCCGCGCAAGTTTCATTTGAAAATTATTGCTTCCCTTCGTTCAGCAAAGTCACACACAACCGTCCCCCGCAATCTGCGATCCGGTAAATGGGAGGATCGTCATCCCTGGGCCGGTACGTCAAGGCTTGCATCGCGTGGGGGTCGTTATAATGGTCGACAACGAACGCATTACGCGTCCGCACGCGCACCCGGAATTGTCCAGTCGAAGGCTCGTAGTTTGCATAACTGTAGCAGATTCCGATACAGGCGCGATCCACCAGGTGCCTGTTCGAAATCCGACTGCTCGGGTCAATCAAGGGAGCGATGACACGCTGCATCGGGGGCAGTTTACGAACCAGTGCCTGCACTTGGTCTTCGACGCGGTTCAACTGGCTAGTCTTCGCGTAGAGTAAACCGAAGTATGCGATGGTGATC
>QHXU01000141.1:21985-25800 GCA_003223065.1 Acidobacteriota bacterium | reverse complement strand
GTACTCGGCCAGGCCTTCGTTCATTTCGAGCGCGCGCTCGGTGGCAGCGGCGTCCGGGAAAATCGCACGGCGTTTCCGGCGAAAACCAACAGCATCGGCGGCGGCACGGCGGCGGGCATCGCCATCGGATTCGAGAGCGGCGGCGAGCGCACGCCACTCAAGCTCGATCCAGTAGCGGCCTTCTAAAGAATCGAGGTGCGGATTCGCCGGGTTGGCCATCGGGAATCCAATATCCGCTTGCACGAAATGAAAGCTCTCATGCAGCATCAGGGCGAGACGCACATTCCGGTCTTCAGGCAAGGGCCACTGAAGCATGATCCATTTGCTGCCGTTCATGTTGGCGGCAGTATTTGCGATCGCGGCATCCTTGGGCAGCGTGCCTTCACCATCGGCGGTCACATAGCCGCGCGTTTTCGCATCAACGATTACGATGGGTCCGCAAAGGCCGCGTGGCCACAGCAAAGCGCCGGCCTTACATGACGCGCCGGCTTCGGCGAGATAGCTGCGCGCGAGCTGCGGATCAATCCCGAGCGCGAGCGTCAACAACAAAGCAGGTCCCATACTGCTCCGACGCGGATTTTGAGATTTTGTCCCGGCGCTTACAGCGCGCGCAGCGCCAGGGTGACCGCCACCATTACGGCGGACGCTCCCGGAATCACCAGCAGCGCTGTCTTAAGCCGCTTCGGATCGCCGCCGGCGATCGAACCGATGATGCGCGAACTGACCGCGAGCCCGATCCAGCCGGAACTGATGGCAATGCCCTGCGCCGTAGCGGTCATTGTGTGGAAGCGATCGGCCACCATGGCGAGCACCGTCGGGAATACCGGCGCCATGGCTATGCCCGCCAGGAATACCGCGACGCCCGCTGATCCCGGCGTTGTAGTGCGCAGCATCCACAACGTGGTGCCGGCCATGAGCACTGCCGCCGCCAGGGTCACCGTTTCGGCGGGTACGGTGCGGAGAATCTGCGAAACCACGACGCGGCCAATCAACAGGCCCAGGGCGAAGCCGAGCGAAAGAATATTCAGTGCGCGCGATTCTGGAAGTCCCTGCGCGATCAGGTGCTGCGCCAGCCAGTTCCAAACACCCACCTCGCACGCGACGTAAAGAAACAGCAACAGGGCCAGCAGGAAAAGGGCCGGCTTGGCGAGCACGCTGTTGACATCCGAAAGCACGAACCCAAGCCCGCCGGCCGGGCCGGGCATCGGGGTCACGATGTGAATCACCAACGTAACCGCCGTAAGCGCCGCGACGAGATAACAAAGGCGGACCGAATTCCGGTTCAGCAAATTCGCCGAAATGAAGGGAGTGGCCAGGCCACCCAGGCCAAAAAACAAGTTCAGCAGGTTCAGTGTCGTTCCCCGGCTGGTTTCGCTGACGTCGCTGGCGAGCGCATTCGCGCCGGTGACGATGATGCCTCCTCCGAGTCCCAACAGGAACAGGTACGCCGAAACGCTGCCGAAGCCTGTTGATTTAGGCAGAAGGAATAGTGCGAGCGTGATCAACGCCAGCCCTAGCACCAATCCGGCCTTCTTACCCTCGTTGTCGATCAGCGGTCCGACGCCGACGGATGCAATGATAAGCCCCAGCGCCTGCATAAACGCGATGGTGCCGTTCTGTTTGGGAGTGAGCTGGAACCGGGCCGAGAGATCGGGCAGGATGGTCCCCAGCATTGCCGCGATCATCCCGTAGACAAAAATCGCCAGAATCGCCGCGAGAATAAGCATAGCGGGACGATCTTATCACGCTGGGGCAAGCCTGCAGGCTGCCGTGTCAGAGCTGGAGGCCGGCCCTACGCGAAGTGGTATTTCGCCTTCTTCTCGTCCCAGTAAATCTTCTTGTTGTTGCGGAATGATAGCGTCGCCATGTGGCCGGAGATGGCCGCCTGCTGCCCGATCGTGACGGGAGCAATCACCTGCGCCTTGCCGCGCACCGCTTCGAGGAAGTTGGTGATATGGGCTTCCACCGCCTTGTTGTCATTTCCGGGCAGGTTCATATTGATCTCCTGCCGTGCGGCGACGCGCTCCGGAGGCTTGCCGCCGAACTTTTCCGGATAGAAGTTGAGGATCTGGCGATTCAGGACTTCAAGGGTTCCCTCATTGCCCATGAACTGCTCTCCGTAGCCGAAATGATCGTTGCCGAAATAGCAACTGTAGTTGATCTGGAAGCGGTCGTCATATTCGTAAATGGCGCTAAGCGTGTCAGCCACATCCCGATCATCGTTCACCCACCGGTAAATGCCCCCGGAGGCCACGCAAGAAAGCGGGACCGTCTTGCCGCAAACGAAATTCGTGATGTCGGTCTGGTGCACCAGAAGGTCGGTGGATATACCACCCGAATAGTCCCAATAAAGGCGCCATTGGTAGAAACGATGCAGGTCAAACGGCCGCTTCGGCGCCCCTTCCAGAAACCGTTTCCAATCGGTATTAGACTCGTCGGCATCGGCAGGAATTTTATAACGCCACGCCGGATTATCATCGCGCGAATTGCGATACCAGAAAGCACGCACGTAGTGAATCTCGCCGATCATGCCCTGCGCGACCATCTCCTTCGCCTTGATGTAGAGCGAATTGCTGCGGTTCTGCGTGCCGACCTGGACCACCTTGCCGGCCTTTTCGGCTGCCTTTACCATCTCCGCGCCTTCGTCGATGGTGTGGGCGAGCGGTTTTTCGACGTAGATGTTCTTTCCGGCTTTGATGGCGGCCATAAACATCGGATAGTGCAAATGTTCCGGCGTGGCGATGAAGACGACGTCGATGGACGGATCGGCCAGCAGTTCGTGGTAGTCGGCGTAGGTCTTGGGCGTATTGCCTCCGAGCGTCTGGACGCGGTCCTTGGCGCGCGCCAGGTTGCCCGTATAGGCGTCACAAATGGCGGTCACTTGGGCAACCTTCGCGTTCTCGGCGTACATGCGCTCCATCAGGTAGTATCCGCGGGTGCCTGCGCCGATCCAGCCGATATTGAGCTTTTCGTTGGCGCCCTGCGCGCCCAAAATGGCGGGAACCGCTGCGAGCGCAGCGCCAGATTGCTTCATGAAAGCACGGCGGGAGACGTCATTCTTCATGCGGCCAGAATAACAAAGCCCGGAACGCCTTGTTATGCTCGCAGCCGCGGGACATCCACATTTGTCCGCTGCTCGTGTATACTGGAGTCAGGTGTCGAGCAATTGAAGTGGGCGAAAGCCCACTTTTTTATTGCCCGGAGAAAATCGTGGACCGGAATCGTGAGGCTGTCACGGCAAAAGTTCAGGCAATCGCCGAACGCGTGGGCTCGAGCGAAAGCATCGAGATCGTCGATGTCCAGCTGCTCGGCGGCGGCGGAAGCCGTATCCCCCGTATTTTCATAGACAAGCCTCAAGGCGGCACGCACGCCGATTGTGAGTTCATCTCGCAACAGGTAGGCACAATCCTCGACGTCGAGGACGTGGTACCTGGGGGAAGCTACACCCTCGAGGTGAGCTCGCCCGGGCTGGAGCGCAAACTCTCCAAACCGCGCGAATTCGAACGCTTCGTCGGCCAGAAGGTGAAGGTCGTGTTGCGCCAGCCGGTCGAGAATCAGCGCCACTGGGTGGGGGCGCTCAAAAGCTTCGCAGAGGGAATCATTACCCTCGAACCGTCGCCGGGCCGGAGCGTGCAGTTTCCGCTCGACCAGGTCGAAAAGGCGAATCTGAAGTTCGAGTGGTAATCCGGAAAGCGGAAAACAGATTCATATGAGCTTGGGAACGATTTATCAATCGATCGAAACCTTGAGCAAGGAAAAGGGCATCGAACCGAAGATCATCCTGGACGCGGTGAAGGACGCGATGCTGGTCGCGG
>QHXU01000141.1:0-21887 GCA_003223065.1 Acidobacteriota bacterium | reverse complement strand
CCGGATAAGGAAATCTCGCTCGAGGACGCTCGCGCCATTGATCCAAACGCGGAACTGGAGGCCGAGATCCGGTTCGCCAAACCGACCGATGTCCTGGGCCGCATTTCAGCGCAGACCGCCAAACAGGTGATTCTGCAAAAAGTGCGCGAGGCGGAGCGCGAAAATATTTATTCGGAATACTCGGGCCGCGTAGGCGAACTGGTCACGTGCGTGATCAAGCGGGTCGAGGGCCAGGACCTGGTTGCGGACCTCGGCAAGACCGAAGCGCGGCTGCCGAAGAAGGAACAGTCGAAGCTCGAAAGCTTCAGCGTCGGCGATCGGATGCGCTGCGTCATCCGCAGCGTGGAGAAGGCCGGAAAAAACGCCGGTGTCATCGTGTCGCGGGCCGCGCCGGAGCTGGTGATGCGATTGTTCGAACAGGAAGTCCCTGAAATTTACGACAACACGGTGGTGATTAAAGGCTGTGCGAGAGAGGCGGGCGAGCGCACCAAGATCGCCGTCTCCAGCCGCGACCGGGACGTCGACAGCGTCGGGGCCTGCGTGGGCATGAAGGGCATGCGCGTGCAGTCCATCATCCGCGAGCTTCGCGGCGAAAAGATCGATATCATCGAATACAATGAAGACTCGGTGGCGTTCGCGACGCACGCGTTAAGCCCGGCGAAGATTTCGCGCGTAAGCATTCTGGATCCGTCCGAGAAGCACATGGAAGTGATCGTCGACGATACGCAGCTGTCACTGGCCATTGGAAAGAAGGGACAGAACGTGCGGCTGGCGGCAAAGCTGCTCGGCTGGCGGATCGACATCAAGAGCGAAGAAGAGAAGCGCCAGGAAGTCGAGTCGCAGATGGCCGCGCTGGTGGTGCCGGGCGCCCCGGTCTCGGTCCTGGTGGATCACGGATTGATGGAAAACATCGTCGAGAAGCTTATGGAGGGAGGCATCTCGACAGTCGAGAAGCTCGGCTCCATGACGCCCGAGCAACTCGAGGAGATCCCGGGCATTTCGCCGGAGATGGTGGAGCGGATTCAGCTCGCCGTCAACAGCTATTACGGCCAGTTCGAAAGCGCCGTGGAGACGCCGGCGGAAGCGCCAGCCCCCGAAATCGCACCCGCAGAAAGCGCCATTGAGCATGCAGCCGGGGCCGAGGATGAGCAGCCTGCCAAGGACCAAGCAACAGGGGAGCCCGAAAGTGAATCTGTTAGGATAGAGGATACGGAGTCTCCGGAGGCTAAATGAGCTTCGGAGCAAGGAGAATTTCAAACCGTCCGCAACCCTGGTGCAAAAGCATCACGCGCCGGGCGCTCATTGTATGAGTAAGATTCGAATCAACGAGCTGGCTCGCGAGCTGGAGGTTAAACCGAACGTGATCCTCGAGCTTCTGCCCGAACTAGGCGTTACTGATAAGAAAACGCACTCCAGCTCTCTAGATGATGACGTAGCGCTTCAGATCCGCCGCCGTTTGGGCGGAGCGGACGGAATTGGAGCCGAGGCGCCCACCCCAACTGTCGAGGAAGTTGCGCCGCCGCCGGAGCCTGTGCGCGCTCAGCCCGTTGCGAGACACGAACCCCAAGCGGCAGCGCCCGAACCACCAAAGGAACCCGCACCGAAGGAGGCTGTTGAAGAGCCCTCACAACCGCCACGCTCCACAAAGCCGCTGCGGCCGCCGCTCGCGTCAGGGCAACCCGGCGCTCCGCCAGCGGCCGTGGTAACGCGGGGGACGGCGATTCCAGCCAAGCCTGTACCTGCGCCGAAACCAGGACAGATCCTCTCGGGTCCGCGCCAGCCTCTTCCCGCGGGAGTCGGGAATGTGCCCAAAGCTCCGCCGTCGATGCCCGTGCCTGGCGCCGGCCGTCCGGCCGCGGATTCCGGTTCAACGCCTGGAACGGTTCCCGGCATTCCGCCGCCGCGCCCAACTTCCCGCCCGTCGACGCCAGCGCCGCAGGCCGCGACGCCCGCTCAACCTGTGGGCGGAGGTGGTCCTTTGCGGCCTCCGGCAAAGCCGAACCTGGCAGGGCAGCCGGCTGCCCGTCCAGTGGTGCCGCCGCGGCCCGATATGGTGGCTCGGCTGACAAAACCGCCGGCTCCAGGCGCACCGGCGTTGCCTCGTCCAGGGATGCCCGCCAGCCGCCCGGCGAGTCCCGTACCCGGACGCCCGATCTACACTGGTCCGGTTCGTCCCGGGCAGCCTTTGATGCGCGGTCCTGGAGGGCCCGGTGGCCCTGCCGCACCCACACCCGGCGCTCGCGGGCGGGGACGTGCCATGCATCCGACTTCGCCGCTCAGGGCCGAGCCGGCGACACTGCCGACGGATGTCGGAAGGCGTCATGCCACTAAGCCAGGAGCTCGCGGAGCCGAACGCCGCCGCGACGCCGATCATGAAGAGGGAAGGTTGCGGCCGGTTTCGCGGCGCGAACAACAGCTCGAGCCGCCGCCGATCGATCGCGAGATCACCATCGCCGAGGGTGTCACGGTCAAAGAGCTTTCCGAAAAGCTGGGCGTCAAAGCCAATCTGGTTATCAAAAAACTGGTGGAGAAGAAGATCTTCGCCACTATCAATCAGACCCTCGATGTGAAGCTTGCCGAGGAACTCGCGCGGGACTTCGGAGCGTCCACCAACAAGGTCAGCTACGAAGAGGAAACGCGGCAGGAGGTCCAGGAAACCGAAGTCGAACAGGATCGCGAGAAGCGCGCGCCCGTGGTGACCATCATGGGCCACGTCGATCACGGTAAGACATCGCTGCTTGACGCGATTCGCCTGACAAATGTCGCCGAGCAGGAAGCCGGCGGCATCACCCAGCACATCGGCGCCTATCACGTCGAGAAGAACGGCCGCAACATCGTGTTTATCGACACGCCGGGCCACGAAGCGTTCACGCGGATGCGCGCCAGAGGCGCGAAGGTTACCGACATCGTTGTGCTGGTGGTGGCCGCCGACGATGGCGTCATGCCCCAGACGCTCGAAGCAATCGACCATGCCAAGGCAGCCCAGGTGCCGATTATTGTGGCCATCAACAAGATCGACAAACCGGAAGCGCAGCCGGAGCGGATCAAGCAACAGCTTGCCGACCGCGGCCTGCTGGCTGAGGACTGGGGCGGCGACACCGTGATGGTGCCGGTCTCGGCGAAGGCGAAGCAGAACCTCGACCTGTTGCTCGAGATGATTTTGCTCGTGGCCGACATGCAGGACCTGAAAGCCAACCCGGCGCGGCCGGCGATGGGAACTGTGCTGGAAGCACAGCTCGATCGGGGGCGCGGTCCGGTCGCGACTGTGCTGGTCCGAAACGGTACGTTGCATGTGGGCGATTATTTTATCTGCGGGTCGGTCTTCGGACGCGTGCGCGCGATGTTCGATGACCGCGGCACGCCGGTGCGCGAAGTTCCGCCGTCGATGCCGGCCGAGGTGCTGGGTCTCGAGTCGCTTCCCGAAGTCGGCGATATGCTGCAAGTGGTAACGGACACGGCCAAGGCCAAGCAGATCGTGATCTATCGCGAGAGCAAGGCCCGCGAGGTCGCGATGTCGAAGACCAATCGCATCACGCTCGACCAGCTCCACGATCAGCTCAAGGAAGGCGAAACCAAGGAGCTGAACATCATTCTGAAGACCGACGTCGGCGGCACGGCCGAAGTGCTGACGGACACGTTGCAAAAGCTTTCAAACGAAAAGGTCAAGATCCGGGTGCTGCACTCGGGTGTGGGCGCCATCACCGAGACGGATGTCCTGCTTGCCTCGGCGTCGAACGCGATCATCGTCGGTTTCAACGTGCGGCCGGAGCGCACTGCGCAGGCCGTCGCAGAGCAGGAGAAGGTCGATATCCGGCTGCACACGATCATTTACGAGCTGGCGGATGAAATCAAGCGCGCCATGACCGGCATGCTAGAGCCGGTATTCAAAGAGGTCTACAAGGGCCGGGCGCAGGTTCGCGAAGTGTTCCGGATCTCGAAGGTCGGAACCGTCGCCGGATGCATCGTGCAGGATGGATCCATCACGCGCGATAGTGAAGTCCGCCTGCTCCGCGATAACGTCGTGATTCACACCGGCAAGATCGACGGTCTCAAACGCTTCAAGAATGACGCCAGCGAAGTGAAGTCGGGCTTTGAGTGCGGCATCTCGATTGCAAACTTCAACGACATCAAGCCGGGCGACGTGATAGAGGCGTACGCCACTGAGCGCGTCGCCACCGAAGCTTTCGCCTAGAAAATGTGATCAGGTTCGAGACCGCCTCCTTACGGTCCGGGGGACGCATCCCAGTTGCCAAGCATTGGCGTCATTACGCTTGAGTTGAGACTCGACGGGTCTCACTCACTAAAAGACAAGCGCCACTTCGTCAAGAGCCTCAAGGACCGCCTTCGGAGCAAGTTCAATGTGTCGGTTGCCGAGATCGACTACCAGGAACTGTGGCAAAGGGGCCTGGTCGCGGTCGTGACGGTCTCGCCAGACCAGCCGCACGCCGAACGGATCCTCCAAAGCGTGGAGCGTGAAGCCGCGCTGCTGCTCGGTCCTCTGCTGGTGGATGCGACGACCGAGTGGCTGTCATAAGTTTGTCTCGGGTTCGTCACGCGATCTAAGATCGCCCGCAACCTACTTGTGGTACCTTCGCACGAAGGGGTACTTTTATGACGAATCGTTGTGTCTTGATTTCTGCGCTCGCGATTCTGCTCGCCACCGCCGCGTTCGGCCAGTTCGAAGCAGGCAGCGTTCTTGGTACGGTCCGCGATGCTAGCGGCGGCGTGATCCAGGGCGGCAAGATCACCTTGACGAATCTCGAGACCGGTATCAGCGCGGTCGCGGCGACCGACGCCAACGGCAATTATGAATTTCCGGCCGTGAAGGTCGGCCTGTATAAGGTCGCCGCCGAGCAGACCGGCTTTTCGACAGCGGTCGCGAACAACGTTCGCGTGAATGTGAGCTCTCGCCAGCGGGTCGATCTGCAGCTCGCGGTGGGCCAGGTGACGGAGACCGTGCAGGCGACCGCCGCTGCTCCGCTCGTCGAGACCGAAACCAGCCAGCGCGACCAGGTCATCAGCCACGAGGCGAGCAGCGAGCTGCCGCTGAACGGCCGCCAATATTCGTCGCTTGTGCTGCTGACCTCGGGCGTAAAGGTGTCGCCGATCGGCACCGGCAGCAACGTGACGGTGCTGACGCGCGAAGGCTCGTTCAACGTGAATGGCCTGCGCAGCACCTTCAGCAACTATATGCTCGACGGCCTCGACAACAACGCGTACGGAACCAGCAATCAGGGATTTTCGAACCAGGTGATTCAGCCGCCGCCGGACTCGGTTGCGGAGTTCCAGGTGGTGACAAATAACGAAAGCGCCGAATACGGACGCAGCGCCGGCGCAACGATCAACGTCGCGTATGCCAGCGGCACCAACCAGTTGCATCTGAATCTTTGGGAGTTCCTCCGCAACACCGACCTCAACGCCGTCGGCTTCTTCCGTCCGCGCGTCGGCAACAACTTCCCATTCCACCGGAATCAGTTCGGCGGAACTCTGGGAGGGCCGATCGTGAAAAATCGGGCGTTCTTCTTCCTCGATTACGAGGGTTTCCGGCAGATCCGCAACATTCCGACGTTCTTGA
Source organism: Acidobacteriota bacterium (assembly GCA_003223065.1). Lineage (GTDB taxonomy): Bacteria > Acidobacteriota > Terriglobia > Bryobacterales > Bryobacteraceae > Palsa-187. Next base: position 16,312 of record QHXU01000141.1, on the reverse strand, counting down.
CGATTCCGTCGCTTGCGCAGCGCCAGGGCATCCTGCCGGTGACCGTGACCAACCCGCTTACCGGAAAATCGTATCCCGCGGGCACGCAGATTCCGGCAGCGGACCTCCAACCGTGGGCCGCGAAGGTGCTTGCTGACCTCCCGCCGCCGACGTTCCCCACTGCTTCAGGCGCGGCCCCGGCCAACAATTACCTGATCTCGCAGCCGTTCAAGAATTTCAATGACAAATTCAATGCGAAGTTCGATTATCAGCTCACCGACAAGATGAATGGGTTCCTTCGTCTGGGCCAGTTGAAGGCCAATATCTTCGATACACCTCCGATCCCCCTGCCGTCAGGCGGAGCCGGCAATAGCGCCACGCGCATTCTGGATCAGCAGATAGCTACAGGGATGAACTGGGTGCCGTCCGCCTCGCAAGTGTTCGAGTTCCGCTTCGGCGTGTCGCGCACACAGGCAGGCAAGAACCCGGCCGCTCTCGGCCTGCCCAACGCGCTGCAGTTATACAGCATTCCGGGACTTCCCACTGACCCGCGCATCTCGGGCGGCCTGCCGACGGAACTCACCAGCGGTTACGCCGACCTCGGCCGTCAGGCGACTAATCCCCAGTGGCAATATCCGACCGTTTACAATCCCAAGGTCAATTACTCGCGCATCCTCGGCCGCCACTCTCTCAAGATCGGTTACGAGTACCAGCGCATTCTCACCGAGGTCATGGACGTCAACCCGCTCTATGGCCGCGACAGCTATACCAGCAAATTCAGCGGGGACAATTTCGGCGATTTCCTGTTCGGCCTGCGCAGCCAATACGCGCTGAGCACGCTATTTGTCGCTCACCTTCAGCAGAACATGCATTTCGCCTATGTTCAGGACGATTTCAAGTTCAGCAATAAGCTCACGCTCAACCTGGGAGTCCGTTACGAGTATGGTTCGCCGCAATTCGAGGCGGACAATCGCCTCAGCAACTTCGATCCCGCGACTGCCACGATCCTCAAGGCGAAGGAGGGCAGCAGCTACGATCGTGGCCTGGTGCATCCGGATCTGGGCGACTGGGCGCCGCGGGTGGGAATCGCCTATCAGGTGATGCCGAAGACTGTGATTCGCAGCGGATTCGGGATCAGCTACGTCCACTTCCATCGCAGCGGCGCGGCGAATCTGCTGCCGATCAACGGCCCGAAGGTGGTGAATGCCGTGATCAACCAGACCCCCGGCCAGCCAGGGCTTCCCACGACGCAACAAGGTTATCCGGCGCGTCTGGCCGACCCGGCCAACCTCAATCCGCTCACAGCAAACATCTCCTACTTGCCGAGCAACACGAAGCACACCTACGTCGGGAGCTGGTTCTTCTCCATTCAACGCGAGATCGCCAGGAACACGCTGGTCGACGTAGCGTACGTCGGCAACCGGTCCAACCGCCTGCTGCTGTTCGCGAATTTCAACCAGGCGCAGCCGAACCAGCCCGGCCAGACTCTGGGGCTCGCACAACGCCAGAACACGCGTCCCTACCCGCAATGGGGCGATATCACGTATGACTGGAATGGCGGCTTCTCCGACTACCACAGCTTACAGGTGCGGCTGGAGCATCGCTTCAGTGGAGGCCTGTTCTTCCTGAATTCGTTTACATGGTCTAAAGCGATTGACAACGCGGCGGGTTCGCTTGAGGATCCGAATGGAAATGTAAACGCGCCGCAGAACTTTTTCAATTTGAAAGCGGAGAAGGGGTTGTCGGCCTACGATCAACCATTGACGAACACGACCAGTGTGCTCTACCAGCTGCCGTTCGGCAAGGGGCGGCGCTATGGAGCGAACCTGCCGGCGCTTGCTGACCTCTTCCTGGGCGGCTGGGAGATCAGCAGCATCAACAGCGCGTTCAGCGGCCAGCCGATCACCATCGCGTACGGCGCTGTTCCGGGCGCCGCGTTCCAGGTCTCCGGCATTCAGCAGGATTTCCGCGGATCAAACAATTACCGCGTCAACATCATTGGCGATCCGGTAAATCATTCGGCGAATCACATCCTGCACTTCTGGAATCTGAACAACATCCTGGTGCCAACCGATCCGGCGCGACCCTTTGGTAACGCCGGCCGAAATATTGCTCGCAGCGATCCGTTCTGGCAATGGGATTTCGCCGCCAACAAGAACTTCGCGCTGCCCTGGGAATCGATGCGGCTACAGTTCCGGGCGGAAATTTTCAATCTCCTGAATCACACGAATTTCCTGACGCCGAATTCGGTATGCGGGTCGAATAACGCGGCCGGCCTTTGCACGCAAGGCAGCTTCGGAACCATCACCTCCACGTACGATCCGCGGCTGGTCCAGTTCGGATTAAAGCTCAGCTTTTAAACGCACAGCGCGGCGCGCGTCATGCATTAAGGTTCGCGGCGCTTGGTACGGCTCAGCAGCTCCCGGGCTCGCGCGATGGCTTTATCTTCGGCTTCCTGCCGCGTGGCGCCGGTCGTCCGCGCCAGCGCGGCGCCTGGCGAAACGTTGTCCGCCTTGCAGTGGAACGTCTCGCCGATCCTATAGCTGGTGAGGTTCACCGGCCAGCCGTCGATGTCGATCTTGCGCTCGGAGTGCTCTTCGACTTTCATCTGCCTTACGTCTTGGCTGCTATGCCTTTGCCGCCGAAGCCCCGCGCTCTACCGGAGCGCCCACCAGGTTGCCCCACTCGGTCCAGGAGCCATCATAGTTCACAACGCGGTCATAACCGAGCAGGTATTTCAGCACGAACCAGGTGTGGCTCGAACGCTCGCCGATCCGGCAATAGGCGATCACCGGTTTTGACCCGTCGACGCCCTCGGTGCTGTACAAAGCCTTCAAATCGGTGGCCGATTTGAAGGTCCCGTCCTCGTTGCAGGCTTTGCCCCACGGAATATTTCGCGCGTGGGGAATGTGGCCACCGCGCTGGCAGGTCTCGGGCAGCCCCGGGGGAGCCAGGATCTCGCCTGTGAACTCCTGGGGGCTGCGGACATCCACCATGGCGTGCGAGCGCGCGGCCAGCGCCGCCTGCACCTGATCGAGGAACGTCCGCAACGAGTTGTCCGGTCCTGTAGCTTTGTAGGTGGCCTTTGCGGGTGTGGGAATGTCGGTTGAAACCTCGCGGCCCTCCGCCAGCCACTTCTTGCGGCCCCCGTTCATCAAGCGGACGTCTTTGTGCCCGTACATTTTCATCTGCCACAGCGCCCAGGCGGCGAACCAGTTATTGTTGTCGCCGTAGAGTACGACGGCGGTGTCATTGGAGACGCCCGACTCGGCCATGAGCTTTTCAAATTGCGCTTTCGACAGGATGTCGCGCTTGACGGTGTCGCAAAGCTGCGAGTTCCACGCCCAGCCGATTGCGCCGGGAGCGTGGCCTTCTTTGTAGGCGTTTGTATCTACGTCCACTTCCACAACGCGGACATTCGGGTCTTTGCTATGCTGGGCGACCCAATCGGTCGACACCAGTGTTTCAGGATGTGCGTAGTCAGCCATGCTGTATACCTCCTCGTTACGCTAAATCAAACTTCTCGTGGTGCAGCAGCGGATCGCTCTTAACCAGCACCGGCCGCCGCAGGACTTCTTCCAATTCCTCGAGGTATTTGTTTTGATGCGACTTGAGCACCTTGGCAACATCGGGATGGACGCGCAGCATCACTTCCTTGCCTTCGACGCTCGATGCCATCTTGCGCGCCTCGGTGAGGATCTCGCTTACCACAGTCTGAACACTCTTGATGTAGCCTGCGCCGTCGCAATGCGGGCAGGGTGCGCAGAGCGTCCGTTCAAGGGACTGCTTCACCCGCTTGCGGGTGATCGCCACCAGGCCGAAATCGTTGAACTGGAGAATCTTATACGGCGCCCGATCGACCCGCATGGCTTCTTCGAGCACCTGCATCACCTTCTGCCGGTTCTTTCGCTCGTCCATGTCAATGAAATCGATGACAATGATGCCGCCCAGGTCACGGAGCCGGATCTGGCGGACGATTTCCTTGATGGCTTCGGTATTGGTCTTTACGATGGTGTCCTCGAGGCGGTTGGACTTGCCGACGTACTTGCCGGTGTTCACGTCGATTGCCACTAGCGCCTCAGTCTGATTGATCACGATATATCCGCCGGATTTCAGCCATACCTTGGGACGCAAGGCCTTCTCGAGTTCCGCGGTTACGTTGAACGCATCGAAAATCGGGACGGCGCGCGTGTACAGCTTCACCTTCCCCACCAGAGCGGGCTGGAACCGCTGCACGAAGAGCAGCACGTTCTCGTACGTGTCCTCGTCGTCGATCCAGATGGCTTTGAAGCTGTCGGCCAACTGATCGCGCAGGATGCGTTGGACAATATCGAGATCGTGATGCAGCAGCGCCGGCGCAGGCCGCCGCTCGGCCTTCTGGCGGATGTCCTGCCACAGATTGTAGAGAAACTGCATGTCTCCGGCGATCTCGTCCTCAGTGCGCCCCTCGGCAGCGGTGCGCGTGATAAACCCGCCGACAGGTCCCGGGCGACGCGATTGAAGGATCCGCTTTAGCCGCAGGCGCTCTTCGTCGCTGGAGATTTTGCGCGAGACGCCCATGTGCTCGAGCGTCGGCATGTAGACCACGTAGCGGCCAGGAAGCGCGATGTGCGAAGTGATGCGAGCACCCTTTTGACCGAGCGGCTCTTTCGCGATCTGCACGATGATCTCCTGGCCTTCCTTAAGAAGATCGCCGATAGAGGGCTGTTGCTGTGCGGGGCGCGAAACGGTCCGTTCCGCGGCATGCTCGGCGGGAAGGGGGCCGCGGTTCTGGTCCGGCCGGCCTTCATGGAGAACCCCTCCGCGATTACGGCGGCGCATTCGACGGGAGACGCGATGCGGATAACGCCCCCCGCGCTCGCGGACTGCGGCAGTGCCCCCGTCGGGGCCGGCCGGCACCTCTTCGCCGACTGCGTCGGTCGCGGGACCACCGTTGCCCCAATCTTCCGGTTCGGCGCCACCGGCATCCTCGATTCCTTCCGCCTCACCGAGGATCATGGCCTGGATATCGCGATCCTCTTCTTCGTCGAGCATCGGCGCCACAGCCGGACCGGAATCAGCGGCGGCCGTTTCGGCTTCGGCCGGCTCCTCCACCGGGAGTGGCGGGGGCGTGGCTTCGGCCGCAGGCTCGGGAATCTCGGGGACGGGCCCGGCAAGCGCTCCTTCGTGCGCCGGAGCGTCCGGGATGGCGTTCTCAGGCGGATAGTGGGCGGGTTCGTCGTACTCGGTCTCGACGACCGGCGCCGCTGCGGCCGCAGGCTCTTCGCTAGGCGGCGCTTCATGAGCCGGTGAGTCCGCGGCGTGAGCGCCCCTGTATTTCGCCAGAGACTCGCCGGGCAGGACGATCGGCGCGCTATCTTCGGCGATGGCTGTTCCGGCGTCCGGGCGGGGCTCCGCTTCTACTTCAGCGGGGCGCGATACGGGTTCCGAAGCGTACTTCGATTCCGGAAATCCGCGGCCTCGATTCCGGCGGCGGCGCGAGCGGCGCCCACGGCGCTCCCCTCGCTCCTCACCCCGGTCTCCGTTCGGGGAAGGCCCGCTGGAGGCAGCTTCACCCGGGGGCACGGCTGCGGAGTGAACGGTCGCAGCCGCGGCCTGAGTGTGTTGCTGCGGCGGCTGCGATCGCCGGTCGCGATCGTGTTCTCGTTCCTGCCGCAGGGGCCGCTCCTCACCCGTCACCTTGTCGAAATCCTCGTGTTCCTCGAGGAAGTCGGAGACGTAGAGAAACGTATCACGTTCCAAGCCGAGATCGACGAACGCCGATTGCATGCCTGGCAAGACGCGGGTCACGCGCCCTTTATGGATACTGCCTGCGAGGGAATACTCGTTGGCGCGCTGGAAATAAACCTCAACCAGCTGATCATCCTCGATCAACGCTACTCTGGTCTCGTGCCGGTTGGCCGAGATCACCAATTCCTTGCTCATCCTTGCCTCCCGCCTCGCGTCGGCCGCGAGGTCACGGACGGCACCGGTCACGCCACAAGGCTGGGACCGTAAGCAAGGCGTTCGGGGTGGAATGCCGGCCGATGGCGCCGAAGTGGAGCCGTCCCTCAAACACTCCGGCTAAAATCCTGCATCGCCAGCACAGCGAACCAGCTCGTGGAAGGCGCCTAAAAAGCCTCGCCGGTTCCTTGAGCCAGTTCCTAAAACTCGTTCTACCGAAATCCGCCTCACGTCCCGCGCCAAAAGAGCGCCGAGCCGTCGTTATTCAAAACTCAAACCAGCGCGCACCACGATCGCGGTGTTGGATACGCTATCACCGCGTCCGGTGCGCCGTTCAACTCCCAAACCTCCGGAGCCGGACGTTGTTCACCAGCCCCAGCATCATGAAAACCGAAAACGTGCTTGATCCGCCCGAACTCATGAGCGGCAACGGAATTCCCGTGACGGGCATCATGCCCACCGCCATCCCGACGTTGACCAGAAGATGGAAAAGCAACAGCGTCGCCACCCCCATACAGATATACATCCCGGCGCGGTCGGACGCCGTCTGGGCGTTCTGCACGACCTGCATCAACAGAAGAAAATACAAACCTAGAACCACTACCACACCCACGAAACCGTGCTCTTCGGCAAAGGCCGACATGATGAAATCCGTATGGGGCACCGGAAGAAATCGTAGCTGCGTCTGGGTGCCATGCGTAACTCCGCGGCCCCACATGCCACCGGATCCCACAGCGATCTTCGACTGAATCACCTGGTAGCCGGCGCCGCGCGGATCGCGCGAAGGATCGAGAAAGGTGATTAGCCGGGCTCTTTGGTAGTCCTTGAGAAAGTGCCAACCGACCGGCAGAATCAGGGCGCAGGCTATCGCGACCGCCGCCAGATAACGCCATCGAAGCCCGGCCATCAGAACCCCGGCGGCCAGAATCGGCAGGTATGTAAGCCCCGTGCCGAGGTCCGGCTGGTACATGACCAGTGCCGTCGGAATTCCGACCAACCCTCCTAATTTCAACAGATCACGGATGCCGAGCTCCTCGCGCTTAAGCTCAGAGAGGTACCGTGCCAACATCAATATTATCACTATTTTCTCGAACTCGGACGTCTGAAAAGTGAAGCCGAAAATCGTGATCCAGCGCCGCGAATGGAACACGACGTCCCCGACTGCAAAGGTCGCTATCAGCGCCACAATGGAAATCGCGTAGAGAACCGGCACCTGGCTGAGCAGTGTGTGGTAGTCGATTGACGTGGCAACCCACATGATGCCCAGGCCGATCAAGATCCATACGATTTGCTTCCACCAGGCGTTGCGCCACTTCGTATCGTGCGTGGCCGAGTAGATCTGGAGCACGCCGAGCGAGCAAATGATGAGGGCGATGATCAGAAGCGTCCAGTCAAGGTCGCGGAGACTCCGGTAACGTGCCATTAGTTTGGTACCTGCGGGCGCTGAAATAGAGCCAATTGCGGCTGGGAGGGCCGAGCGAGGCGCGTCTTCTTGTCGAAATAGGCCTTGATCACGTCGCGCGCGATGGGGGCCGCCAAGTTTCCGTGTTCGCCGTTCTCGAACAGGACCGCCACCACGATCTCGGGGTTCTCACGCGGCGCAAAGCCAACAAACCAGGCGTTATCCTTCATTTCCCGGCCCACCCTGCCTGACTTCACCAACGCGTTCGAGGCGCGTTGCGCGCTGCCGGTTTTGCCACACAACTGGAGACCCGGAATTGCCGCCGAAGCTCCGGTCCCGCCCTCATTCACTACACCATACATCCCGGAAATCACCTTCGCGATGTTGTCGGCGTGCAAATTACCGCGGCGGGGTTCCGGAACAGCCGCACCCTTCACCAGGTGCGGCCGGTACCACACTCCACCACTAGCCACCCCGCCGATTGCGGAGGCCAACTGAATCGGCGTCACTGTAACGGCCCCGTGGCCAATCGCCACCGAAATTGTCTCGCCGGCGCACCATTTTTCGCGCTGTGTGCGCAGTTTCCATTTCGGGGAGGGCACGAGGCCCTCGGCTTCGCCCGGCAAGTCAAAGTCAACACCGGTCTTTTTACCGAGGCCCGCCATCTGCGCGTACTCGGCGATGCTGTCGATCCCGGTCTTGTTCCCGACGTTGTAGAAATACACATCGCAGGATTGGACGATGCCCCGGTGCAGCTCCACCGCGCCGTGCGCGCCCTTGATCCAGCATTTGAAATAGCGGCCGTAGAAGGTCGCTCCGCCGCCGCAATGCACTGAAAAATGGTCGTCGATTGACCCTGATTCCAGGCCGGCCAGCGCCACGATCGGCTTGAAGGTGGAGCCCGGCGCGAACTGAGCCTGAATCGCGCGATTCATCAGCGGATTATAGGGATTGCTGGTCAGCTCTTTCCAATCCTGCGCGCGGATGCGAATGGCGAAAGCGTTAGGATCGAAAGCCGGGCGGCTTACCATGGCCAACACCTCGCCACTACGCGGGTCGAGCGCTACCACGGCGCCGCGCCGGTTCTCCATTGACAGTTCCGCAACCGCCTGCAGATCGAGATCGAGGGTCAGCTGCAGATTGTGGCCCGGCGTAGCTTCCTTGCTTTCCAGCACTTCCCGCTCCCGTCCCATGCTGTCCACCACTACCCGCCGCTGCCCATCGATTCCGATCAGTGTGTCGTTGTACTGCCGCTCCAGGCCGAACTTCCCGATGACGTCACCCTGAGAGTACTTCGCGAACTCAGGCAGGTTCAGCTCCTGCTCACTGATTTCTCCCACGTAGCCGATGACGTGCGCGGCCAGCCCGCCATGCGGATACAGACGACGCTGGTTCTGGATCAGCTCCATTTCAGGGAATGTTTCCGGATCGCGGTGGGACTCGACGAAAGCCAGTTCGCCCGGCGACAGCTCCTGCTTGATCATCACCGGAATGTATTTCGGCCGCGACTCGTAGCGCCGCAGCCGGATCCGAAGATCGTCCGGATCGAGATTCAGTCCGTCCGCAATTGACTGGACGTGCTCGGACTTGAGGTTTTCACGAGTCAGCATCACAGTGTAGGCTGAATGATTATCCACGATCACGCGTCCGTCCCGATCGAGGATCTTTCCACGAGGCGCCAGAAGCGGCACGGTTTTTATCCGGTTACGCTCGGCCATTTCGCTGTTGGCCGCATGATCGCGCACCTGCAACACCCAGAAACCGCAGATCAGGAAAAGGAAAATGCCGACGGAGAGATACTGGAAGACGGCGATCCGGTCCAGGGCGAATTTCGTGTCGTCGTGGAACAATTGGGTCGAAGAATCCGGCAGATTCACGCGCTCTCGGTCGGCCTGCATATAGAATTATTATCCTGTAATTTTCAGCTTATCCAACAGGTGATACAGGGGCACCGCGACCACCGAATTCAGCACGGCTAGTACGATAGTTTGCTGCGGCTCGAAATCGAGCGCCTGGCCGAGCAACGCCCTTGCCAGGACCCAATAGAAAAACTGGTGAAAGAAGAAGAAGAAGAACCCTAGCACCAGGCGGACCATCGGGTTTTCGACGTCGAACCGCTGGCTGACGGAAGCGGCGAAATAGCCCACCAGTGTCTTGACGATTCCGAACATCCCCAGCGGATGAGATGACAGGGAGTCCTGCGCGAGGCCGATTGCCGCGCCGAAGAAGACGCCCGCCACGGGCGATCGCCGCATCAGCGAGAAATAAACGGTCACAAGCAGGGGCAGTTCGAGATACGACAGGTACGTGACGAACCGCGGGACATAGACCTGGAACAGAATGGCGACGAGCGGAATCGCGACGATTGCCGCGGCGTTGAATTTCGAAACAGCACTCTTGCGCGTCTCGTTGAAGCCCTCGGGAAACTCGGTCATGGGGTCGGCGGCTTCTTGACCGGGTCGCTTGGCTTGGGCTCCACCGGTTTGCGGGCGGTTGTTTCGGCTGGAGCGGCATTATAGTTCGGCGCGCCGCTGCCGCGCTCGCCGTAAACGTGTTTCTGGGCCTCGCCGATCTTGCGGTAAGTCTCGATCAGCCGGTCGGCATCTGTCGTACCAGCTTGCGTGGGCAAAGTTACAACTGGGGCGTTTGCCTCGGCCGGCGGCGGCCCGAGCAAATGGACCTGTTGGTTTTGAACGGGCGCGTCCGGAATCGGCGCATGTACTCCTTCGACAATGATCAACACCTCCTCAAGGCCGTTCTGGAATCCGCTCGGCGTGAGATAAATATCTTTGTTTGATTTGCCTTGCCGCACAACCGTGGCCTCGCCGACGGGCAGGCCTTTTGGGAAAATGCGGTCGTCGCCGGAGGTGTAAAACCACTCGCCCGCCTCGACTTTCTCCTCGTTCTGCACGTAGTCGACCTTCACCGTGCTATGACCTTGACCTTTAAGCGTTCCGTGCACTCGATTCTTTTGCGAGATGACTCCGGCGGCAAACGTTGGATCGGTGATCAGCAAAACGTAGGAGGCTGTCGGGTAAACGCTGACCACTTTGCCGACAATCCCTTCGGGCGTGATCACCGCCATACTCCTCTCTATGCCGGCGTTGGTGCCGCGGTCGGCGATGACCACCTTCGCCCCCGAGCCAGTCGTGTTGCCAATAATGTGCGCGGCAATGGTCTTCGAAGGAGAGCGCGTCTGGAAAATGGCCAGTGCCCGGGCGCGGTCCGCGGTTGAAAGCTCCGCGCGCAGGAACTGGTTCTCCATTTGGATACGATCGATCTCCCGCTTCATCCTCTTGTTCTCTTCGCGCACGTCGAGCAGCACGAAGTAATCGCTGAAGAAGCGCGACGTGCCGCCGCGGCCGGTCTCAATGATGCGCGCCATCGGCGTGACCGCCGAAACAGCCCAAATTCGGATCAGCCGCACTTCCTGATTGCTTTTCACCTGATAGGCGAGCAGCACCAATTGGGCCAGGATCGCTACTACCAGGACCGTCAGGTTGCGGTAACGGTTGAGGAGAAACTCCATACCTCAGCGGCCAAAGGGCCAGTCCTTCTTCATTCAATCGCGATTCGCCGCAAGAGCTTGAACTCCGTCAGCATTTTTCCCGTGCCCAGCACCACCGAAGCGAGGGGGTCCTCGGCGATCGACACCGGCAGGCCAGTCTCCTGCCGGATTCGCTTGTCCAGGTTTTTCAACAGCGCGCCGCCGCCGGTGAGCACGATTCCACGATCACTTATATCGGCAGAAAGTTCCGGAGGTGTACGCTCCAGGGCGACGCGAATCGCATTCATAATTGTGGCGACGCACTCCGAAAGCGCCTCGCGGATCTCCAGGTCGTCCACAGTGATGGTCTTCGGCACGCCCTCGATGAGGTTGCGGCCCTTGATCTCCATGGTCAGCGGCTTCTCCAGCGCATATGCCGATCCGATCTGGATCTTCACCTTTTCGGCGGTGGTTTCGCCGATCAGGAGGTTGTACTTGCGTTTCATGTACTGCATGATGGCGTCGTCCATCTCATTCCCTGCGACGCGTACGGATCGGGAATAGACGATGCCGGAAAGGGAAATCACCGCTACGTCGGTAGTGCCTCCGCCGATGTCCACCACCATGTTGCCGGAAGGTTCCGTAATGGGAAGTCCCGCGCCTATGGCTGCCACCATGGCCTGCTCCACCAGGTATACCTCGCTGGCTTTGGCGTGGTAGGCGGAATCGATCACAGCGCGCTTTTCAACCTGCGTGATCTCGCTCGGCACACCGATGATGATGCGCGGGTGGACCAGCATCTTCCGGCCGTGCGCCTTCTGGATGAAATAATTGAGCATCCGCTCGGTGACCTTGAAGTCGGCGATCACGCCATCCTTCATGGGCCGGATCGCGACGATATTGCCCGGAGTGCGTCCCAGCATCTCCTTCGCTTCTTTACCTACTGCCTCGACTTCGCCGGTCGTTTTGCGGATAGCGACGATGGATGGCTCGTTCACCACGATGCCCTTTCCCTTCGCGTAAACCAATGTATTGGCTGTGCCGAGATCGATCGCGAGATCGGATGAGAAGATGCTGAACAGCGACCGCAAGTTCATAATTAGGTTGTCGACTTGGATGAGCCAGGTGGGGGAAGCCCAAGCGTCATTTCTGAAGGTACCACACGAGACGCGCGCGGGCCATACTTACGGCGCAAAAATGGCTCAAAAACGAGTGCAAAAACACGCGTTAGACTGGGAACGTGCTTTCCCGGCGGGCATTTTTCAGCGTCCCGTTTCTGGCCGCCTGCGGCCGGCAGGTTGCGGCCGGGTTCCGTGGTTACGCCTTTATCGCTAACGAAGACGGGCAAGCACTGGCTGCGGTGGACCTCGAGGCGCTGGCGGTGGCGCGGCACATCGCGCTCGACGCCGCTCCCTCCGAGGTGGTATCCGCCTGGACGCGGCCGTTCGTTTACGCCCTCACACCGGCAACAGGCTCAATACATGAGATCCAGGCGGACCGGTTGAGTTTTACGCGGAAGCTGCCAGTTGCTTCGACCGCATCCGGGATGCGGATGGCGCCCCGGGAACGGGCACTTTACGTGCTAGCGCGCGAGCCTCGCGCGCTAGTGGAGGTCGCACTCGATTCATTGAGCGCCGAATGGCGCGTCGCTCTGCCGGAAGATCCGGTCGATCTGGCGATAGCGCCGGACGGCAAGACAGCGGCCGTGAGCCTGAACTCGACGGTGCATTTCGTTGATCTGGCGGCGCGGCGGCTCAGCGACCCGTTGGGCAACGGCAACTTCGGCAGTGTTCGGTTTCTTTCGGACGGGCGAACGCTCGTCGCCGCCAACCGGGGAGAGCGCCTGTTATCGCTATACGATGTCGCGACCTCGCGCCTGATCGCCCATCTGCCAGTGGCCATGCGGCCCGATAACCTGTGCTTCAATAACGACGGCGGGCAATTGTTCATCACCGGCGAGGGAATGGATGCAGTGGTTATCGTTTTTCCGTACCACACGCCGGAGGTGTTCCAAACCGTACTGGCGGGTCATGCGCCGGGCGCGATGGCCGCCTCCGAATCGTTCCTGTTTGTCGTGAGCCCGCAATCTGGCGATGTGAGCATTCTGAACATTGCCACCAGCCGGGTGATTGCCGTCGTTTCGGTGGGCAGCGATCCCGGGTTCGTGGCCATCACTCCGGACGATCAGTACGCGCTGGTGCTCAATCGGAAATCGGGCGATGTAGCCGTGCTACGGGTGGGCGCGATCCAGCCGAACCGGTATAAATCGGCGGCGTTGCTGACCGTGATCCCGGTCGGCTCACGGCCTGTCAGCGCGACCGTGCGGGCGGTGTAGATTCCTGGCTACCGGCTGCTTTTTCAAAATCCAGCGATGCGGAGTTCATGCAATACCGCAGGCCCGTTGGTTTTGGCCCGTCGGGAAACACGTGACCAAGGTGAGCGTCGCATTTGCCGCAGAACACCTCGATGCGTTGCATGCCGTGGCTGTTGTCCGTTTCAGTGCGGATGCTCTGTTCGTGGATTGGCGCCCAAAAGCTCGGCCAACCGGTGCCGGACTCGAACTTGGTATCGGAGCGGAACAACTCATTGCCGCAGCATACGCAGCGGTATATTCCGTCCTCGTGCAGGTCCCAATACTTGCCGGTGAACGCCGGCTCAGTGCCGCTCTGGCGTGTGACGTAATACTGCTCGGGCGTGAGCTTTTTCTTCCATTCCTGGTCGCTCTTAACTACTTTTTCCATGACGCTTCCAGCTTACACTGGAGCTTGGCGAGAAAGACTCCGCTCGACGAAGCTACTGCCGACCCTGATCCCATCCGGCAATTTCGCAAGTGGTTCGACGTGGCGCTTCAGTCCGGGCTGAAGGAGCCGACAGCCATGACGCTCGCCACGGCGACCCGCGCCGGGCGGCCGGCTGCGCGGGTGGTTCTGCTCAAGAGTGTCGACGAGCGGGGATTCATCTTTTACACGAACTTCATGAGCCGCAAGGGCCGCGAACTGGCCGGGAACCCGCGGGCGGCGCTGGTGTTCTATTGGGCCGAGCTCGAGTGGCAGGTGCGAGTGACCGGGCGCGTCGTCAAGATCAGCGATCAAGAATCCGACGCTTACTTCGCGACCAGGCCCCTGGGCAGCCGGTTCAGCGCATTGATTTCGCGCCAGAGCGCGGTGATTGCATCAGCCGCCGTGCTGAAGGAAAAACTGGCGAAGATCGCCGCGCGGTATCCGGAAGGGAATCCGCCGCGTCCAAAGCACTGGGGAGGCTATTGTGTCGGGCCTGACGAGTTTGAATTCTGGCAGGCAGGAAGGGATCGCCTGCATAACCGGCTGCGCTATCGCAGGCGGCGCGATGGCTCGTGGAAAATGGAACGTCTCTCGCCTTAGTCTTGTCCTTCTGGCGCTGCTGGCGCCTGCTAGGGCTGCTGATATAGACGTCCCACGCTTTCTCAAAGGCATCGAGGACCGCTACAACCACGCACAGACCCTCGAAGTTGCGTTCACCGAAAGCTACACGCTGAAGGGGCGGAAGCGCACGGAAAAAGGCGATCTGTTCCTGCGCAAACCGGGACGGATGCGCTGGCAATACTCGGCGCCCGCGGGAAAGCTGTTCGTCTCCGACGGGAAGTTCATCTACTATTACAATCCGGATGAGAATCGCGCCGAGAAAATGAAGTTCAAGGAGACCGACGATATGCGCGCGCCCCTCGCGTTTCTGCTGGGGCGGCTCAATTTCGAGAACGATTTCCGCGAATTTCACGCCACGGCCCAGGGCAGCGACACGTTCATCACCGCGCTGCCGAAATCCGACAAGCTGCCTTACACCGAGGTCTCTTTTCTGGCGGCGCCCGATTTCACGATCCGCCGGCTGGTCGTAAAAGGTCAGGACAATTCGATCCTCGAGTTCGTCTTAGAAAACGAAAAGAAGAATCCGCCCATTAACGATGCGATGTTCCGCTTTACGCCGCCAACCGGCGTCGAATACGTGGACTCCACCCAGCAGTGAACCGTGCCGCCAAACAAACGAACTAAGGCGCCTGCACCGCGATCGTAACCGTATCGGCGGTGTTGCCGACCTTTACCACCAGCTCTACATCGTCCCCCGGCGGGACTCCGGTAGGGATCGCCACGTTGATCTGGTATAGGCCTGCGTTGCCGGGTGCGATGCCGGAAAACTGCACGGGGGCGTTGATCGCGCCGATCGTCACCGACGAACGCTTCCGTCAACCGGCGCGATCGTGCCGGTCGCAAGCGGCGGTTTGAAAGGATCTCCATCCGGCGTGGCTTTGCCGGCGCCGGTCAGATAAATCTGGATCGCATCGCCGGGCTTCGCGGGCTGCCCGCATGTCGATGCCGCAGGCAGGCCCGTGCACGGAGGGAATCCGATCGCCGCCGCCATTGAAGCGGGCATTACCCGCCAGGCGGTGTTTGCGAACAGCACGGCGCCGTTCTTGCGATTCTTGTTCGATGGGTCGGTCAGCCTGAAGATGCCGACATCAACGGGTGACATGGTGAGCTGAAAACCTTGACTTGGGCCCACCGAATTCGAAACCGTGATCGTTGCCGTGCTGGTTTCGGAGATTTCCGATGGAACCACGAGGTTAATCTGGTTCAAGGAACTAAGCACGTTGTACAGCGGCGCGGGCGTACCATTGAAAGCGACGGAAACTCCGTTAAACGAGGTCGCCGGGAAAAGATTTCCGGTCGAATCCTGCGTCCCCAGATTGAAGGCGAAGATGCTGATGAACGAATTCGGCGCGGCCCCGTGAGCGGCGTCCTTCACCTGAAATGTCGCCCCGTTCTCCACCGCGCTCATGGAAGGCGCAAGCGGGGCGCGAGACCCCACGGCCATCATGACAGCGGGAGTGGCTCTGACGCTGCCCCCGAGGGTGAGCACGACGAACTGATTGCCGGATGGAGTGCCCGCGGGGACTGTAAAAGTCACTTGGTACACGCCGACCTTACCCGCCGCGAGTGCGGAGGATGAAACGCTCGCTCCCTTTCCGGCGACCGAAAGCTGCGGTGTGACGACGGTTGGTATGGGGGTCGTGGGCGCCGTTCCGGTAGGTACCACCGGGTTTGTGGCGCCCAGCCCGACCAGATACGCGGTCACCTGCTTTCCCGGCGCCGCCGGCTGGTCCGATGTCACCGCACTGCCGTCCGCATTGTAAAATATGTGGCCACCGACGCTGAAGAACCCGGGCGCGAAGTCATCGATCGTCAAATCAAACGGCGCCGAAGTCTGGCCGCTCACAGTGACGGTCATTTTCGTGGCGCCGAGCGGCAAATCAACGGGCAGCTGCGCCGACATCGTGCTCAAAAGTACCGAACCGATCACCGCAGCCTGCTTACCGCCTACCATGATGTTTACTTCCGTCGCGTGCTGCCCGAAACCCGCGCCGGAAATGTTCAGCAGCACGCCGGCGCAAAAACGGGCATCGAGAGTGCCGGCATTGACCACGCTCTGAATTACCGGCTGCGCATCGGCGGCATTCGCCAGAAGCAAAG
>QHXU01000140.1 GCA_003223065.1 Acidobacteriota bacterium | reverse complement strand
GGGTAGCCGCATGAAGCCCGATCGGCGTCAATTTGTCAAAGCGACGGCCGCGGGACTGGTCGGCGAACGGGCCCTGCTGAGCCAGCGCACACGCCGTCCCAACGTCCTGTTCCTGCTCGCAGACGAGTGGCGCGCCCAATCGACAGGGTACAACGGCGATGTCAATGTCCGCACCCCGGTGCTGGACCGGCTGGAATCGGAGAGCGTCAATTTCGAAAACGCCGTTTCCGGCTGCCCCGTGTGCTGCCCGTACCGCGGCAGCCTGCTCACGGGCCAGTATCCGCTCACCCACGGAGTCTTCATCAACGACATGGAGCTGAAGCCGAAGGGTCCGACGTTGGGGGAGACGTTCCGCCACGCGGGTTATCGCACCGGCTACATCGGAAAGTGGCACGTCTATGGCAGTCCCGACGGGAAGTATGGGCGGAGGCTGGCGTACATTCCGCCGGAGAAGCGCTTCGGGTTCGACTACTGGAAGGCGTGCGAGTGCACCCACGAGTACAACCACTCGCCGTACTTCGAAGATGACGACCCAACTCCGGAATACTGGCCTGGGTACGATGCAATCGCGCAAACCGAGGACGCCTGCCACTTTATAAAAAGCCAAAGTGGCGCCGACCCGTTCCTGCTGGTGCTTTCGCTCGGGCCGCCGCATTTTCCATACGCTACGGCGCCGCAACGCTACCGGCAAATGTATGTCGGGCGCGAGATCCAGTTGCGGCAGAACGTACCGGACGGCAACCGGCCGCAGGCCACCGATACGCTTCGCGGCTACTACGCCCACATGAGTGCGCTCGACGACTGCTTCGGCCGGCTGTTCGAGACGCTGGACCGGGCCGGCGCCGCCGAGGACACGCTGGTCGTCTTCACCTCGGACCACGGCGACATGATGCTTTCGCAGGGTCTGACGACCAAGCTCTACCCGTGGGACGAATCGATCCGGGTGCCGTTTCTGCTGCGTTACCCGCGCCGGTTCGGACGCAAGGGACGGCGCATCCGCACGCCGCTGAACTCACCGGATATTATGCCGACCCTACTGTCGCTGTGCGGCATCGCGATTCCGGACTCGGTGGAGGGCAGCGACTTCTCCGGCCTGATCACGGGAGGCGCGGAACCGGCTGCCGGGGCGGCGGCATTCCTGAGCCTGCCGGTGCCCATCACGGAAGCGCGGCGGTATGGCTTCGCCGAGTACCGGGGGCTGCGCACCGCGCGTTACACGTACGTGAGGTCGATTCGCGGCCCATGGCTGCTGTACGACAACGAGCGGGATCCGTTCCAGATGCACAACCTGTGCGGCAAAGCGGAACAGGCGGAATTGCAGGCGCGGCTAGACCGCGCGCTGGACACCGAACTCCGCCGCCGCAAGGACCAGTTCCTGCCGGCCGCCGAATATGTGAAGCGAGCGAACGTGGGGCATTACCGGGAGGTCAACGTGGAGGTGGGGCGCCACCCGAGCCCCTGGGGCGACTGGGATTCGACACTGCTGCCGCGTTAGCGCGATAGGCCTCCTGGCCTGTCCACTTGCAAGGCGCGCCTTCGGCGCGTGGGACGCGGGGACGCCTGCTCCACTGCTGCCACGGTGAGCAGCAGACGCCGGTGATATACTGTCGGCGGCTGGGGTTTGAATGCTTCGCATTCGAGTGTTTGCATCCGCATTCTGCGCCTGCACCATCCCGGTGACGGCCTGCCTGGCGCAGTCCAACTTGGCATCCATCAGCGGCATCGTTACCGACCCGCAAAGCGCCGTGGTGCCGCAGACCGCGGTGGTTGCCGCCAATATCGAAACGGGCGTGCAAACGCGCGTCGTGACCAACTCCGCCGGATTCTATCATCTGCAAAACCTGGCGATCGGGGTGTACGACCTCTCGGTGGAGCATCCGGGCTTTCGCAAGTACATTCGCGAGGGAATCACGCTGACAACGGGCGAGCAAATGGGGCTCGATATCCGGCTGGAACTGGGCACGGCCGGGCAATCGGTGACAGTCTCTGGAGAAGCGGCGCTAGTGGAGAACCGCACTTCGGAAATCAACACGCTCATCGAGTCCAAGAGCATCGGCGCGCTGCCGCTGGGCAACCGACGGACCCTGAACGTGGTGCAATTGAGCGGGGCTGCGGTGTTCGTGAATTATCCCAATACGCCCGCCAACGTCACGCCGAACTTCAGTATCGCGGGCGGGCGCACGCAAAGCCAGATGGCCTGGATCGACGGCGGAAACGCGCAGAACATGCGGATGGGCGCGGCCCAGATCAACCTCGATCCGCCGGTGGAGACGATCGAAGAAGTCAAGGTGCTGACCAATAACTATTCGGCGGAGTATGGCGCGTCGGCCAGCGGCGTGATCATCGAAACCACAAAATCCGGCACCAACCAGTTGCACGGCAGCGCGTACGAATTCTTCCGCAACAATGCGATGGACGCGCCGGGCTTTTTCGCGCCGATTGTCAATGGGCAGAAGGTGAGCCCGGAGCTGCGGTACAACGTCTTCGGCGCCACCGCAGGCGGGCCGGTTCGCAAGGACAAGACCTTCTTCTTTGCGGCGTACGAGGGACAGCGCCTGCACACGGCGTCCAATACCGTCCTCACGGTGCCCACGCTGTTGCAGCGCGACGGCGATTTCTCCCAGACGTTGAACGGCGCCGGAAAACTCATTCCGATTTACGATCCCGCAACTACGCAGCTCGTCGACGGCAGCTACACGCGTCAGCCATTTTCCGGCAATATCATCCCGGCCAGCGAGCTCGATCCGGTGGCGGCGGCGATGATGGCCTACTACCCGCTGCCCAACCATGTGCCCAGCAATGCCGCCGGCGCCAACAACTTCAGTGGAAATCCGGTAACGATTACGCCTGCGGACTTTTACATGGTCAAGGGCGACCACAACTTCACTAGTAAGGACCGCCTGACCGGGCGGTACATGCGAGTATCGGGAACGTCCTCGCTGGTGAGCGTCTATCCCCGCGGCGGGGCGGGTGACCCGACCAACGTCGCGCTCAACCAAAGCCAGTACGTCTATGCCGATTGGACGCACGTGATCGGCGCAACCCAAGTGAACGATCTTCGCTTTACATACAACGACCGCATCTTTCACAGCCTCAGCGCCGGGCTGGGCGGAGGTTATCCGTCCAAGCTGGGGCTGAAGGGCGTACCGGACGACGCCTTTCCACGTCTGGCGCCCGCCGGTTTTGCCGCGCTCGGCGCGACGCAGCAGGAGCGCCGGCAGTATCCGATCCGGCAGGAGCAGTATCTGGATAATTACTCGCTGAACCGCGGCCGGCACGCGCTGAAGTTTGGGTTCGAAGTGCGCCGGTCGTTCAACCAGGACGTGCTGCTCAACCAGGTTTCGGGTTCGTTCGGCTTCTCCACGCAGCCGACCAGCCTTCCGGGGAACACGACGACCGGCAATGGTCTGGCGTCGATGATCACCGGGTTCGTGACGAGCTTCAGCGAGAATCAGACCGAGCCGCTGCTGCGCCACAGCTACTACCTGGGCGGATTCGCGCAGGACAACTGGACGCTACGCCCGGATCTCACGCTGAACCTGGGGCTGCGGTGGGAAACCGACACTCCGATGGTCGACGACCACAATCGCATGAACAGCTTCGATCTGAACCAGGTCAACCCGGTCTCAGGCACGCCGGGCGTGGTAAAGTTCCTGGGGTTGAACGGCTATCCCGCTTCGCCTTACGCGACCCATTGGAAGAATTTCGGCCCGCGATTCGGGTTCGCTTGGAAGCCGTTCGGCTCCGGGAAGACGGTGGTGCGCGGCGGCGGCGGCGTCTTCTTCGCGCACCCATTTGACGCCGGCGTGCCCAACGCGAACGCGCTGGGCTTCAGTGTGGCGGCGAGCCTGAACACGCCCGATCAGGGCATCACCGCGCCGTTTTATCTACGCAGCGGCGTGCCGGTTTCAGCGTCCGCCTCGACGCTCAACGATTCGTTCGGTGCGGTGCCGGTGGGACAGGCCACCACGACCTCGGTGACGTTCTTCGATCCGCACCGCGGCATCGGGTATTCGGAGCAGTTCAATATCGGAATCCAGCGGCAGGTGGCCGGCGCCACGATGGTCGAAGTTGGCGTGCTGGGCAACCTGTCGCGCAAGTTGGCGAACCCGAATTTGTCGCTGAATCAGATCGCTCCGCAAGTTCTGAGCCCACAGCATAGCTCGCAGAAAGATCGCCCGTACCCGCAGTTCACGGATGTGGCGATTCAGAATCCGACGCTGGGCATCTCGAACTACTATGCAGGCATGGTGCGGATCGAAAAGCGGTACTCGCACGGGCTTAGTTTCGGCGCGAACTACACCTGGTCCAAGTATCTCGGCGACGTCAATATGCCGGGGTCGTCGGAGGGCAACGATGCGGGCACTTACTCGAACTACTACAATCGCCGCGCGGATTATGGGCCCACCGCCAATGATATCGCGCATCGCGTGAACTTCCATTGGATTTACGAACTGCCGTTCGGCAGAGGCAAGCGATGGCTGGCGCACAGCCCGCTCGGCGCCGTGGCGGGCGGCTGGTCGCTCGGCAATGTCGCGACCTTTCAAACCGGCGCGGCGAACACGATCACCAATCAGACCAACAACTGCAACTGCTTTTCCGCGGGAGCGCAGCGGCCGACCGTGCTCACGAACCCGAATCTGCCGACGGATCAGCGCGCCATCACCGCCTGGTTCAACACTGCGGCATTCGCGCAGCCGGCGGCCTACATGTTCGGAAACGCGGGCATCGGCATCGTGCGCGGCCCCGGCTTGATCGACCTGGATTTTTCGGTGCTGCGCAATTTTCGCATCAGCGAGCGCATTCACGCGGAGTTTCGCGGCGAGTTTTTCAACGCGCTCAACCACACCAATTTCGGGAACCCGGGAACGGTATTCGGATCGCCGACATTCGGAGTGATCAGCTCGGCCGGGCCGGCGCGGCAGATCGAAGCCGGCGCCCGAATTGTGTTCTGAGTGTGATCGATTCAGGAATTCCGAAATGAGTTCGAACCAGGTGACACAAAGGAATTGGCTGGCGTTGGCTCCGGCGCCGGCGGCGATGGCCGGTAGGCACGGCGTGTGGCGCAACGGATTCGGCTGCGCCCGGGCGACACCACGCTGGCCACGATTCGGCAATACATCGGCAAGTGGCACTTGGCGCCCAACGCGGCACGGGCTGTGGGAGGGCAGATGGATCTCGCAGCATCTCCGGGAGCGCCTGCTGGCCCGGATATCCGGGGCCGACAGCCCAAGCCCGCCATCGTGCCCAACGCGTTACCGTATGTCTGCTGAGGAGAATCGACTATGGTTGACCGGCGCCAGTTTCTGACGCAATCGCTCGGGACGGCCGCGCTTGCGGCGCAGACGGAGCCGGCGGGCAGCAGGCGGCCGAATATTCTGCACATCATGTCGGACCAGCAGCAGTGGGCAACTATCGCCAACCGCTCGTTGTGCCGGACGCCCAACCTGAACCGGCTGGCGGACTCCGGCATGCTGTTCGAGCGCAGCTATACGCCGAGCGCGGTGTGCTGCCCGGCCCGCGCCATGATTCTTTCCGGCGCGTATCATTGGCACAACGGGGTGTACAACCAGATTCATTCGTCGCCTTCCGTGCACCGCGATATGAATCCGGATGTAGTGCTGTATTCGAATCGGCTGAAGGATGCGGGCTACCGCATGGGCTACGTGGGAAAGTGGCATGCGAGCTGGCTGCGGTGCCCTGCCAATTTCGGCTATGAGATGTCGGCCGTGCAGGGCTGCGATCCGGCCATTCTGCGGAAGTACGACCTCGACCCGGACCATGTCGAAGCGCCGAAAGAAAAACTGCGTGTGACGCCGCTGCGAATGATTCAGTGGCCGGGCGCGAACCCGGTCGCGGAATGGGGCTATCACGAAGGGCCGGTGGAGGCGACGCCGGAATGGCGCGTCGCGGAATCCGCGATCCGCATGCTGCGGCGCTTTTCCCAGGAATCCCGGCCGTGGCTGCTAGAAACGCACTTTGTGCAGCCGCACGATCCGTACCTTCCGCTGAAGGAATACCTCGACCGATACGATCTGCGGTCCATTCCCGTGCCCAAGAGCTTTTACGACACGTTCGCCGGCAAGCCGGGCCTGCACCGGCGCGAATCGTCGATTTGGGGAAACGTGACGGAGGCCGATTACCGCCAGAGCCGGGCTTGCTACTACGCGTCCATCGAGCAACTGGACCATCAGATCGGCCGCATGCTCGACGCGCTCGACCAGAGCAGCCAGTCGGACAACACCATCGTGGTTTTTACCACCGATCACGGAGACATGTGCGGCAACCATAGGATGTGGATCAAGGGTTGGATTCCATACGAAGAGACATATCGCATCCCGCTGATCGTTCGATGGCCCGGCCGTATCCGGCCCGGATCGAAAACCGGCCGGCTGGTGCAGACGCACGACCTCGCCCACACCTATGTCGAGGCGGCCTCCGCCTCGCCGCTGCCGTTTCGGGACGGCCGCGCATTGGAGCCCCTGTTCCAGGACCCGGCCTCATCCTCCTGGCGCGACCAGATCCTGTGCGCCTACTATGGCGGTGAATTTCTGTACACGCAGCGCATCGGCATCACCAAGCGGTTCAAATACGTGTTCAATGGATTCGATATCGACGAGCTGTACGACCTGGAACGAGATCCGGAAGAGATGCACAATGCCGTCGAGGATGCGGATTACGCCAAATACGTCGACGACATGCGCGCGCGGCTTTATGAAATGATGGCGGCAGTCGAAGATCCGTACGGCGTTCCGCCCGAATGGCACCAGCCCGGAAACCGCCCCGATCGATACGGCGCTCCCCGTTATCTGCCGCACGGCAAGCGTCTGAACCCCTAGATGACAAGCCGAAGGAGGATTTCTCCAGGCCTTTCATCACAAAAAAGGACGGCGCTTTGCCTCGCGTGATGGCGTGCCGTGCTGGAATGCTGATGTCGTTGAGCGCAATGAAGACGCCACGGGTGAATGTGGATTGTCCTCTTTTTCCACTTTGATCCTGGAAAGTTACGGTTATTCCCTAAAAACGAGCCCAAAAGGACGAGTGTAGGGCGGCGAGAACATATTTTTGCCCGATCATCTTGACGCAAAGCCATGGTGCAATCGTGGTCGCTCATCCTGTTCGCGCCCTTTTGCTGTCAGCGATCACGCCTGTCACGGTCTGGTCGGCTGCGAAGGCTGTGATGCTGAGGAATAGACCGCCTGCGAAAAGTGCTTTCTTGATTCGTCCTCTCCTCTTTTGTTTTTTCCGGTGAATTTCAATCCTCAACATCCACTTCTCCCGCGCGGCGTAGAGCGCCCCTTCGAAGCGCGCGGGTTTTCATCATCACGAAGAAAACGGGCACCAAAATCAATACGTGAATTGTGGAGGTAATCATGCCTCCTACGATCGGCGCGGCGATTGGCTTCATCACATCCGAGCCAACGCCAGACTCCCACAGGATCGGGATCAGACTGGCGAGAACGGCCGCGACCGTCATCAGCTTCGGCCGGAGCCGCTGGACGGCGCCGTCGATCGCCGCTTGCTTGATATCGCCTGGTTCCAGGGGTTGTCCGCTCGCAAGTTTGTGGTCGAGCGCGTCATGCAGATACACGACCATAACGACTCCGGTTTCGACCGCTATCCCGAACAGTGCGATGTAGCCCACCCAAACCGCGACGCTGAAGTTGTAGCCCAGAAACCACTGGAGCAGCAGACCTCCAGTCATGGCATAGAGCGTCGGAAAGATCAGAACCAGGGCCTCGGCGAGCGAATGGAAAACCATGTAGAGCAGCAGGAAGATCACGAAGAAGACCACGGGAAGTATGACCTTCAGGCGCTCTTTCGCGCGCAGCTCGAATTCGTATTCACCGGACCATTTGAAGCTGTATCCCGGCGGCAGTGCGAGCTTCTCCCGCAGAAGCTTGCTGGCTTTGTCGACAAAGCCGCCGTAGTCGCGCGTGTTGAGATCGAGATAGACGTACCCAGTTAGGGCCGCATCCTCGTCCCGGATCATCGTTGGTCCTTTGGAAAAGGAAACCTTTGCGAGTTCGCCTAGTGGCACCTGGGCATTCGAAGGCGTCGCGATCACCACTCGCCTGAGCTTATCCAAATCGTCGCGGAAATCGGGCGCGTATCGAATGCTGATTGGATAGCGCTCGCGGCCTTCGAGGTTCTCGGCGATGTTGTCGCCACCGATTCCCGAGGTGATGGCGCGTTGCACGTCGCCAACGGTCAATCCATAGCGCGCGGCCTCAACGCGGTTCACCTCCACGTTCACGTAGAACCCTTGCGCGACGCGTTCCGCGAAGGCAGACCGTATCTCGGGAAGACCGCCAAGGATCTGCTGAATCCGTCCGCCGAGTTGCTGGATACCATCGAGACTCGGCCCTTGAATCTTCAAGCCCACGGGCGTCTTGATGCCGGTCAGTTCCATGTCGAGGCGGTTCTGGATTGGCATGGTCCACGTGTTCGTCAGGCCCGGAAACTGAAGCTTGGCATCCATTTCCGACACGAGCTTTTCGTACGTCATGCCAGCCCGCCATTGCTCTCGCGGTTTCAACGTCACGGTGGTGTCGTACATGTCGAGCGGCGCGTTGTCTGTGGCGCTCTCCGAGCGCCCAATTGATCCAAATACGCTAGCGACTTCCGGAAAGGAGCGGAGGACGCGGTCCTGTTCCTGCATCAACTGCGTTGCCTGTCCGATTGAGATTCCAGGAAGTGCGGTGGGCATATAAAGAGCGGCGCCCTCGAACAGCGGAGGCATAAACTGGCTTCCCAGTTTCAGCGCAAGCGGGAAGGTGACGGCGAGAAAAACCAGATTCAACAGCAGCGTGGCCTTGGGAAACCGGAGGCAAAGCTTCAGAATCGGCAGATATACTGCTTGCGTGATTCGAGAGACAGGATTCTTTGCTTCCGGGCGCAGCCGTCCACGGATGAATATGAGCATCAGCGGCGGCACCAGCGTGATCGCCAAGAGTGAGGAAAAGCCGACGGCTAGCGTCTTAGTCCACGCTAACGGCCGAAACATGCGGCCCTCCTGGGCTTCCAGCATGAAAACCGGAAGGAACGAGACCACGATGATCAGCAGTGAAAAGAACAGTGCCGGACCGACCTGTTTCGCTGCATCGAGGAGAATCTTCCTCCGCTCGCGCCGGGAGACTTCACGCGGTTCTGCCTCGGCGGCACCCGCGGCCTGAGCTTCCGCTAAGTGACGGTATCCGTTCTCGACCATAACGATGGCTGCGTCTACCAAAACACCGATCGCCAGTGCCAGCCCGCCGAGCGACATGATGTTCGAGCTGACTTGCAGGTAATACATCGGGATGAAGGATGCGATCACCGCGATGGGCAGCGCGAGGATAGGAATGAATGCGGAACGGAAGTGAAATAGGAAAATGATGATCACGAGGCTGACGATGATCGCTTCTTCGATCAGGTCTCGCTGAAGCGTGTTGATCGACGCACGAATTAAGCCCGAGCGATCATAGCCCGATACGATTTCGACTCCGGGCGGCAGGGAACCTGAAATTTCAGTAAGCTTCTGCTTCACGCCAAAGATCACATTGAGCGCATTCAGGCCATAGCGCATCACCACGATCCCGCCCACTGTCTCCCCTTCGCCGTTCCACTCTGCGACACCGCGGCGGATATCGGGTCCAAAGGAGACGCTCCCCACATCCTTAACTAGGACGGGCGTTCCGTTTTTACTCGTGATGGGAACGGTCTCCAGATCCGAGAGCGAGCGCAGATAGCCGAGGCCGCGAATCATGTACTCGGCGCCCCCGAGCTCGATCAATCGTCCGCCGACCTCATTGGTGCTGTCTCGAACGCGATCGATAATCGTTGAAAGCGGAACGTTGTAGGCGCGGAGCTTGTCGGGGTCGAGGCGAACCTGGTACTGCCGGACGAAGCCGCCGAGGCTCGCGACCTCGGCAACTCCGGGAGCCGTTTCGATTTGATAGCGTAGATACCAGTCCTGAAGGCTGCGCAGGTCCGCGAGGCTGTAACGGTGGTTATGATCGACGACTAGATATTCGTAAACCCACCCCGCGCCTGTAGCATCTGGGCCGATGGTCGGATGCACATTCGCAGGGAGACGGCCTTGGATCTGTTGGAGGTATTCGAGGACCCGAGAACGCGCCCAATAAAGGTCCGTGCCGTCCTCGAAGACTACAAACACGTAGGAGTCGCCGAACATCGTTTGCGCGCGCACGGCTTTGACGCTTGGCGCCGCAAGAAGAGCAGTCACGATCGGATACGTGACCTGGTCCTCGATGATGTTGGGCGGCGCGCCATTCCAGGGCGAGTGAATGATCACCTGTACGTCCGAGATGTCCGGCAATGCGTCGAGTGGAATGCGCCGCATCGCCCAGATACCGGCGAGTACAAGAACTAGCGTTCCTGTGAACACCAGAAACCGGTTGCGTGCACACCAGTCAATCCACCGGCCGATCACTGCATGCCTCCTTCGGCAGTGACGTTGAATTGCTTCTGCGCGATCGTCTGCCCGTTCTTCGTCGCCAGAACAGTGACTTGCCAGTTGCCGCCCATCTGCACCTGACCGGGGCCTTCATAGATGCCTCCGCCCTTCTCGTTAAGCGTGGCTACTGTGCGCATCGCCGCCATTCCCATGGCTGGCATCGCCGGCATGAAAAAGGTGACCGTGACCTGTGCGCCAGTGATCGGCATGCCATCCGGACTAGTGAGCTTCACCCGAAACGTATTTGTCCCTGACTTGGGTGTTGGGGGATTGGACGAGTAATCGAGCGACACCCGCCCTTGAGGTGCGTTCATCGCCGATGCCGCGCCGGCGCCTGGTGGCGGAGGCGCGAACGATCCCATGGCAGCTTGGAGCTGGCTTTCGGAGTCAATCAGGAAATTGGCGGACGTCACGATGTGCTCTCCAGCCTTGAGTCCATTCATGACAACGAAGTCGTCTCCAGCGCGTGCTCCGCTTTCGATCTCCCGCGGCTCGAAGTAGCCGCCGCCGTGGTCAACGAAAGCAATCTGCCTCGTGCCGGACTGGAAGACACCCGTTGCAGGAATCACCAACTGGCGGCCCAGTTCCGCATTGAGCTTCACGCTGACGAACATGCCGAGAGAAAGCTTCATCTCCGGGTTCGGAATTTCGAGGCGGACCTTCGCGGTGCGCGTGGCCTGGTCAATCTGCGGCCAAATGAAGCTCACGCGACCGGGAAATGTGCGTCCCGGATAGGAGTCCACAGTGATGCTGGCGGCATCTCCCACTCTGATTCGGCCGAGGTCGTTTTGGAAAACCTGAGCGTAGACCCACACGGCCGACAAATCTGCAACGAAGTAAAGTTTCGTTCCCGGTTGCACGTACATGTTGGGGAACGCATTTCTCTCGGTGATGAACCCGGACACCGGCGAATCGATTTCGAGTTCGCGCTTCGCCTTGCCGCTCTGCTCCAGCTCTTCGATTTCGCGCTCCGGAACCCCCCATTGCTTCAACCGTTCGGTCGCCGAGGACAGCAGATTGCCGGCTCCTGAAGCAACCCCCGGAACCGTGCTCTTCGCTAGGAATTCTCGATTCTGTCTGGCGAGCAGGTATTCGTTTTCAGTCGCGACCAGTTCCGGGCTGTAAATCGTCAGCAGCGGCTGCCCCTTGCTGACCTTTTGGAACGTGGTATCGACGTACACCTTCTGAATCCATCCGGCAAAGCGAACTTGTACTTCGGCTAGCCGCTTCTCGTCGGGTTCGACATTGCCGGTCGTTCGAATCTCGTCATGAACTTGCTTGTATTCGACGACGCCAGTCTTGACGCCAATGCTCTGCATCCGTTGCGGTGTCAGCGTGATTGGAACCAGTTTTGGCTCCGCCGAAGGACTCGGCTCCGGAGCCTGTACGGCGGAATTAGAAGGCATGGGCGCATTCGGCGATGACGCCAGGGCCTGGTTCGGGGCGCGTAAAATCCGCGACCTCATGCCCTGCGTATCAAGCCACAAAATAACGAGGGCTCCTGCGAGGAGGACCGTGGTTCCGAGAGCAATGAAGAAAGCAGTTCTATAGCGCATCTCGGTACCTCACTTCATCGCCACGCCCGTAATCTGTTCGATCCGAGCCAGAGCAGTTTCGTGCTCCATCAGTGTCTTCCAGTACTCGCCATCGAAATTCAGTACATCCATGAACGTCGAAAACAGGCTTTCGAAATCGAGCGAGCCGGTCTGATACGAGGCGAGCCCCGCTCGATATGTCGCCAGCGCTTGCGGAATCAGTCCTTCGCGATAAATCTTGAGCATCTGCGACGCGGTTTCGGCGGCGATGTACTGATTGCGAACGTCGAAGTAAGCGCTCTGGACCTGGCTCTCGTACTCTCGCTCGGAACGATTGAGTTCCTCAACTGCCTGGGTCATTTCCGGATTGAGCTTGCGGCGGCGATAGATCGGCACCCGAGCACTGAAAGTCAGCATGTAGTACGACGGGAAGCTCGGACCGGTGCGCTGCCACATGTATTGCACGCTGAAGTCCGGATATCGATCTTTGCGCGCCATTTCTACCTGCAAGCTCTGCCGCTTGACCATCTCCTGTTGACCGGCGATGTCGGGGTTCGTGCCGCGCACCTTCGTCAGGAGTTGGTCCGATGTGTAGCGAAGCGGCGTCTCGACAAGGGGCTCCGTCGTGATTTCCGGAGAACCGGAAGGCCGGTTCAGCAGCTTCATCAGCAGGGCTTGTTGTGTGCCCATTAACTTGTGATGATGCGCAACCTCGCGCAGTAGCTTGGTCCGTTCAAGTTGAGCCTTCAGCACATCCTGCTGGCTGCCCTGGCCGACACGGTAGCGCGCATCGGCGATCTTCTCGATTTGCTCCAAGAGCTTCCCGTTGCGCTCGAGGACCTCCAGCGTTTGCTGCACGTACGCAATTTGAAAATAGGCTTCCTTGACTTGTTGAAGAACGGATCGCCGCACGGATTCCAACTTGTCGCGGCTGATTGCAGCGTCTTGCTGCGCCGCTTCGCCCTTGAGCTTGAGCTTTCCCGGATACGGAAGATCCTGCGATACGCCAAATCCGAGGTAGGCGAAGTTGCTGTTGCTGTACCCAGCAAACGGTCGCGGACTTCCAACCGAGAATGACTGAACGGTCACTTGTGGATCAGGCAGGGTGGAGACTTGAGTCGGAACCTGCGTTGCGGCCTGCCATCCGCGCCGCGCCGCGAGAATATCCGGATTGTTCCGGCACGCTTCCTCAAGTACGGCTGAAAGCGGCGTTGGTGGATCGGCGGCGGGCAACCTCAGCGCAACGGCGAATAAAACGCAACTGATGCCCAGGAACCTCATCGGCGTGCCTCCTGCGCCGCATGATGCCCCGACCCTCCGGACGGAGAAAGATTGAGGTCCGCAGTGTAGAGGTGGTCCCACATCTCCTCAAACAATTCCCGCGAGATCGGCTGCTTGAGATCGAATTCGGCTATCTCGCGGTAGCCCGTGATTCGCAGTTCGTAGGGATTTGGATTCGCGATCGCCTGAATGTCGGCCCATCGCCAGGTGCGGCTGTCGCGGCCGTCTTCCGTCACGTAGTCAATGCCCGTGTCCTTGAACCGAAGTGCCCCGTTGCTTCCGCCGGACCACGTGCGATGATGCGCCGGCATCTCCGACAGCGCCGCGATGCTTCGAGGAGGCACGCGGTTGCGCACTGGCTTTCCAACGCGCTCGGTCATTTGAGTCGCAATCTGCGGCGGGATCGGTTCGCTCCAAGTGAAACGAAAGTTCCTCTCGCCGGGCTCGTGCCATGGACGACGCTGGTAGCTCTCCAGCGTTAGTTCTTTGGCCGAGAGATCGAAGCTTCGGATATCGACG
>QHXU01000417.1 GCA_003223065.1 Acidobacteriota bacterium | reverse complement strand
GCCGGCAGCTTCAGCGCGGCCGCGACCTAGCCTCTTGGTTGGACGCGTGGGACTCGGATCTTCGGTGGTGCTGCAGCTTCAGCCGCCGAGCTTGAGCGATGCCACGATCAGCGCCGCCAGATTCCAGGCCACGACGGTAGCAAAGAGGATGTTGATTCGGACGAGGAGTTTTCCGCGGCCGCGATGCCAGCAGCACAAGCCCATCCCGATCGCGAGCGCCTTCACAACCAGCAAGCCCGTGAACGGATGCGAAGAAGAGTAGCGGAGTGCAACGCGAACAAGGGGGTTCGCCTCCTCGACTCCGTGCAATAGGAACGCCACGGTGGTCAGGAAATCCAGCACTTGCAGGTACGAGTATTGTATGAGTAGCTGATTCACGGAGCGATTTCCTCAACTCTAAACGGAATGCCTTAGCGAGTAAATAGCGCCTGTAACCCGGTACTGGCCTAAAAGGGGAGTTCCGGTACTGCCAGCTAAGAATGGCACAAGCACGCGAAAGTTCCTTAGAGAGGGGTTGGCCGATCAGCTCCTCAGATCGCCGGGCGTCGACCGGCAGCTATCGGTGTCCTACTCCGGAGCCTCTTCTGGCAAGATTGGCTTTTACCCAACGAGTGATTTTCTGTTTCGTCAGATCATCCAGCTTCTGGACTTGCCCGCTTTCGAGAGTAAGTGTCTTTGGGTTTCCCGGCAACCATAGTCTCACGTAAACGCTGAGGTCTCTCTGTTCTTCGAAAACGGACCACGTTACATCAGACCTCTCCGTCATCAATGATTTGACGAAGGTCTCGACAGCGATGCAGCCATCCGTTTTGCAGCCCCTCATGGATTGATCATACGCCGACATGGACGTGGCGAGGCCTCGCGCGCGACCTTCGCTTTTCGCTGTGGGCAGAATGTCGAGAGGAGCGGCGAAATCGCCGTTAGGCCGCCCTCCGGCGTAACAACGTGAGAACGAGAAAAGGTGATCTGCCAGGATAACTGGCAACCGTCAATTTCCTGGAACACAAGATTCAGCGCATCAGATGCGGCTCTGCCGGCCATCGCAGCGTTGTTCCGATTGCCATCAGAGCTGTCCGGAAGGGTCGCGGTGAGTTCTTTGCATTCGAGCCGGAAACCAACTAGCCTGGCTGAATGGTTCATCGGAACGAAGATCTGGGAAAGCAGATGGAGCTGCGCCAAGCAGCGCCGATCCATTGCAGTCGCATTTCTCGTCCATTGTGTCGGGGACCCCGCGCCAGAGGATAAAACACACGCACGAGGATCTTTCCGCCAATGATTTCTTTAAAGCGAGGGGCGGTTCCTTGGTCACAAAACGCGACGGAAAGATGAAGGCAACCTTCGGTCAGAGGGTGCGCGAACTGCGGATGGCGAAAGGCCTTTCCCAGGAAGCTCTCGCTTTAGCGTGCGATCTTGATCGGAGCTACATCAGCGGTGGCTCGACAAGGCCATCAGCACCGCCGAGTGGGACGACAACGGGTCCGACCCCGCACGGGATCTGTTCTGAGAGCCGGAGCCGTCCCCACTTCGGTACTTATTGTCGTCGTTTTCGCGGAAAAGCGCTATTTTGTCAGCCAGTCCTTTTGGACAATAGCCGCAAACCATTGCATTGTCAGGCGGGCGTTTGAGAATAGTGCTGCGGGAGGGCGGCCAATTGCTTATTACATTGGAGCGCACGTCTGCATGGAGTGGCATCCACTCAGGTCCATCAAAGAGAGGGTTCCTGATCTTCAAAAAAACTGCCGATAGTAAGGGGGTGAGGCCAGAGCCAGAAATAAGCGGCAAATCCCGACGGAAGTCCTGGGAGGATTGTGTTGATTTGAATGGGAACGGCGAGGCAAGGGGCCGTTTGCACTTGCTGCCAGTAATACTGGCTTTGACGGCGCTTTGGATTGCTAGCGCGCGCCGGACGCGTGGACGCGGGCATGTTCTGGGAGCGGATCACTGACTTCCGCGAGCGCGTAATTCCGGTGGCCCAGGAGTACAAAGCAATGCCCTAGTTTGCTGGACCTAATCCAGAGGTCTTTCCGATCCGCGTCCACGCCTTCGGAAGACGCGCTAGTGTTGCGTGCCCATTTGCGCCATCCAGATATTGCCAGTGTTCTCGCTCAACGTGCAGACCAGCTTATCGACAGCGACGCCTGGCCCAAAGCCGAATTCCTGAACCCTGTGGCGCGCACTGTGGAAGTGAGCAATGTCAAAAGGCGCTCCCGTGGGCCGTTTGGTCGCCTTGTCCAAGTGTTGCGCCCAGATGCACTGGAACCCGTCCCGCCAGGACAGGAAGTACAGAAGGTTTCCATCCGGCGACCACCAGGGCGCTGCTTCGATATTCTTGCCGTCGGTCACCTGGATCCATTCGCTTTCGCCCACCGCTATGCCGTTGTGCAGACGCGCGATCATAATCGGCGCACGGCCCTGCTCCGCCCCCAGCGGCACGTGGAACGCGAGCCACTTGCCATCGGGAGAGAAGTGCGGCCGATGCAAGTTATACTTCGGATGCCGGATCACGTCCACTCGCTCACCCGTTACGACGTCGATCGCGCTGTGGCGGATCGGCTGCCCCCAATAGTAAAGAACTTTCTTACTGTCCGGCGACCAGTCCATCGGCAAACCGCAACGATCGCAGAGCTTTTCAGCCACGCCCCCGTCAGTCGGAATCAGATAGAGAACGGCCTTGCTGCGGTCCGTACTCGAGGCATAAACGACTTTGGAGCCATCAGGCGAAATCAGAGCGTGGCTCTCATTCCAGGAACTGGTGGTCAGAGCTGACTCTTTGCCAGTCACCATGTCCCTTACCCAAACATCGAAGTTGCCAGACCGGTTGGATAGAAATGCGAGTTTTTTGCCATCAGAGGAGAGGGTGGGACGCGAGCTCTGGGCACCCGAGGGAATAAGTTGTTCGGGTTTTCCGAGGACCTTGCCACTGTTGGTGTCAATCGCCAAAGTCCACAGAGCCGCGTTTTGCGCCACCGTAGTAAAGACGAGGCGCCCATCGGCGGACAGGGAAGGCCCGAATTCCTGAGCCGTGCCGGTCGTCAGCCGCTGCGGAGGGCCGCTGATCTGCCAAGTCTTTGATTTGATCGCAACCTGCCATAAATTGATCGTATCGCCCAATCCTGCCGCGAAAATAATATGATCGCGGATCCAGATAGAAGGGCCTCTGTCGAAGCTCAACCCCTTACGCTCGAAATCGGCGGTTGCGCCGGTTTTGACTGCCAGGCCTCCTTCGGCAGGGCCGACCCACCAATCGAATGCACTATAGCCTGAGGGATCCGTGCTGCCCATGAACAAAAGATGCTTACCATCGGGGGCCCAGATGGGCCCAGCGGCCCAAGGTACCTGAAAATTTAGTTCCCGGGGCCGTCCTCCGGTAGAGCTCACGATGTAAATCCTGGAAGTAGTCAGCACCCCGCCGATGGAGTAGGCGACCCAGTTGCCATCGGGAGAGAAGCGCGGCCGGCCTCCAAAAAAAGTTCGGTAGCCGCTACCGGTTCTTGCGATAAGCCGTTCTTGGCCGCCGAGAGTGGAAATCATGTAGATGCCGCTCCCCTCGCGCTGCGAGCGAAAGACGATTATGCTGCCGTCCGGGGAGAACGCAGGTGCTTCGTCATCGACTGAGTTGTTGGTCAGCTGGATCGGCGTGCCGCCGGCCACCTGCTGTAACCAGATGTCGAGGTGGTCCTCGCCAGCGCGGTCGGAGGCGTACGCCAACAATTTGCCATCGGGAGATATTGCCGGATCCGTGGTGAGGCCCGCATCCGAAGTTAGCCTGGTGATCACCATGTCAACGTCCTGCTTACGAGCCTTCCCACTCGAGAACCAGATGGCCGCGGCCACAGCGACCAGCACAAGTGTGGCAACTGCAATAAGCAGCTGAGAAACACGATTTTGCAACGACGCGGAGCCGTCAGGCGCGATTAGCTGGCCAGATTCGGATTCCTCCTTTACCTCCTGGAGCGCTACCTTCAGATCGGCTGCGTTCTGGAAACGCCGCTCGGGATCTTTCCGCAGGCAACGGGAGATAATGCGGTCGAGCTCGTGCGGGATGCCGTCCACGATTCCCCGGATTGGTGTGGGCTCGTCACGCACCACGGCCGTGAGCGTCGAGAACCTCGTTTCGCCCTGAAACGCTCGCCGGGCGCTCAGCGTTTCATAAAGAACAGCGCCCAAGGAGAAAATGTCGGAGCGCCTGTCCACTTTCTTGCCCTGGGCCTGCTCCGGCGACATGTAACAGACAGTTCCAATGATGGAGCCCGCCTCCGTGTGCGGCCCGTCATTCATCGTGGCAGTGAGCAACTCATCCGTGCTGCCCGGCTCCATCAGTTTCGCCAAGCCGAAGTCCAGGATCTTCACCAGTCCATCGTCCATCACCATGATGTTCGAAGGCTTTAAATCGCGGTGTACGATCCCGGCAGCATGGGCTTTTGCAAGTGCGTCCGCAATCTGGACGGCGTATCTGAGAGTTTCATTCACGGGCAACCCCTTGCGCCGCACGAGCTCGTCCAGGGTCCTGCCGGGAACGAACTCCATAGCGATAAAAGGGCAGCCGCCCTCATCGGAGATGTCGTGCACGTGGACGATATTGGGATGATTCAGCGCGGAGGCTGCCTTGGCCTCCTGCACGAAGCGTCTCTTCCGCTCTGGTTTAGCTACTGCCTCGGCGCCGAGTACCTTGATGGCGACGGGTCGGTCCAGGTGGGTATCG
>QHXU01000416.1:10914-13186 GCA_003223065.1 Acidobacteriota bacterium | reverse complement strand
GTTCGCCGCCACCGCCTGCTGGCCGCGGCCTCCGGCAGGCGCCGGCGCCGCTCCAGGAATTCCCCAGGTGCTCAGCCCGTCGACCAGGCCGGGATAGACCGTGAGCCCCTCGCCTTCGACCACCATCGCGTCCGCTGGAATCTGTACGTTCTCCCCAACCGCTTCAATCAATCCATTGCGGACGACCACGGTTCCACGGTTGATCACCGGGCCGCTCACCGTCACCACCTTGGCGTTGCGAATCGCCACCGCCGAGGGCGTCTGGGCCGCGGCGCATCCGCAAAATACTGCCAGCGCTAGCAAAACGTTTTTCATAGTGCGATCGCTTATTATAAAAGCTTCTCGCGCGAGCCCGCGAGACACGACCAAATACATGGCGCAGAAAAAAAGGATAGGTTACAAAGACGCCGGTGTCAGCATCGAGGAAGCGGACCGGACGGTCAGTGCCATTCGCGGCATGGCGCGCCGCACCTTCACCTCCGGTGTGCTCACCGATATCGGAAGCTTCGGCGGAGGCTTTCGTTTGCGGGGCTTCCGCGAACCTGTCCTGGTCTCCTCCGCCGACGGGGTCGGCACCAAGCTGAAACTCGCGTTCCTTACCCGCCGCCATTCCACTATTGGCGAAGATCTGGTGAACCACTGCGTGAACGACATCGCGGTGCAGGGCGCCGCGCCGCTCTTTTTTCTTGACTACTTCGCCACCGGCAAGCTCGACGCGGGCGTGGCCACCGAGGTCGTTTCCGGCATCGCCCGCGGATGCCGGGCCAACGGTTGCGCCCTGATCGGAGGGGAAACGGCGGAGATGCCGGGCCTCTACGCCCCCGGCGAGTACGATCTGGCCGGCTTCATCGTTGGCGCGGTGGAACGTAAGCACTTGCTCACGGGCGCATCAATTCGCCCGGGTGACGTGCTGCTCGGCTTGCCCTCCACCGGCCTCCACACCAATGGCTATTCGCTGGCGCGAAAACTGCTGTTCGAGGTCGCGGGACACACGCCCGAAACCAGACTCGAAGGGCTTCGCGATACCCTCGCCGATGAGCTTTTGAAGCTCCACCGGAGTTATCTCTCGCCGTTGCGAGCGCTTCACCAGGCAGGCCTGATCAAAGGTGCCGCACACATTACCGGAGGCGGGATCACCGATAATACGCCCCGCATCCTTCCCAAGGGACTTGGCGTGCGCATCGACCTAGGTTCGTGGCCCATTCTGCCGATCTTCGAGCTGCTGCGCCGCCTTGGCAACATCCCGGTCGATGACTGGCGGCGCACCTTCAACCTCGGCATCGGGATGATCCTGGTGGTTTCTCCCCAAGCCTTGCCGAAAGCCGCCCGTATACTCGACAAGCTGCGGGAATCGTGGCACCGTATCGGCACGGTGATCCGCACCCGAGGCCCCCGCGTCGTTTATCAATGAACAGGCGTCTCGGAATCCTCCTCTCCGGCCGCGGATCAAACTTCCTCGCCATCGCCGATTCCATCGCCGCCGGACGCCTCGACGCAGAGATCGCGGTCGTCATCTCGAACCGGTCCGAGGCTCCCGGCATCGCCCCGGCTCTTGAGCGTGGCCTCAACGCTGTGGTTCTGCCGTCGAAAGGTCTGGACCGCGAGATCTACGACCGCAAGCTTGTGGCCGAACTTCGCAACAACGATGTTGGTCTGGTCTGCCTGGCGGGCTACATGCGTATTCTCAGCGGCTACTTCATCCGCGAGTTTCCCATGCGCATTCTCAACATTCATCCCTCGCTGCTGCCGGCGTTTTCAGGCCTCGACGCGCAGCACCAGGCCTTCGAGCACGGCGTCAAGTTCTCCGGCTGCACCGTGCACTTCGTCGACGAAGGCCTGGACTCCGGGCCCATCCTCTGCCAGGCCGTCGTCCCTGTTCTCGACGACGACACGGCCGAATCCTTGTCTGCCCGGATCCTGAAGGAGGAGCACCGCATATACACCGAAGCGATCGCGCTAGTGCTCTCCGGGCGCTTCAAGATCGAAGGCCGCCGGGTCATCCCGGCCCGTTAGCCATGGACAGGCATCGCCTGAAATCCGCGGTGCTGATGCTGGCCATTGCCGCCTGGTTCCTCGGCCACACGTGGAAAGGCCTCGCCGTCTACTTCCAGGAAGATGACCTGATGAATATGTATCAGGCCTGGGTCTTGCCGCTGTACAAGCTTGTTCTGGCGAACTTGACGCCGTTCACTTCCGTGTATCGGCCGCTTGGTGCGGGATTCTATCGACTCCTGTATCACTCCGCGGGGCTGCATCCCTTGCCTTTTCGGAT
>QHXU01000416.1:10366-10800 GCA_003223065.1 Acidobacteriota bacterium | reverse complement strand
CTTTCACAACCGGCTCATGGACATCTATCTGAACGATGGAACCATCTACGACGTGCTCTGCTCGGTCTTCTACTACCTCTCGCTCTGCTACTACATTTCAGCGCGCGCGAAGTACGGCGCCCTCTCCTGGCGGCGCCTGGGTATTTTCTGCGCCTTCTATACACTCGCCCTCAACTCGAAGGAGATGGCGTGCACTCTGCCGGTGGTGCTACTTGTTTACGAGTGGATCTTTCATCGCACGCCGCTCTATAGGCAGCACGCCGTGTGGACGACCGCAATCATCACCGCCGTCGCGATCAAAATGAAAACCGGTCCTTCGAGCTCCTTCGCCGGAGTGCCCGACTACGCTCTGCATTTTTCGTTGCATCAGTTCCTTCACACGACAAAACTCTTCCTCGATCAACTATTCTTCTTGCCCGAGGGCTCCCTGAACA
>QHXU01000416.1:8350-10361 GCA_003223065.1 Acidobacteriota bacterium | reverse complement strand
TCCCTGAACACGGCGAAAGCCATCGCGATTCTGGCCGCGGTGTGGGCGATCGCGTTAGTCACACGGCAGAGACCCCTCCTGTTGTGCGCGGCCCTGATCACCCTCTCTCCCCTGCCCGTCAATTTCATCACGTATCGCGGTTTTTTCGTGATGTATTTGCCGCTCGCCGGATGGGCGATCTACCTGTCGAGCCTGCTCGTAGCCGCAAGAGAATGGCTGTGGAACACTGTATGGAAGCGGCCGCCCTTGCCCAAGAACACTTGGGAACCCGAGCGGGTCGGTTTGTTCCTCATCGCCGCCTATGTTCTTTTCAATATCCAATCGCACGATTCTTACCGGTCATTCGATCGAATCGATCCTTCGCAGGCCCGCATCCGCGCGCTGAAGGAAGATCTGCTCCGCGTCCGTCCCTCGTTGGCCGGGAACGGCACAGTCTTGTTCTTGAGGGATGGATTCCAACCCGAGGATTGGGATCCGCTCTATATCGTTCGACTGGCTTATCGTGATCCGGGCATCGTCGTGGATCGTGCAAAGAACATAAGAGCCCCCCTGCGCCCAGGAGAATATCTGGTTCTGGACTATTGCGGCCAGCGATACACGATGGGAGCCTGCCAAGCCGGGGCGCAGTGACCGCGGCGGCCGGCCCACATCACCTCACCAGCCGGATCGTCCAGAAATCATCCGCCAGGTTGTTGTCCGTTAAGTAAGCGTACGGCATGGTGAAGTGTCCGCCCATGCCCCAGTTCGCGCCCCACGAATTTCGTATCAGGAACCGGCTGGACTGGTCGTCGTAGCCGACGGCCATCACCGCATGGCCGCCCAGGATCGTCTCGGACGGATCCGGTATGGAAGCGACGCCGGTCCGCGCCACGACGTCGCCTTCGAAGCTCTCGTATACCGTGAAACCGAACACGAAGGGAAAACCCGCCGCCAGGCAGGCCTTCATCTGCCCGAGGCTCTGCGCCAGCCGGCTGTAGCGCACAACCGGATGAGTCTTGGCGATCTCGTAGGAGAGTGCTGAGGGCCGCTCCGCAAATTTCTCCTCGGAATACGGCCACAATGTTTCCGGGCAGGCCCCGTCCGCGGCCACAGTTTTCATTCCGTCGCGCAGCATGCCCCCGCTATCGGTGTTGATGGTTCCCTCGAGCGCGCGCTCGTTATAGTAGATGAATAACCGCGACGGCGTAAACCGTTGCTCCAATTCCTGCTTTCGCTGGTCGAACTCGATTGCCGCGCCGATCGCGTTCGCAGTACAGCTCCCGAGTCCTCCCTGGTCGTACACCGGCGGGCACCCGCTTCGCAGATCCATCGACGAGGGCAGCGGGCCCGCTTTGCGAGGCGCCTTAAAAAGATGGTCGCGAGCATCGGGCAAATCCGGAATCCAGCCATAGCGGCTGAGCTTCTGTCTCATGCCACGAACGTACTTTCGCTGCCGCCGCCGGCCAGCCGCCGCCGAGCGCTACCCGAGAGAAACGACGCCTATTAAAGGCCGGTTTCTGAAGTGATCCTCTACCTGAGAAATTTAGTGATACTCCGGCACTACACCTCCGAGTAACCTGTCAGCCTTATGCAGCCTATACACTGGCGCACGTGGGCCCCGCCCCCGAGTCCCGTGCGCATCGAGTATTCGACTACCCTCCTGCGGGAACTGCGCCGCGCAAACGCCGGCGGGGTTCTGTGGGGATTTCGAAACGGGAGCGAGATATGCGTGCTCGGGACGCGCCGCCGTCCGGGGCTCGAACCGGTGGGCATATTTTTCGTGCGTGTCCGGGGAGAAGTCTTTCTCACCGAACCCGATCTGGAGATCTTCGAAAGCTGCAACGTGGCCGTGGCCCTGGTGGTGGCCGGCGCGAAAGCAGGCTTTTTCGTGCGCGAAGCCGACGGCTCCATCGACTCAATCAAAAGCCACTGCGAGTTCACGATTTCGCACGAACCGGATGCGGCCCTGACTCAACCCAAAACGGTCATGCCGGCGCGCTGGACGCGCCTCGCTCTGGCGTGGTTCTCGGGA
>QHXU01000416.1:604-8287 GCA_003223065.1 Acidobacteriota bacterium | reverse complement strand
TCCTTAGCGGAGCGGATCGCCAGCGAGTTGTACGGCATTACCGCCACCGCAACTCCTCTGCCCGGCGAGTTCGACGACAACTTTCATCTGATCGCCGGGGATGGCTCCGAGTACGTGCTCAAGGTCATGCGCGACTCCTCCCCGTACGATCTGGTAGAGCTCCAATGCCAGGTGCTGCGCCGTCTCTCCGCCTTTCCGGTGCCGCGCGTATGTTCGACTCGCAAGGGCGAGTTCATCGCAACCGCAGACGGAAGGCTAGTCTGGCTCCTGACGTACCTGCCAGGACGATCACTCGCCGAAACCAATCCGCGCACCGCCGATATGCTGCATAGCCTCGGCCGGTTCCTGGGCCAAATCGACGCCACTTTGGCCGGGTTCGATCACCCCGGGGCTCATCGCGAGCTCAAATGGGACCTCGCGCGCGCGGGGTGGATTCGCGGCTATTTGTGCCACATCGCGGAGCCTGCGCGCCGCGCCTTGATTGAGAACGTCCTGGCGAAATACGACGCAGAGATCGAGCCGGTCCTTCGCGGCTTGCGGCACAGCGTCATCTACGGCGATGCCAATGATCACAACCTCCTGGTGGGCGCGAATGAAGTCACCGGCCTAATCGACTTTGGCGATGTGCACTACACCGCCACTGTGGCTGAGGTCGCCATCGCGTCGGCTTATGCCGCAATGGGCGCGCGCGACCCGCTCTCCGCGATTTCGAACGTCGCCGCCGGCTATCAGCAGGCGCACCCATTGACCGAGCAGGAAATCGAGCTGATCTTTCCTCTGATTTGCACGCGTCTCGCGGTGAGCTTGACCAACTCGGCCTATCTGAAGACGCTCCGCGCCGGCGACCCATACATCACGATCAGCGAGGATGCAGGCTGGAAGGCGCTCGAAAAATTGGCGCGTGTGCCATGGCGCCTCGCACATTACACTCTCCGCCACGCCTGCGGCTTGACGCCGGTTCCGCACGCGCAGTCAGTGGTCCAATGGCTGAAAACGCAGAGGGCCGCGTCCCCGCTCGCCGGCGTCGACTTGCAAACCGCGCCAAGTATCGTTTTCGATCTCAGCGCCGGAAGCCTGATGCTCGGAGCCGATCCGAGCAAGCAGGAAACGGGCCCGCTCACGGACACCCTGTTCCGCGCGATGCGCGAAGCGGGAGCGAAAGTCGGCGTCGGACGCTATGACGAGGCTCGCCTGCTCTACACCGCGCCTTTTTACGCCTCGGGGCCGCATCCGACCGACGAACGCAGGACGATCCACATCGGCATCGACCTCTTCGCGGAAGCAGGAACGCTGGTCTGCGCGCCGCTCCCGGGCACGGTCCATGCTTTCGCGAATAATGCGCGGCGTCTCGATTACGGTCCGGTTATCATTCTGCGGCACCAGACCGGCGATGGCGTGCCGTTCTTCACGCTCTATGGCCACCTGGGCTCGGATTCGCTCCTGGGACCGCTCCTGGGACTCAGCGCCGGCCAGCCCGTGGCCCGCGGGCAACGGATCGGTTCGGTCGGCGCCCCGCCCGAGAACGGAGATTGGCCTCCGCATCTGCATTTCCAACTGATCACCGATCTTCTCGAACTCGATTGCGATTTCCCGGGTGTCGCCTTTGCCGTCCAGCGGGAGGTGTGGCGGGCGCTTTCGCCCGACCCCAACCTCCGCCTGGCAATTCCGGCAGACCGATTCCCGCCGCCCGAACCAACCAAAGAGGAGACGCTTGCCGCCCGGCGCGAACGCATCGGCCCGAATCTCAGCGTCAGCTACGCGGCGCCGCTCAAGATCGTTCACGGGTGGCGGCAGTATCTGTATGACGAGACCGGCCGCGCTTTTCTCGACGTCTATAACAACGTACCGCTCGTCGGACACAGCCATCCGCGCGTTATTGAGGCCGTGCAACGGCAGATGGCCCTGCTGAACACGAACACCCGTTATTTGCATGACAACATCACGCGCTATGCCGAGCGGCTGTCGAGTCTCCTGCCCGAGACGCTGCGTATCTGTTATTTCCTCAACTCCGCCAGCGAGGCGAATGAGTTGGCGCTGCGCCTAGCCCGCGCGCACACCGGTCGCGAGGATGTGATCGTGCTGGACACCGCCTACCATGGCCACACCACCGGCCTCATCGATATCAGTCCGTACAAATTCAACGGCCCGGGCGGCCAGGGCCGGAAGCCGTGGGTCCGCATCGCGCCGCTTCCCGACGATTACCGCGGGCCTTACAAGCGTCACGATCCAGAAGCCGGCCGCAAGTACGCACAACGCGTGGCTGAGTTGACCGAAGGTATTGCGGCTTTCATTGCCGAGAGCCTGCCCAGCGTTGGTGGCCAGATTGTTTTCCCGCCTGGATATCTGCATGACGTATATGAGCAGGTTCGCGGTGCGGGCGGCGTGTGCATCGCCGAGGAAGTTCAGGTCGGCTTCGGACGGCCAGGCGATTGGTTCTGGGGCTTTGAGATGCAAGGCGTCTCACCCGATATCGTCGTTCTCGGCAAGCCGATCGGCAATGGATTCCCCCTCTCGGCCGTGATCACCACTCCTCAGATCGCGGCCTCGTTCGACAACGGCATGGAGTTTTTCAGCACGTTCGGCGGGAATCCTGTGGCGTGCGCGGCCGGGCTGGCGGTGCTCGACGTTCTCGAGGAGGAACACCTGCAGGAGAACGCGCGATCCGTGGGTTCGTTGCTGATGTCCGGGCTGAAGACGCTAATGCCGAAGCACCCCGTCATCGGCGATGTGCGCGGCGCCGGCTTGTTCCTCGGCCTTGAGTTCGTGCTCGACCGCGAGACGATCGAGCCGGCTGCCCGCCAGGCGGCGTACGTCGTGAACCGGTTACGCGACCGCGGGATTCTCACCGGCGTCGACGGCCCTCATCACAACGTCATCAAGATCCGTCCACCTCTCGTCTTCACACACCAAGACGCAGAATTCTTTGTGAAGATTCTGGACGAGGTCCTCGAGGAAGACGGCTCTAAACCAACACGGTAAACACGTTCTCGCTGCGCTGCACAGCACGGTAGAGCGTATCGCGCTCCACAGGCTCGCGCCCCGCCTCGCGGATCAGCCGTAGCAGTTCGCTCCGCCGCAAATTCTGGCTGGTCGTGGCGCCCGCGTCATGGTAGATCTTCTCTTCGACCACCGTGCCATCGATGTCGTCGGCGCCGAAGCGCTGTGCGATCTGCGCGATTTTCGGCGTCATCATGATCCAGTACGCCTTAATGTGCGGGATATTGTCCAGCAGCAGCCGCGCCACCGCGACTTCGCGGATGTCGGCGAAGCCCGTGGTCTTCGGCACATGCTGGAGCGGCGTATTGTCGGGATGAAAGGCCAGCGGAATGAAGGTGACGAATCCACCCGTCTCATCCTGCAGCGCGCGGAGTTTCAGCAGATGATCCACGCGGTCCTCTTCGGTCTCGATGTGGCCGTAGAGCATCGTGCAATTCGAATGCAGCCCCAGCCGGTGCGCCGTGCGCGCCACTTCCAGCCACTGCTCGCCCGTAATCTTGTGATCGCAGATGATGCGCCGGACCCGCTCGGAAAAAATTTCGGCGCCGCCGCCCGGCAACGAATCCATTCCCGCTTCCCGCAAACGTTCCAGCGTCTCCCGAACGCTCAGCTTCGTTCGCTGGGCCAGGTATCCGATCTCGACCATGGTGAAGGCTTTGAGGTGCACTTGCGGGAAGCGCTGCTTCAGGCCGCGCAGCATCTCGCAATACCAATCCAGCGTCAATTCCGGGTGCAGGCCGCCGACGATGTGAAATTCGGTGACCGCTTCGCTCCAGCCGCGGCCTGCCGTCTCCCAGACCTGCTCGAGAGACATCGTGTACGCCTTGGGGTCCTTCGCTCGCTTGCCGAACGCGCACAAGCGGCAACTGGCGACACACACGTCGGTTGGATTGATGTGGCGGTTGACGTTGAAGTAG
Source organism: Acidobacteriota bacterium (assembly GCA_003223065.1). GTDB lineage: Bacteria > Acidobacteriota > Terriglobia > Bryobacterales > Bryobacteraceae > Palsa-187. The sequence goes on along the minus strand of QHXU01000416.1, from coordinate 4,373 downwards.
GTTGTATTGCCGTGCAGGCGCTCGCGCACCGCGTTCGACATCCAGCCAACGCCCAGCAAATCAGGCGAACGGTACAGCGTGATGCCGTCTTCGAAGCTCAGCCGCTGGCCCTCGTTCACTTTCCGCAGAACAGGCTCCAGGCGCGTGTCTTCGAACACCGGTGTCATTTGAGAAAAATGTCCGCAGCCCAAAACACAAAGAATATCACGCTAACGTAGCCGTTCATCGTGAAGAACGCGGCATCGACACGCGACAGGTCGTCGGCCCGCACCAGCCGATGCTCCCACAACAGCAGTCCCGCGACCGCCGCCACTCCCGCCAACGCAACCGAGCCGAGCGCGAAAGACCTCACTAGCATCAACAAAGATATGAGCATTCCGGCATGCAGACTCCGCGAGATCCACAGCGCGCGGCCGATGCCTAAGCGCTGGGGCAAACTGTAGAGACCCGCCTGAACATCAAACGCGTAATCCTGGCACGCGTAGATGATGTCGAATCCCGCCGCCCACGCTGACACCGCAGCGGTCAGCCACAGAATCCGCGGATCAAGCGCGCCTCGCATCGCAATCCACGCGGCGGCAGGTGCGATCCCCAGCGAGAATCCAAGCACGAGGTGCGAGAGCGAGGTGAATCGCTTGGTGAACGAATAGAACATCACGATCGCGAGCGCGACGGGCGCGAGTTTCAGGCACAGCGGATTCAACTCCCGCGCGGCGAAGAAGAACACCAAGCCCCAGAACGCGATGAAGCCCCACGCGGTGGCGCGACCTGGTCCGCGGGTTCCGCGCGTCGATGTCGGCATCCAGCACGCGATTGAACGCCATCGCCACTGATCTCGCCGCCACCATCGCGGCCACGATCCAGAGCAGCCTGGTCCAAAGTCCTTCGCGAACGAAGCCTTCATCCCGCCAGGCCAGCAGCGCGCCGGTCAGCGCAAACGGCAGCGCGAAGACGGAGTGCTCGAACTTTATCATGTCGAGCGTCAAGCGCCAGCGCTGGAGGAATGAGCGCAATGCAGTTACCATTCTAATGAATGCGCCGCGTTTGCCTGCTCGGCTCTTATCGCCGTGCTGGTCACTGGCTGCCGCGAGAAGCCTACTGCCGTCGAGGACATCGGCGCCACCGAGATCACCTTCCCGAACAGCACGAAGATCATGGCCGAGACGATGCGTCGGAAAGAGGACTTGGAACGCGGCATGATGTTCCGCGAGGCGCTCCCAGCCGGCCGCGGCATGCTCTTTGTCTACCGATCCGAGGCCAACCTCGCCTACTGGATGTACCAGACCAAGATTCCTCTCGATATCATCTGGATGGACCGCCGTCACCGCATTGTAGAGATTTCCGCGAATACGCCGCCCTGTCCGTCAAAAAGCCCGAAAGATTGCCCGGCTTATGGCGGCCACGAGAAAGCGCAGTTCGTCCTGGAGGTGAACGCGGGAGTAGCGGCGAAAGACCACCTCCGCGTCGGCGACGTTCTGGACTTCTGAGCGCCGGGCGCGGTCCCTACTCGCATCGCAGAGCTTCGATCGGATTCACCCGCGCGGCCCGATGCGCGGGAACCCAACACGCCGCAAGCATCACCGCCGCAAGCAGCAGCGCGATTCCTGCAAAGCTCACGGGCTCCATGTCGCTCACGCCGGCCACCGACCGCCGCACGACGCCCGCGAATCCCAGGGCCACCGGCACTCCGATCACCAGGCCCGCAACGGCCAGGAGGATTCCTTCCCGCACCACCAGGCCCGCCACCGAGCCCGGCGCAGCGCCTAGCGCCATCCGGATCCCGACTTCTCTGGTCCGTTGCGCGACTGACTGCGCGATCACCGCATAAAGCCCGACCGCGGCCACAATCAGCGCCATGAGGCTGAACGCGCCGATCCAGCTTGCAGCCATTCTCTGTTGCCACAACGACTCGGCGATGTGCTCGCTCATCGTTTGCGGCGCAAACCCAGCCAGGTCCTTGTCCGCGTCGCTCAGCACGCGCTGAAGATCCGCGATCGCCCCGCGAGGATCACCCGCGGTGCGGACCACGACGGTGGTCCGGCCGTCGTAATTCTGCAGCACCGGCGCATACATCAGCAGCGGAGCTTCGCCCGTGAGCGTCCGGTACTTCGTATCGGCCGCCACGCCGATCACTTCGACCGGCGCGCGAGGCGGACCATGCAAAGTGGGCCATGAGATTCGTTTCCCGACCGATGTTTGGCCCGGCCAGAGCCGTTCGGCAAGCTTGCGGCTCAGGATCACGACGCCGGGCGCACCCACACGATCCTGCTCTGTGAAGTCCCGTCCCGCGATCAAAGGTATTCCGAGCGTTCGGAAGTAATGCGGAGCGATGGGATCGATGTCAACACGGAGACCGATTTCAAACTCTTTGAGGCGAAGCACGTCCTGGGGCGGCTCCTGCCCGGGATAGAAGATGGAAGCACGGCCGCTCAAATCCTGAGGTGGAACAGTCCACGCCAGGCTGGCCGAAGCAACGCCCGGTACCGCCGAAAGGCGCTCCAACAACCGGCGGTACAGCGCTTCACCGCGTTCCTCCGAATAGCGGTGGACGGTCAGATCGATCGAAGTCATTGCGATATTCCTGGTTTCGAAACCGGGGTCGGAGGTCACGATCCTGTACAGGCTTCGGAGCAGGAGCCCGGCGCCTGCCAGAAGAATGAACGAAACCGCGACCTGCGCCACCACCAGAGCGGTCCGCCAACGCGACCGCCGGAACCCGCCGCCGGGCGCCCCGTTTTTGAGCGCGCCGGTCAAGTCGAGCCGCAAAGACTGCACCGCGGGCATCAATGCGAAAAGCAGGCCTATCGTCACCCATGCAACCAGCGTGAACCCGAGCACTCGCCCGTCGACGCCCACGTCGAGCCTGCGGAAGCCCATGGCCGGCAGCCGGAACGAAAGGATGAGCTCCGTCACCCATCCGGAAAGAAACAGCCCCAAGCTGGCGAATGATGCGGCCGCGGCCTGCTCCTACCGCCAGGCGTACCGCAATCTCGCGCTGCCGCCCCGGAGCCCTCACCATGAACAGGCCCGCGACGTTGGCGCAAGCAATCAACAACAGCAGCGCAACCGCGGCAGACAACAGCCCAAGCAACCCGCTCACTTCCTCCCGGGCGTCGGGGTACAGGCCCACGCCTCGCACCAGGTTGATCGAACGCCCCGCGTTTGACATGGGGTACTCCTGCGCGAGCTGGCCCGCAATCGTCTTCATCTCCGCTTCCGCCTCTTGGAACCCGACGCCCGGCTTCAGGCGGCCGAAGACCCACAGCCACCCCGCGGAACGATCGCGCAAAATGCCTGCGGACAACCGGGGCATGGTTTGCGGCTGCGTTGAAAGCGGAACCCAGAGGTCGAATGATCCGCCGGTCACCGTGCCGCTGAACTCCTTCCGCACCACGCCGACGATCGTGAACGGGAACCCGTTCAGCGCGATCCTGGCGCCCGTGACATTGGGATCTCCGCCGAACTTCCGCTGCCACAGGCCATAGCTCAACACCGCTACTGCCCGGGATCCGCTATCGTCTTCAGGGAGCAGCAGGCGGCCCAAGGCCGGCTTCACGCCGAGCACTTCAAAGTAATTGCCGCTGACCGCGTCTCCGCGAACCCGCTCCGCCGTCCCGTAACTGAAACTGAGGGCTGCCGGGCTGTGCGCTGCCAAACCCGAGAGAGACTGGTTACGATCCCGGTAGTCCGCATAATCCGGGTAACCCATCGTGTCGAACGCGTCGGCTTTTTGGCTCCGATAGAACGCAACCAGACGGCTTGGATCGGC
>QHXU01000416.1:0-562 GCA_003223065.1 Acidobacteriota bacterium | reverse complement strand
CGCTGTGTTCGCCCCGATGCCCAGCGCCAATGTCAGCACAGCTACCGTCGTGAAACCTGGATTCCTTGCCAGGATGCGAAGGCCGTACCGGAAGTCGCCGAACAGGCTCACCATTTCTTTTTGTGTTAGTGCAGCAACCTACATGCCAAGCGGAAATTGACTGATAGCAAGGCGTCCGGGCAGGGTTTGATAGAACGCCCGCCCGCTTTCGACTCAAATCGTCCCACATACGGACAGCGTAGGCTGGTCGAGTTCGGCTTAGAGCTTCTCTAACTGGTCCAGCAGAAGCACCATCCGCGGAGCAACATCCCGGCGGCCGCCGAAGCGAAACTCGTTGTACGCCGAGGTGAGATCGTCAACGAGCAGCGACAGTTCCGATGCCGGCAGTACACGCACGAACTCCGCCGGCGTCAGCCAGGGCGGCTTTTGGATGCCGCGCTTCTTGAGCAGTCCCAGCATGCGGTGATATAGAAGCGTAGCGTCGGACGCTTCGCCTTCGCCGCGCTGGAGCCTCCGCACGCGCAGGCGCCCGCGCCACCACCGCGCCAGCGGCGGGCCGTAG
>QHXU01000420.1:9262-9723 GCA_003223065.1 Acidobacteriota bacterium | reverse complement strand
CGGAAACGTCACCAGCAGCACCGCGGTGTTCTGCACGCCCGTTGTGCTGCAGGCCTGGGTACCTGTCGTGCTCGACATCGTCACGGCCATAGTGGAAACCTTCCCATCGAAGGCGCTGAAGGATTTCGTTTTAGGCAATGTCGTTTCCGCCGGGAGACTGGCACTGGAAACCGCAACCACATTTCCCAGGCGGACGCCCTCCGCCACTAGCAAACTACCACTCGTCAGCCCGGCAGGTTCCGAACCAGAGAACTGTAGCTCCACCGTTTCCTGATCAAGGTTCAACCGGCGGACTGTCTTGTGGCTGCCGTCTGGATAATCGGCAATCCAGTACTCCACCGGCCCTTGCCACGTTCCTTGTGTTTCCAGCAGCGAGGCGGATTCCGGAAATCTCGAGGCAAGGTCCGCCAGCAGGTCCGCCGAAAACGCCAGCGACAGCGCCTGCCGCGGGCGCTGCTGAA
>QHXU01000420.1:6818-9083 GCA_003223065.1 Acidobacteriota bacterium | reverse complement strand
AGGACATCACCCGATTCGATCCGGCGGACAGCGGGAGTGGCGCGGCGAAGGGACTCCGAGGTCTGAGCTACTCCCAGCGAGGCGAAGACAATGGCAAGAGCCAGTAATCTAACCGGTACACGACCAGCAGGCCGTATTGAATTGAACATTATAGCGATACTCCTTGGTTGTGGGCTTGGAGGGGATTAAGAATTTCATGAGCCTCCTTTCGTACACGTCAGCCCCGAAATTACGCTGCTAATCAACCTGATCGGCGCCGATTAAGCAGAGAGGAGTTGGCCCTTTGCCTGAAAATATTGGCAAATAGTACTGAGGGCGGGGAAGCTCTAGAACCAAAACGCCAACTGCTTAGAGGACCTGGGTTGAGAACTTGAGATAGAGAGCGCTTCTCAAGTCAAGGGACACAAATCACAAGACAATAGTACTTTTGGTGATTTGGTCCTAACCATTCGGAAGCGACCTTAGGAGGGACGGCTGTTTGCCCTAGGCTGAAGGTGTAGGGTGAGCGGTGAAACGATCACACCGCTCACCTTTCGGCGACCAAGTCAGGGCTTTGCCGCTAACGCCGCATCGATGATCTTGTAAAAGGCGTCGGCTGGCTGGGCGCCGGTCAAGGCGACTCCGTTGACGAAGAACCCCGGGGTTCCGGAGACCCCCGCTTTTGAACCGTCCTGGAGATCGGACTCGATCGCGCCCCGGAACTTGCCGCTGGCAAGGCAGGACTCGAATTGTTTGTCGTCGAGCTTCAGGTTGCGGGCCTGCTCCACCAGGTCGGCGCGATCCAGCTTGGAGCTGGCAAAGAGCTGATCGTGATACTCCCAAAATTTTCCCTGTTCGGCGGCGCAGCGAGAGCCTTCAGCGGCGAGTTGGGCCTGCGCGTGGATCTGTCGCAGCGGGAAGTCGCGGAACGCCAACCTTACGCGGCCATCATATTTCTCAAGGACCTGCTTGAGCGTCGCTTGGGCCATCTTGCAGTAAGGGCACTGGAAGTCCGAGAACTCGATGATGGTCACCCGGGCGCGCGGATTTCCCCTGAGCCGGTTGGGGTCGAACGTCAGTTCGACCGTGGGAGGACGCAGCAGGATGTTGACGTCGGCCTTGTCCCGCAGCCGCTTGATATAGTCCTGCCGTATTTGCTGGATTCTGGCCTGTTGCAAGGCCTGTTTAAGCTGCGGTTTGACCTCCGTGAAGGGACGGTTCAAGCGGTCCTTTTGGCCGAGATAAAAGGCGTCGAGCTCGGCTTCCGACGGCTCGCTCACCTTGGAATCGATTTCCTGCTCGAGCAGCTTTTCAGTGGAGATGCCTTTTCGTCCCGCTTCGGCTTCCAGGAGCTTTTGGTTGATCAGGTTTTCGAGCGCCCGGCTCATGATGTCATACTCCTGGTTGCGGAGCGGCCGGAGTTGAGGCTGGGCTAAGGGCAGCAGGTCGGCATCATAGATGGTCTGGCCCGAAATGACAGCTACAGGCGTTGGGGTCTTTGCGGAGGGCTGTTGCGCGAATACAGACAATGCGAGAAAGGCCGAGGATGCCACGGCTGCGAAACGAAAAAGCGAAGGACTCATAAGTTAGGTAGTATCGCACGAGCCCGGCTCGCGCCCAAGAAAATTCGCGGGGGGCACACCATGCTCACTCACCTGCATGAGCACAGGAGTACTGGAACTTATCGGCTTTCCTCGTCGATGGCGATCTTCAAGGCGCGTAGGAATTTTTGGTCCTGTGAGGTGAGCTTGATTTTTCCGACCTTGCGGCGGCCCGTTTCCGGGGGCGAGTCGAGTTCGACTGTCTCACCTTCTTCCGTCTCTTCAGCTTCCTCACGCTTATTGAAACCGATGGTCGCCTCCAGGACCAGGAAGACGTCGTAGCCAGCGCGCTTGATCTCGCCGATGGCGGCGGCGATGCGATCGGAATCCGACAGCGATTCGTTAATCGCGTTGCCGAGTTCCTGCATGAGCTCTTTTAATCGATCTTCCAAGTGATCCTCTTTTCTGCTCCTTGGTTCGCCGCTCGACCGCGCGCCTGCGTCTCAAAAGCAACTGGCCATCACTTCCGCGCACCCGAGGTGCGATTCCACCTTAAGCATAACACCTGATGCCGCGACTGACCACGGGGTTTCAGCCCTATGGATTGCCTCAGTTGGCCCTAGGTTCCATATCGTTCGTTAAGGGTTATTCCGCCTCAAAGTGACTACTCCCGGGATAATCGAAAGCTTGTTCTTAATCCGTTTGTTAGGATGAGTATATCAGCGGACCGGCCAATGTTTCGTAA
>QHXU01000420.1:3540-6804 GCA_003223065.1 Acidobacteriota bacterium | reverse complement strand
CACGTTCTGCCCGGCGTAATGCGCCCGCTGCTGGTACTCTGGAATGAAATCATAGGCTTCGTCTTTCTGGTGCTGGCCATCTGGGCTATTCCCTCGGCGATCCGTACCCTGCGCCAGTTTGAGGGCGATCCGGGGAGCTTCTTCCGCGTGATCCTCTCGTTCAGCTTCGCCGGTCTGATGGTGTACTTTGGTATCACCTCTTTCCTGCGCGCCCGGAAAATCTCACGCTCGTGATCTATGTCCATGAGTGAAGTTCCAGGCCATTATCCGTTCACGCGCGGCATTTACGCGGATATGTACCGCGGCCGCCTCTGGACCATGCGGCAATACGCGGGATTCGGCACCGCCGAGGAGAGCAATCGCCGCTACCGCTACCTGCTCGCGCAGGGAACCACCGGACTGTCGATCGCCTTCGATCTGCCGACGCAGATGGGGCTCGATTCCGATCATCCGCTGGCCGCGGGTGAAGTAGGGCGCGTGGGAGTCGCGATCTGTTCGCTTGCCGACATGGAGCGGTTGCTCGACGGCATCAAGCTCGATCAGATCACCACGTCAATGACCATCAATTCCACGGCGGCGATTCTGTTGTCGCTCTACGTGCTGACGGGCCGGCGGCAGGGGGCCAACGTCCGCAAGCTCTCCGGCACCGTTCAGAACGACATTCTGAAGGAGTACATCGCGCGAGGCACATACATTTATCCGCCGCGTCCCGCGATGCGCATCATCACGGATCTCTTCGCCTGGGCGGCCGCCGAACTGCCGGAGTGGAACACGATTTCGATCAGCGGATATCACATCCGCGAGGCAGGCTCGACCGCCTCACAGGAAGTGGCGTTCACGCTTGCCAATGCGATCGCCTACATCGAAGCTGCCGTGCGAGCGGGGCTGGAAGTCGATTCGTTCGCGCCGCGAGTTTCCTTCTTTTTCAACGCGCATAACAATTTCCTGGAGGAGATCGCCAAATACCGGGCTGCGCGGCGGCTCTACGCGCGCATCATGAAAGACCGCTTCGGCGCGCGCAATCCAAAATCGATGATGTTGCGCTTCCACACCCAGACAGCCGGGTCCACCCTCACCGCGCAGCAGCCCGATGTAAACGTGGTGCGGGTGGCTTTGCAGGCGCTCGCGGCCGTGCTCGGCGGTACGCAGTCCCTGCACACGAACTCTCGCGACGAAGCTTTGTCCTTGCCGACTGAAGAATCGGCGCGGCTGGCCTTGCGCACGCAACAAATCATCGCTCATGAGACGGGCGTCACCAACGTGGCCGATCCGGTGGGCGGCAGCTTTTACATCGAGCAGTTGACAGATGAGATCGAGCGCGGCGCCCAGGACTATCTCGGCCGCATCGACGCCATGGGCGGCACGCTCGCAGCGATCGAGAACGGGTTCATCCAGGCCGAGATCCAGAACGCGGCGTATGAGTTCCAGAAATCGATCGAGCGCGGGGAAACAGTCGTCGTCGGGGTAAACCGGTTCCGGCAGGAGGACGAAACTCCGCCGGTTACGTTCCGCATGGATCCGGAGCTCGAACGAACGCAGGTGGAGAGGTTACGGGAGCTCCGCTCGTCACGTTCGAAGGACGCGGTAGAAGACCGGCTCAATGCGCTCGAACAGGCCGCGCGAGGAAGCGATAACCTGATGCCGCGCATCCTTGCGGCATGCGAAGCCTACGCGACCGTGGGCGAAATCTCCGGCCGCCTGCGGCAGGTGTTCGGAGAATATCGGGAGACTTAGTCGATTCGCTCGTGGATTCGCTGAAGTTGGCGCCGAGTTCGCGCTGGGTGGCCCGCCTGGCGGTTGTCTTCCTGGTGTCGCTGTTCGCGGTCAACGTCTATCGCGCCCTGACGCAGGCCGTCGTGTGCGATGAAGCTTTTTCCTACCGTCTCTTTCTCAGCCGTAAGCCCCGCATTCTGTTCACTACCTTCGACGCGAACTACCACGTTCTGCACACCTGGCTGACATATGCCTCGGTGAAGGCGCTTGGCATCTCCGCGATCACCTTGCGCATACCGTCGCTCGCCGCCTGCATTCTGTATTTCGCGGCGGTCTACCGCATCTCCCGGCGGTGGTTTGGAACGACGCCCCTGCTCTTGCTTTCGGTCACGCTCTTGACCATCAATCCTTTCGTTCTCGATTTCATGTCGGTCGCGCGAGGATATGGGATGGCGCTGGCTTTCTTCAGCTGGGCTATGTCCGAGGCGTTGTGTGCATCGGTTGAGGAACCGCGAGTGCTTTTGCGCATTGGGATCCTGTTGGCGCTGAGCGTCGCCTGCAATCTCACGTTTGTATATCCCGCGTCGGCTCTCGCGGTGCTGATCGCGGGAACGGTCCTTTGCTCCCGGAATTCATCGTTGCCATTGCTTGAGCGAGCGAAGAAGATCCTGTACCGCATGGCCGCTCCCGGCCTGGCAGTCGCCTTGGTGATTCTCGTACTGCCGTTGAGTCACATCCGGCCGAATACCTTTTATGTCGGCACAGACAATCTCTTCGAGATGACGGCCAGCTTGTTGATGGCGTCGCTGCGCTATCACGATTGCGACTTCATCGCGAATCGCGGATGTTATTACCCAGTGCTTTATCCGTGGGGATATCGGGTCGCGCAAGCCCTTTTCTTCACCTGTTTTTCCGCCGCTGCCGTCCTGTTCTGGCGGCGATGCCGAGCCGCACCTGGGTTGGAGTCCGATTCCGTGCGCGATGCCGGGCTGATCTCCGCCGGGACTTTATTCCTTACGGCGGGTTTCAACATCGCTACTCATCACCTGTTTGGTCAGGTCTATCCGGTCACGCGGATGGGGCTGTACTTCTTGTTTTTGGTTCCGCTGTGTTTTTTGGCCGCATGCCGCTGGCTGTGGTCTTTGCGATCTCCGGCTCGCGCCGCAGCCTGGTTGTGGACGGCTGCGTTGGTGGTGCTCGCGGTGGCCCTCGCTTCCGAGTTCGACGTTCGCTATTACGCGGAATGGCGCTACGATGCCGGGAGCCGAGACATGATAAACCTGGTGCGAAAGATGCATGGCGGCGGAAGCCGGCCCGTGCGCCTGGCGGCCAGCTTTCCGCTCGATATGGCGCTCGACTACTATCGGCAGGTGTTGGGGATCGAGTGGCTTAAGCCGATTGGCCGGGACAAACCAGCGAAAGGCTACGATTACTATGCGCTCATAGCCGACGACCTTCACTACATCGACGAGTTGCAACTTCGGAAAGTGTACGTGAATGAAGTCAGCGGTTCCGCGTTAGCCGTTCCGTCGAGCTACGGCTCGAGCACGC
>QHXU01000420.1:1909-3302 GCA_003223065.1 Acidobacteriota bacterium | reverse complement strand
TGCGCCCCACGGCGGCGAACGGCTTCAGGCGCGCGCGCCAGCGTTCATTCTGGATCAGCAACGCGAGTCCCGAGGCGTAGCCCAAGCTCAGCAGCGGCAAGGAGGGGATGCTCACTACATTCGCCAGCCAGCCGATAAAGGTCGGTTTGTGGGCCGGCGGAATCAAGAACGGCCGCAGCACGACCGCTGCGTTCAGCAACAGGCCCAGCGGCAAACACACCGAGCAAACGCGCTTGAGCAGGGGCCTGTACTCGGCCAGCCGCTCCACGATCCCGGATCGCCACACCCACAAACCGGCGAGGAACAAACACAGCACGACGATCGAGAACGCGAGAGTATAGAGCGAGTCCTTCCAGACGATCCAGTTCTCGCGCAACATTTGCGGCACCGTGCCGTGAGCATACACGTTGATAATGTTCTGGACCTTCGCCATGTCCGTTTTATGCTCCTCGCCCAATCCGCCGCGCCGGACACCAAGGATGTAGGCGATGTAAAAGCCGGAGATGATCACCATGGGGGCCGCGAGGATGCTTCCCGCCCAGATGAGCACGGTCTTCTGTTGGCGATTGCGGAACAGGAGCAGCATAGCGCCCGTGATCGCATAGCTCAGGAGAATATCGCCAGCCCAGATCAGGATGCCGTGGATCAGTCCGAACAGCGCCAACGCCATCAGCCTCCGTGGGTAGAAAGACATGAATCGTGCGCCGCGGGCGTCGGCGCGCATCATTTGCACCGCAAATCCGAGCCCGAACAGGAACGAGAACAGGCTGACGAACTTTCCCTGAATGAAGATGTCGATGAATGCCTGCGCGATCAGGTCCGCTCTTCCGTGAAACAGGACCTTGATGTTGCCGTACACTTCCATGGGGGCGTTGAACCCGCGCATGTTGGCCGCGAGAATGCCGAACAGCGCCATGCCGCGGAGGATATCTATATAGAGAACGCGCTCGGTCGACGTGATCGGTCCCGCGCGCGCAACGGCAGAGGACATCAGTCCCCCTTTCCCGGGCTATAGCGGTTGAATTTCCTCTCGCACCGGATCGAACTTGATGCGCCGCTTCTGCAAGTATGCGAGATTGCCCAGGTGCGACGCTTGCGCCGAGCGGTGTCCGATGTAGACGTCGCCGTTAGGCCGCTTGCGGGTGCGCACGCAGTCCAGGAAATTCTCGACGTGGTCGATGGTCTGGTCGTGCTCGGACTTGACGATCTCGGTTTGCGCGCCTTTCTCCGCCGGAGTGAATTCGAACTGCGCGCGCGTGATCAGGAGCCGGCCTTCGGTGCCGCACATTTCCACGCCTGCGCCCTTGATGCCGGGGGCGAGCGTCGCTTCGAACGTCGCTGTCCATTCCGCCGGATACTCCAGAAGCACGTTGATTGTGTCCGGCGCCGTCCG
>QHXU01000420.1:1327-1900 GCA_003223065.1 Acidobacteriota bacterium | reverse complement strand
TAGTGATAGATGCCTCCCGCGGCCGCGGCAGAGATTGGGTTGTCCTGGTCCATGAACATGTGGACCACGTCGATCCAATGCGTGAACAGGTCGGTCACCTGCCCGCCACCGAAATCGAGATAGGCGCGAAAGTTGTAATACTGCTGCGGATCGTAGTCGCGCCATTTCACCGGCCCCAGGAAGCGCGCCCAATCGAGATTCGACGGTTGCGCCGCGAGAGAGGCCGGCGCCTTCCGAAGGTGATACGTGTTTCCGTGCCACCAGGTTCGCGCCAAAGTGATTTTGCCCAGCTTGCCGGCGCGGACGTACTCATCGCGCGCGCGAATGTAATGCGGACCCGAGCGCTGTTGCATTCCCACTTGAACCACGCGGTCGTTCACGCGGGCCGCCTTGACGATCGGGGGGCCCTCTTCGATTTTGAGTGTTAGTGGCTTTTCGACGTACACATCCTTGCCGGCATTGAGCGCGTCGATGGTGATGCGGGCGTGCCAGTGATCCGGCGTCGCGATCAGGACCACGTCCAGCTCCTTCATCTCGAGCAGCTTCCGGTGATCGGTGAAGCTCTTCGCGTCG
>QHXU01000420.1:0-1263 GCA_003223065.1 Acidobacteriota bacterium | reverse complement strand
CCGCGGTGTTCTTCTGACACTGGCCCATTACACGGGTGCCTCGATCGCCACAACCGACCAGGCCAAGATGGACGCGGTCGTTCGCGCCCATTACGCGGGAGTAAGAAGCGGCCGTGAAAGCGGCAGCGGAGCGGAAGACATCGCGGCGGTTCATCATAATAAGAAAGAATACAGGAGACGGGAGTCCGAAGGCAGGAGCCCAAGGTTTGCGCGAGATACACATCATCGGCGGCGGATTGGCAGGCTGCGAGTCGGCCTGGCAGGTGGCGCGCGCCGGCGCACGAGCGATTCTGTATGAGATGCGCCCCGAGCGGCAGACGCCCGCGCACAAAACCGGCGCGCTGGCAGAGCTCGTGTGCAGCAACTCTCTCAAGAGCGAGCAGGAAAACACCGCGCCGTGGCTGCTTAAGGAAGAACTGCGGCGGCTCGGGTCTTTGCTCATGTCCGCGGCGTCGCGCACGCGCGTGCCTGCGGGCCATGCGCTGACCGTCGACCGCGAGCTCTTCGCCGCGGAAATCACGCGCGCGATCGAATCCGAGCCGGCGATCACGATTCGCCGCGAGGAGGTCACGGCGATCAGTGCGGAGCGGATCTGGATCATTGCCAGCGGCCCGCTGACCTCCGACGCGCTGGCCCGCGAAATTGCGCGCCTCACGGGATTCGAGCGGCTGTTCTTCTACGACAGCATCAGCCCCATTGTCGAGGCCGGTTCGATCGATATGTCGATCGCATTCCGTGCGTCGCGTTACGGAAAGTCCCTCGATGGCACTGACGATTATCTCAACTGCCCTTTGGACAAGGCCGAGTACGAGGCGTTTGTCGATGCTGTGCTGGCGGCCGGCACTGTTCCTGCGCACATCCCGGAAGATCACATTCGTTACTTCGAGGCCTGCCTTCCGATCGAGGAGATCGCGCGCCGCGGCCGCGACACCCTGCGATTCGGACCTATGAAGCCCGTGGGCCTCATCGACCCCCGGACGGGGAAGCGGCCTTACGCCGTCGTGCAACTTCGCCAGGAAAGCGCGCGGGCGGACAGCTACAATCTGGTTGGATTCCAGAATCACATGCGCTTTGGTGAGCAGGCGCGAGTGCTGCGCATGATTCCAGGCCTCCAAAACGCCGAATTCCTGCGCTATGGGCAGGTGCATCGAAACACGTATATCAACGGGCCGGCGCTGCTCGGACCAACGCTCCAACTCCGCGCGCTGCCGAATGTTTTTTTTGCAGGCCAGATTTCGGGAGTGGAGGGCTACGTGGAATCGA
>QHXU01000139.1:1109-12952 GCA_003223065.1 Acidobacteriota bacterium | reverse complement strand
TCTATGAGCTGACCTGTGCCGATGGGGTAATGGCGCGTTTCGACGCCCGCGGGTTCCTCCTAACCCAGCAGGCTTCTGCCGAAACCGCCGGGCAGCGCTTGCGGTTTCGCTATACGGCTCACGAGACGCTGGTATACGATGACGACAACGTCGTCGCGCGCGGCCTGAATTCACCGAACCGGATCGAATTCCCAAGCGGGCCGGCTTACGACTTCGTCGCGTCAGCCAGCGGAGCGGGAGCATTCTGGATCAAGGATGGCAAAGACCGGATGGTGTTGCATTTTGAACGGCGGGAGGGATCAACGTGGCGCTCCCGCATTTCGCTCGAGCCGGACGCTAACGTGATTCCGGAGGTGCCGGTTCTGGCCTGTTGGGTCTGCTGGCTTCGCGTTACCGGCAGCGCGGACCTGTCACCTGGCAGCCGGTTTTTGTGATGTACTGCTACAGATGAAGCTGCTATGGACCCTGATATTGTTCTCCGCCGCCGCTTTGGGGCAAGTGAAGATCACTCCCGAAGCCGAGCGCGTTCGCGTCGAAATTGACGGCAGGCCATTTACGGATTTTGTCGTCAAGGGCAGCGAGGCGATGAAGCCTTATCTGTGGCCGCTGCGGTCAGCCTCTGGCAAAATGGTGACACGCCACTTTCCGATGGAAAGAGTGGAAGGCGAGCCGGCAGATCACCCGCATCAGCGCGGCCTGTGGTTCGCACATGAGGGAGTCAACGGCGTCGATTTCTGGAATAACGAAGCCTCTTACAAGGCGCCGCCGCCGCGTGGCCGAATCACGGCTGCCAACCTCCGGGCCAAGTCCGGGCATTCGACAGGCCGCATCACGGCCGATCTCCAGTGGCTCGATCCGCAAGGCGCGAAGCTGCTCGATGAGTCGCGCGTCATGACCTTCTTCGCGCATCCAACGTTGCGCATCATCGACTTTGCAATTACGCTCACCGCGGCCACGAAGGTCACTTTCAGCGACGCCAAGGACGGAACGCTCGGCATCCGGATCGCGCCGGCGCTCCAGGAGGACAAGGTCATTAAGGAAAAGGGAAAGCCGGACAGAGCGCTGCCCGGCCCTCCCGGCACGATCGTCAACGCCGAAGGAATGGAACACGAAAAAGCGGTTTGGGGCAAACCATCGAACTGGGTGGATTACTTCGGCGAAATCGAAGGAGAGAAGCTTGGCATCGCCATTTTCGATCATCCTGCGAATCAGCGCCGTGCACGCTGGCACGTGCGGGGATACGGGTTGTTCGCCGCAAATCCGTTCGGTCTGGGAGCTTTCACCGGCGATAAATCGCAGGACGGCAGTCTCACACTCGAGCCCGGCGGCTCGCTCGTGCTTCACTATCGGGTGATTATTCATCCCGGCGACGCGAAATCAGCCGGCCTTGCCAAATTATGGGAAGAATATTCGAAGTAGGGAGGAGACCTATGCGCAGTTTGGGACTGCTGCTATTTGTAGCCAGCGCCGCCTTCGGCGCCAAGGCAGGACTCGACACAAACACGATTTGGGACATGCGCGCGGTGAGCGATCCGGAGATCACGAAGGACGGCCGAAGCGTAATCTACGTGCTCGGCTGGAGCGACAAGATGGTGGACCAGCGCTTCAGCAATCTCTGGATCGTATCGAGCGACGGCAAGGACAACCGGCCGCTTACGACCGGTTCGTATCGCGACACTTCGCCGCGGCTTTCGCCGGATGGCACGCGCCTCGCGTATCTTTCCAACCGCAGCGGGAAGACCCAGATTCACGTGCGCTGGCTCGACACCGGGCAGGAGACCCAGATTACCGATCTGCAACAGGCTCCCTCCGGCATCGAATGGTCGCCCGATGGCAAGTGGATCGGATACACGGCGCGCGTTCCGGCCAAGCCTGACTGGTCGATCCGGACGCCGGAGAAGCCGCCCGGCGCAAAGTGGGCTGATCCGCCGATCGTCGTGACCAAACTGCGCTGGCGCCAGGACGGGCAAGGACTCATCCAACCCGGTTACACCCACGTCTTCATTGTGCCCTCGACCGGCGGCGCGCCGCGCCAGATCACAAACGGCGACTATAACCATGGCGGGGGCGGGGGTGGCGGACCGGCCGGCGGTGGTTTCGCGTGGTCGGCGGACGGCAAATGGATCTACACCTCCACTAACCGTATTCCAGACGCGGAGTATTCGCTCGAGGGCCCCGACATCTATGCCTACCAGGTGGAGGACGGCTCCGTGAAGCAGTTGACCACACGGCGCGGTCCGGACCAGGGTCCCACGCCATCGCCGGACGGCAAGCGCATCGCCTACCTCGGCCACGACTGGAAATTTCAGAGCTACACGGTGAATCACCTCTACCTGATGAACGCGGACGGCAGCAATCAAAAGAATCTCACCGCGTCGCTCGATCGTGACGTGCGTTCGCCGCACTGGTCATGGGATGGCAAGATGATCTACTTCCTGGTGGATGATCACGGCAACACTCAGGTTTATTCGGCTGCCGCCGACACGGGTGAGGT
Source organism: Acidobacteriota bacterium (assembly GCA_003223065.1). GTDB lineage: Bacteria > Acidobacteriota > Terriglobia > Bryobacterales > Bryobacteraceae > Palsa-187. Next base: position 10,458 of record QHXU01000139.1, on the reverse strand, counting down.
GAAGGCAATCACCAGCGGCCTGCAGCAGTTGGGCGCCGGGGGGCCAGGCGGTGAGGGGTTCACGATTGCGAGGAACGCGATGATCGCGACCGTGCGCTCAACGCCGACAGAACCCGGCGACCTCGTCGCGCTTTCCGCCGATCGCCAGGGTCCGCCCACGCGGCTGACCTCGGTCAACGACAGCCTGCTCGCCCAATATCAGCTCGGGCCGGTCGAGGAGCTGACCTACGACTCCTTCGACGGCCGCAACATCCAGGGTTGGATTATCAAGCCGCCGAATTTCGATGCCTCGAAGAAATATCCCTTCATTCTCGACATCCACGGCGGGCCTCACAGCATGTATGGCGTCCGATTCGATCACGAGATGCAGATCCAGGCGGCTCGCGGATTCGTGGTGCTCTACACCAACCCGCGCGGCTCGACCGGCTATGGCGAGGAGTTCGGCAACATCATCCACACCAAATACCCGGGCGACGACTTCACGGACTTGATGAAAGGCGTCGACCAGATGGTCGCGAAAGGCTACGTCGATCCGAAGAAGCTTTGCGTCACCGGCGGCAGCGGCGGTGGATTGCTCACCGCATGGGTGATCGGCCACACCGACCGCTTCGCCGCTGCGGTTTCGCAGTACCCGGTCACGAACTGGATTACTCAGGCCGGCACGGCCGATGGCGGCTACACGCACTCCGCGCTATGGATGAAGTCGCTCCCCTGGGAAAACACGCAGCAGTTCATGGAGCACTCGCCTGTCTTCTTTGCGAAGAATTTCAAGACGCCGACGATGGTCATCACCGGCGAGTCCGACTTGCGCACGCCGATTGCCGAAAGCGAAGAGCTGTACTTCGCGCTCAAGGCGCAGAAAGTGCCGGCGGTGCTGGTGCGTGTGCCCGACGAATTTCACGGGATTCGGGGACACAACAGCCACTACATCGCCAAGATAGAACACATCCTGGCGTGGATGGAAAAGTATACGCGCTAGCGTAAGCCTCCAGGCTTGCGTCGAGACAGGAAGACTATGGTCCTTTCCGATATTGACATCCAGCGGTACATAGAGCAGGGAAAAATCAAGATCACTCCGCCATTGCCGCCGGAGCAAGTGGGGAGCTGCTCAGTCGATTTCCGGCTGGGCTGCGAATTCAGCGTTTTCGAGCACAGCCGCCACTCTTACATCGACCTGAAAGACCGCACCGCGATCCAGGACCTGATGCGAACCATACGCGTCGGACCGGGCGAGCCGTTCATCCTGCAGCCGCGCGAGTTCGCGCTCGCGATCACAGAAGAAACGCTGGAGCTCGACGACGATGTATTGGGACGGCTGGAGGGCCGCTCCAGCCTGGGCCGGATCGGCATCATCGTGCATGGCACGGCAGGGTTGTTCGACCCGGGTTGGACCGGCAAGGCGACGCTGGAGTTGAGCAACCTCGGCCGGATGCCGGTGGCGCTCTATCCGGGCATGCGCATCTGCTCGTTCACGTTCGAGCAGCTTTCGTCCCGCGTCGCGGTTCCATATCGGAAGAAGGCGGGCAATAAATACGCTGGTCAGGATCGTCCTCTGGCGAGCCGCCTGGCGAGCGAGACCGGCGAACCTGATTAGTGTCCCGGTGATTTCGACCCGCTTTATCGCTTCGGCGAGCCGAGCCTCCTCAGTTCCGTAGCTCCACCGAAGACTTTAGCTTGAAGGCGAAGACCGTCTCCGCCGGTATTTCGACTTGCTTCTTCCCGGTCGCCGCGGCCGTACCGGTTCCGGCGGCCGCCCCGGCGCCCGCGCCGATCGCAGCGCCTTTTCCCCCGCCGACCAGTCCTCCGATCAGCGCTCCGACGCCGGCGCCGCCGCCGATCATCGCTATGTTGCGCTTCTTGTGTGCTTCGCTTTGCCGGGTATCGATCGAAGTCACGATCGGCACGGTTTCACCACGGTGCTCGATCGCATCCAGGGTGATCCCGATTACAGCGCGTCCTTCCATTCGTCCCGATGGCCGTGACGTCGACACGTGACCCCGTAGCCGCGTTCCGCGCACCAGCACCTCGCGCCCCTGTACCTCCACCGGCGCCTCGAGGGTGGCTTGAAATTTGTCGCCGGCCCGATTGCGAGCCGTCGATAATGCATTGTCGACGCGCACCTCAAGCCTGGTTCCTGCTGGAATGTGCATTCCGGGCACACGCGGGGCATTTGCCGCCGCGGCGGGCTGCCCGGGCGTAGCTTCCGGCTTTCCGGGCGCAGCGGCCGGCGACGCCGGGGAATCTGATTTCATTTGTGTTGCTGGCTTCTCGCAGCCGGCCAATGCCAGCACCAAAACTCCCATTACAACAATCGTTAAGCCTCTCATGGTCAAGTAAAGATACCTCCGGCTGTCGAAACGTTACAAACAGTTATCGGCCGGAAGACCCAAAACCTCCAGCGCCCCGTGCCGAGTCACCCAGTTCGCCCTCTTCCCACTCGACGGCTTCATACCGCCCCAGGACCAGCTGGGCGATCCGGTCTCCCTTCTCGACCGCATAATCGGCGCGGCCAAGGTTGAACATGACGACACGGATCTCACCGCGATAGCCGGGATCGATGGTGCCGAAGTTCACCGTGACCGAGTGTTTGAGGGCCATCCCGCTGCGCGGCCTGACTTGCGCTTCAAGGCCCGGCGGGAGCTCGATCGCGATCCCAGTGGGCACCGCCTGCGCCGTCCCGGGCGTGAGTACCACACGTTCGAGAGCGCGCAGATCCAATCCCGCATCTTCCTCCGCCCCGTGGGCGTATGAAGGCAGTATGGCGTCTGAATGAAGTTTCTTGATACGGATTTTCATGTTGGGAACAGAACCAGTTATCATAACCGTTTCATGCCTGAGAAATCCCCGCGCGTACTGGCCATCTCGCCAATGCCCCCGGAGAAGATCGCGTACGCGCTGGCGCGCTACAGCCGTTCTCCTGATTCCATCCGGGATTCGATAGAGTGGGTGCGCACTCACGACTCGGCGAAGTTCCTCGAGAGTTTCTATTTCCAGTATGGTCACGCCTCCATCGCCGATCTAGGCCACGTGGTTCTGTGCTTCGAAGGCGTTTCGGAACTGGCCGCCACGGAGATCGAGGATGAGCAGCTCTGGGACGGGCAGGCGCGATCCTCGCGCTACCAGGATTTTTCGCGCTCCGGGTTTGTGACGCCGCCGGAATTGACGGGCGATGACGCCGCCTCCTTCGCCGCAGCCGCCCGAAAGCTGCTGGCCGCTTACGAAGAAATTCACCGCCGTATTTTTGATTTCCTGGCCGATCGCCTCCCACGTCCCGAGGAAATGAAAGCCGACGTTTACAAGCGCAACATCGCCGCGCGCGCGTTCGACGTGGCTCGCTATTTGCTCTTTTTCGGGATCCCGACCGGCGCCGGGCAGGTGACGAGCATCCGCACCCTCGAACGGCAGATCCGGCGGCTAAAAACCTCGGAATACGCCGAGGTGCGTGAGATCGCTGACGACATGGGGGCTGCCTGCGCCGCGCCGCCCGAGTGTGTCTGGGAGACTTCTTCCGCGAACGAACCGCTGGCGCCGACGCTGGCGAGGCACGTCGATCCCGACGAGCACACCGCGCAGGCCCGCAGCGACCTTGCCTGCTGGGCGCGCCAGAATCTCCCGCCGGTCCAGGAAGACGGGGCCCACTTATTCGAATTGGTCGACATGGTCCGGCCCACGGATACGCACGCGGATATCACTGCCACGCTCCTCTATCCTGTGACGGACCGCCCGTTTCGTGCACTGTACGAAATGGCGCGCGAGTGGGGCGCTCCCCGGCGCAATGAAGTGATCGACGTTGCGCTGCGCTCCCGCACCCGCCGCGATGAATTGCTGCGCGGCTTCCGCGGCGGCCTTTACGCCTTCGACATCATCATGGACATCGGAGCGTATCGCGATCTCCACCGGCATCGAAGATGCCAGCAGTTCCGGCAGGCATATCGCGGGCAGTTGGGATACGACACGCCGGATGCGATCGCCGAGAGCGGTCTTAAGGAGCTTTACGAAACGGCGATGTCAGGCGCATTCTCCGCGATGGCGCGCCTTCCTGAACCAGCCGCCCATTATCTGTTGCCGTTCGGCGCTCGGTCGCGCTTTCTCTTCAAAATGGATTTCGCGGAGGCCGAGTACATCGCCCGGCTGCGGAGCGGAGTCAAGGGCCACTTCAGCTATCGCAAAGTTGCCTGGGAGATGAAGCGGAAGATGGAACAGCTCGAGCCCGAACTGGGCAGGCTGATTGAGGCAACGCCTCCCTGGGTGGACGACCCGTTGAAACGGTAACCCATGGAGATCCGGGTGCTCACCGACAGTGATGCGGAGGCTTTCTGGCAAATCCGGTTGGAGGCGCTGGAGCGGGAACCTATCGCCTTCGCCTCATCTCCCGAGGAGCATCAGGCGACAACTATCGAGACCGCTGCGGACCGCCTCCGCGCAGGCTCCAGGGCCAGCCGTTTCGTGGTGGGAGCATTTGTCGAGGGCCGGCTGATCGGGACCGCGGGCTTCGTGCGCGAGGACCACCTGAAGACCATGCACAAAGGTCACATTTGGGGGGTCTATATCACCGGGGAATGGCGTTCAAAAGGCCTCGGACGGGCCATGCTTGCCGAACTGATCCGTATCGCCCGGATGCAGCCCGGTCTCGAGCAAATCACGCTGAGCGTTGCCGCCGGCCCGTGCGCGGCCCAGCGGCTATATTCGTCGCTGGGATTCAAGACCTACGGGCACGAACCCAACGCCTTGAAGGTGGGCGCGGACTATGTGGATCAGGACCACATGGTTCTTCGGTTGTGACTAGGCCTGCTTCTCCGCCAACCTCCTGGCGAAGCGCTCCACGTGGACGATGAAGCGGGCGTGCGTTCCGTCGGCGATCTGCTCTTTTTCATCAAACGCTTCCACCTTGAAGCGGACCATGCGGTCGGCGGCGTCGATCACTTCGATCTTGAATGTCACTTCCATACCGAGAGGTGTGGCGGCGAGATGGCGCACGTTGACCTCGGTGCCCACCGAATCGTAACCGGGGTCCAGCAGAGGCAGCAGCGTGTTGCGCGCCGTCATCTCGATCAACATGATCATGAACGGCGTCCCCAGTACGCGGGCCTGTTCCAAACCCAGGAAATCGACCGCGATATCGGGTGAGACGCGCTGCTTATGCTCTCCGTTGAGTCCCACCGGGATGCTGGTCATGTGGTTCTATGTTAACCTGAAATTCGTAATGTCTATTCCGAACGTAAAACGGTACCGCATCACCAGTCCTGACGGATCGATGAGCGCGACGCTAATGGCCGTGCTGCCCAAGAATATCGACGTGAACAAGTATCTTTCCGACGCCAGCCAGCGGTACGACTGGAAGGCTTACCAGGAATCGCAGCAGAAGCAGTTCAAGATTCGCGTCGGGCAGCAGAAGCAAAAGAAAGCGAAGTAATTTCGCCCTTGTCTTACGGGAGCCGCGCCCGGAGTGTGCGCAGGCTGCGAAGGCCTTCCTGGGCGATTTCCCTATCAGGATCGACGGAGAGTTTTTCCAGATATGGGATGGAATCACGGTCTCCGGAACGCGCAAACACAATGCTGAGCTGGATCTTCTCGTCCTTCGTAGCACGCGGCAGCATCGGGTAGGTTGCCTCCCTGACTTTCTGCTCGCGAGCCAGCTCGGTAAGAAACGCGATGGCTACTCCGCGATACGATCTGACATTCAGCGTGTTCACCAGATAGCGCAGCGGGCTGAATTCGCCTGTATCGAGATTCCCCAGCGACACCAGCGCGAACGCCGCCGACAGGCGTGGATTCATCTTATGCTCGTCGGCAAACGCCCTATCGAGGATGGTTCGGTCGGCCGGATTCTTCAGCCGGGCCAGACCCTCCGCCGCGGCAGCGCGGATCGCGTCATCTTTGTCGGCCAGGTTTCGCACGAACGTGTCGTGGTCTGCCGGGACGCCGAGCATGGCCAGAGCGGCCAGAGCCGCCCGGCGCACCTTGGGCGTGCGGGCGTGCTCCAGCGCGTCGCGCACGTCGGGCGCAGCGTCCTTGTTCCGCAGAACGCCCGTGGTCTCGAGCGCGGCGATCTGAATTTTCTCCTGCAGGTCCCGGAGCAGAAATGCAATGCCCGGCGCAGCCGAGGGATCGCGAATCTTCTGCAAAGCGACCAGCGACTCGTACATCACCTGGTCCTCTTTCGAGTGCAGGGCCTCGATGAGATCGGGAATCGCGGCGCGCCCCCGGAGGATTCCAACCGCGCGAGCCGCATTGGCGCGGCCCTCGACACTCGCCGAGCCGCGCGCTAATCTGCCCAGAGCCGCGACTACGTCCGGACGCACTTGCACGAAAGCGTCGATCACCTGGTCGTTGGTGTCGGTGAACTTGGCCCTGATGGCATTGCCGGCGCGCGACAGAGACCCGCTGAGTCCGGTCTTGATATAGCCCGGCAGATACACATTGACCAGACCGTCGGTCGCGCGTATTTGCATCTCGGGATCGTTGTCGCGGGTCGCTTGTATCAGCGGATCCACGGTTTTCGGACCGCCGATATCATCGAGAGCCTTGACGGCTTCAAGGCGCACGCTCAGGTCGGGGTCCGTAATATAGGGCGCGATTTTCGGAATGGCATCTTCGCCCTGTTTGGCCAGCTCTCGCACGTTGCGGGCGCGTTGTTTGGCGTCAGCGGCGGGCTCCTGCGAAAACGCAAGCGTCGTTACAAGAAAGAGAAATATGGTTGTCTTCACCGAACAAACTCGAGCTCAACGCGGTGCGGGATCAGGCCGGCTTCGTACCCCATATCGAGCAGCTTTTGCGCAGCTCTGGGCACCAGCTCCCCGCAATCCAGCGTATAATCGTTGACGTACATACCCACGAACCTCTCCGCCAGGGGCGCTTCCATGTCGCGTGCAAACTGCATAGCGTAATTAAGCGATTCCTCGCGATGCTCGAGCGCATAGCGGATGCTTTCGCGCACCAGGCGGCAGCATTCCCAGGAAAGACCGGCGCCCAGATCGCGTCGGAGCACGTTTGCGCCCAAGGGCAGCGGCAGGCCATGGGTGTTCTTCCACCAGCGCCCCAGATCCACGACATTGTGGTATCCCTTCTTGCCGTAGGTCAACTGCGCTTCGTGGATCACCAGACCGGCATCGACCTTGCCGCCGCGCACGGCTTCGAGGATACGGTCGAAGGGAAGCTCCACGGCCACAAAGTCGGGCTGCATGAGACGCAATGTCAAGTACGCCGTTGTGAGCTTTCCCGGGATGGCGATGCGCTTGCCCTTCAGCTCCTCCGGCGCCATCGGCCGCGAGGCAATCACCATCGGGCCATACCCGTCGCCTACGCTCGATCCGGCCGACATCAAAACGTAGTTGCCGGCGACGAACGGGTAGGCGTGGTACGAAATGGCGGTCAGCTCGTACTCGCCCATGCAGGCTTTCTGGTTCAAGGTCTGGATATCTTCGAGCACGTGCCGGAATTGGACCACCACGGACCGGATCTTGCGCGTGGCGAGCGCATAGAACATATAGGCGTCATCGGAGTCCGGGCTGTGCGCGCAGACGATTTCTCTGACTTCCGTCGTCATGCCTTGGGGGAGAACTGCTGAAACTTATCTTAGATGATAGCAGGTAGTGAGACGGGTGACGAGCGAAAAGCGCTGCTCACAACGATTCGAGTTCCGGGCGCAGCGCGGCGAGCGCGTGCTCGAGCGTGTTCAGCGCGCGGTCCACTTCGTTGAACTGCCGGGCCCGCCCCATGTTCTCGAGCCGGAATGCGGCCTCGACCGCGGCTCGGGCTCCGAAGTTCGAAACCGAGCCCTTCAAGCCGTGGGCCGTGCGCTCGAGCAATCTCCCATCCTCCCGGGTTAATGCGTCGCGCAGGTCCATCAAGACCTTGGGGTACTCCTCGAGAAATAGAGAGGCGATCTCCTTGAGCAATTCCGCATCGCCGCCCACGCGCGACAACGCAACTTCGAGTTCCAGGGTGGTTCCGTTCAACTGCTCAGCCATCTTCCCCCCAATACAAGTGTTCTCCTTTCCCTATCGGCAAATCCCCGGCAGATTATGATGGTGAAGCTTGGGTTTCGTAAACGTAAATCTGGAAGCAGCTTACCTGCTCCACACACCCCCCAGCGTGAACAGCGGGACGCTCCTGGTGCTCACCCTGCACGGCTTCGGCTCGAATCCCGATGTCATGCTGCGGCTTTCGGTGCCAGCCGTCGGCGAGGAGTGCATCGTAGCAAGCCTGCGCGGCCCGAATCAGCATTATCTTTCGGGGAATCCGGCCTCAGACGAGGTCGGATACAACTGGGGCACGCGCCGCCACCCTGAACTGAATATTCGCCTTCACCATGAGATAGTGCAGGCCGTTGCCAAAGAGCTTCGCGCCCGCTTTTCGATCCCGGCGCATCGAACCCTGCTGATGGGCTTTTCGCAGCCGGTGGGGCTGAACTATCGTCTGATCGGAACGCATCCGGGCGAAGCGGGAGGGATCATCGGCATCTGCGGCGGCGTTCCCAAGGACTGGGAGGAGGACAAGTATCATCCTGTCAGCGCCCCGATCCTGCACATCGCCCGCTCGGAGGACGAGTTCTTTCCCGCCGACGTCGCGCGCGGATTTCCTGACCGGCTGCGTAGGCACGCGGCCGATGTCGAGTTCCACCTGATCGAGGGCGGGCACAGGTTTCCATCCAGCTCGACGCCCATCATTCGCGCGTGGATGGACCGCGTATTCCACTGAAATCGCGATGGTTGCGATTACAGTTTCTTGATTCTCAGATTGCGGAACTCCACCCGCGAATCGTGACCCAGCAGGCCGATGTGACCGGTGGTACGCTTCACGCCCGGATGCTTCTTCAGCACTTCGGGATCGGTGATTGAATTGAGGTTCGCGTCCACGATCACCGTGCCGTTCAGCTTTACGACGATGTGGGGACCGTCAGCGGTAATCTCTTCCTCGTTCCATTCGCCGGTAGGCTTAAGGTATCCCGTCTTGGCAGGCACGAGGTCGTAGATCGAGCCGTGATACTGGGCGGGCCGAAGCTTGCCCCGGTATACCGGAGCATCGTGATCCAGGATCTGGATTTCCATTCCGGCGTAAGCCGTGCCACCTTCGAGCGGAGCCCGGATGCCGATACCGTTGTTGGCGCCCTCCGTCAATCGAAAGTCGAAGCGAAGCACGAAATTGTCATATTCGGCTTCGGTGAAAAGATTGACGTGAGAATCAGGTGCCGAGACGAGCATTCCGTTTTCGACGAAATAGCCCGATCCGCGCGTGCCCACCGCCGTCCAGCCCTTGAGGCCCTTACCGTCGAACAAGTCTACAAAACCTGGCTCAGCCGCCAGCGCGGGAAGGCACATGATCGAAACAAACAGGAACGAACAGATCA
>QHXU01000139.1:0-1072 GCA_003223065.1 Acidobacteriota bacterium | reverse complement strand
GCAACGGGCCCGCGATTGCCGCGCACTCGAGGTAAAACTTGATCGCATCCGGCCCGCTCTGCATGGGGTAGTTGGCCCAGCCGAGCGAATTGAGAATACTGGCGCGAAGCTGTTCGTCTCCAACGAGCGGCAGGGCGGCGCGAAAAGCGCGGTCCGCCGAGGCCCACTGCTCGGACTGGAAATGAATCGTGCCAGTGATGTAGTACGCCAGCGCAAGGTTCTGCGCCTTGGCGCGGGACCAATCCTGGTCGCTCATCTCCTCGGGCTTCGCGGCCGAGTTCAGGCGCTCGATCACCTTTGTCGCCAGCGCGACGGTGCGCTTGGGGTCCCGCTTCGTGCGGAAATAGATTTCAGCGACGAACAGCATGGCGTCCTCGCGCGTATCGGTGTGCGCGATGATCTTCTCGGCGGCGGCCAGCGTTTTTGCCACATCGCCCAGTTCCCGGTAAGCAAGGAATTCCGCGATTTCGATCTGATCCAGGTACGGGTTTTGAGGGCTTTTCTTAATGAACTCCTCCAGGGCAGCGATTCGCGCGGCCGGATCCTTGGTCTGGAACGCCTTCATGTAGTCCTGGTAATCCGTGTTGACGACGAACTGGCGGGCGTAGGCGACGCGCTCCTGCGCTGCTTTGTTATCGTCGGGATCGGATGGCAAGGGCGTCTTGACGACGCGCTCGGCAATCCTGGCGGTCTCAGCGGACCATTTCTTCACCAGATCGGCATCGCTCTTGGTTTCCGCGATGCGCCAGTTCAGGCATGCCGCGTCCAGATTGTCGGGCTCGAGAGCAAGCAGCTTTTCGCCCGTCGCAAGAGCTTTATCCAAATTGCCCGCCTTGCGATAGCGTTCCTGCAGCTCCCCGAAAACCCACGCCACTGGCTCCGAATTCGGGAACATCACCACGAACTGCTCGAGCAGCGCCACTTTCTTGGCTGGATCCGATTCGAGTTGGACAAGTTCCAGGAACTGCCCCTCGGGCGTATCACGGTTGACGCGTAGTTTTCTTACATCAGCCGACAGCCATGGCGCAAGCAGCACGAGAACAAGGACGAGCTGTATGGGGGCAGCTTTCCT
>QHXU01000424.1 GCA_003223065.1 Acidobacteriota bacterium | reverse complement strand
CCAAATTCTCGATTTCCAGCGGAAGCAGGCCCGACATACTATCGGTTCCGACCGCGATGGGTATCCCCTTACGATGTGCCTGCAGCAGGTCCTTGTGCCGGGCTCTGACCGCGGTTTCCACGGGCGCGTTCTCTCTGCGCACCCGCACGAGAACATCGCGGACATGATTGTTCCAGTCCTGGTTGCTCCCAGCCACGTTGTCCAGGAAACCCCATTCATTGAAGAAGGTTTGGAAGGTGATCGTATAAGTGCTGACGAATCCCTTCTTGTACTTCACAAACAGGTTCATCAGCTCCTCGGTGAGATCGTTGCCGTGCTGAATGGAATCGATCCCTGCCTCGAGCGCCAGGCGGATCGACTCACCGTTGGCGTGGGCAGTCGCCTTGAGACCCAAGCGGTGGGCCTCGTCGACCGCGGCTTGAATCTCTTCGCGCGTGAAGTTCGATTCTCCCTTGGCGAGCATCGCCCCGTAGCGTGGTCCGGCGCGCAAGCGATCGGTAATGGTCAGCTTCACATGGTCAGCGCCGTTTTCGGCGTTGCGCCGTACCAGCGTCCGCATCTCCCAGGGACCGTTCGTGACACGCGACTCGCGAGGTCCATGACCGGCCGTGGTCGTGATGAAAACCCCAGCAGGCAGGATGCGAGGCCCCGGAATGATGCCAGCCTGAACCGCTTCCTGCATGTATGCATCGTTGTTGCGCATTTCGCCGACCACGTAGAGAGTGGTGACACCCGAAAGCAACTGCGTGCGGATATTACGCACTCCTCGCAGCACCTGCTGGCCGCCGGGTTGCGCCATTCCGTCAAGTTGACCTTGCAACCCCCGCACATCCGGGCGGACCGTGAGATGGGCATGCGCGTCGATCAGCCCCGGCAGGATCGTGTCGTTGCCGAGGTCGATCACGTGAGCGCCCGCCGGAATGCTCACTTCGTTGCGGCGCCCCACGGCCTCGATCTTGTCGCCTTTCACGAGCACGACGGCATTCTCGATTGGCTCCCGCCCGGTTCCGTCGATGAGTCTGGCCGCCTCAATCGCGATGACCGGATTCTGGGCAAGGCATCGGCCTGCACCGATCAGGCCGAGCGTCAAGCATGCTAAACGAATGGCGATCACATTTTCCTCTCCTTACTTTTTATCCTTCTGATTCATGTACCGCGCGAGCAGAAAGTAGAGACACACCCACACGCCCGCGTATAAGAAGAAGCCGTAAAAACTCCACCCAAAGCCCACGCGATCACCCTTTCCGTCTGCCCCACTGCCAGCGCCACATAATTGAGGCGAAAACCAGAATCACCACAATTGCCGCGTCACTTAGCGCCGAAACGGTGGCTACCTGATTCCACCGAGAAACAACGGCGGCGGAGTGGATCGCGAGACTCACAAATGAGGGAACGTTGGCGATGTGAGCGACGCCTTGCTCCGGCGTTTGCCACGCGAAGAAGGGGAATGTGTCTCGCGATGCCACTTCACCCGGCGGCAGCTTGACCCTGATCTCGACCACCCGCTTTCCCGAAGGCGTCCTGACGTCCGGGACCGGGAGCGGCACTCGCGTTTGTACTTCTGCCGTCTCAAAAGAGTAGAAGATCTGATACGCCGGCCGCGCGGGGCAAGCGAGTTCGAGCACTCTACCGGCACGCTTCGACTCACAGGAGAGCAGTAGACCGCTTGGTTCTTTGGCGCGCACTGCTTCGATTTGGCGTCCATCATAAATCAGGAAGGTATGGCGCACGATGGCGCCGCCCGTCTCTCCCTTGAGCCGCACGGTGGCGGCGACTTTTGACTGCCGTCTATCGCGGAACTGGACTTCGGCCCGGAAATCGGCAAGGGTGAGATCTGCCGCAGCCGCGGCGCCGGCCAGGCCGGCAAACAGGAGGATCGCGTGAGCATTCATCCGGTCTTGATCGCCTCGTGCCGCTTAAAGAAAAGGTCCAGGTTCTCCGGCGGCGCGCTTCGGCTCAGTCGGCTCACCCCGAAATAAAGGATCGCGCTCGTCGCGATTCCCACTTCAGCCGCGTCAATATTTGGAAAACGGTCCGCCGCCAAAACGCTCCACGCCAGGCAGCCCGCAAAGCCTCCGGCCATTCCCGCAATCGCGCCGGCCGGAGTCCCGATCTTGGAATTAAGTCCCGCGACGATCGGTACGAAGAAGAAACTAGCGATGAATCTGGTCTCCACGACCACAATCGACTGCACGTCGGTGAAGCGCTGCAGTGCGAACCAAACCGGCAACGCGCCGAGCAGGAGGATGCTCACGCGATTTAGCAGCAGCCGCAGCCGGTCTGAGGACTGGGGGCGGATCAGCTTGCCGTAAATGTCATGAGACAGACCCGAAGATGCGACGATCAGGATCGAATTTGACGAGGACATGATCGCCGAGATCATGGCCACGATGAACAACGAGCCCGCGATTGGCGAGAGCAGGTTCAACGCCATTACCGCGCTGGTCTGGTCGACGGACGCCAGGTGCGGGAACAGTACACGCATCATTAGGCCGATCAGCATCACCGCCCCTCCGATCAGGGCCTGGAACAGGAAACAGACCCCGATCGCGTAGCGGA
>QHXU01000415.1 GCA_003223065.1 Acidobacteriota bacterium | reverse complement strand
CTCGAAACCCCGCCCTCCGCATTACGGGTGCGGCGCTCCTCCGCCTGAGCTACTCCGGCGTTTGCGTCACTTATGGAGCGAGTGCGGAGAATCGAACTCCGTTAACCGGACTGGCGATCGGATGCCCAGCCAATAGGCCACACCCGCCTACCCGCGCCGCCGGCGTCTCTCGGCGCACACTCGTAAGTCCGTTGTGCGCTATCAACTAAGTCCAGTTGTATAGGCGGCGCGGGTCAAAATCAGAGCGCACAGCGCCTTTCAGAGTTGTGCGCGATCCAGAAATCAGAGCGCACAGCGGGTTTCAGCGTTGTGCGCGATCCAGAAATTGGAGCGCACAGCGGGTTTCAGCGTTGTGCGCGATCCAGAAATTGGAGCGGGCGGAGATAATCGAAATCTCTTCTCTGGGTTGGAGGCCCAGGGCACAGCCTATATACCACGCCCGCAAAAACTTATATTCGGTTGTCAAAGACCACGCCCCGCGCCTTCCAGCGGGCACACTTCGAGCATCGTGCTCCAATACAGAGCAAGTCCGTCAGTCCCTTTCTTTCCCGATAAACGCAAAAAGGGCGGCCATTTTTGGTGGCCGCCCTTCTTGAAACCGGATTGTTATTCCAAGACGGTCAGGTCACCTCACGCGCATCATGATTGACGCACAACAGCGAATTTTTTGGTTCGCTACCGAGTTGGAATCTGTATGTCACGCAGTTCAATCCTAAACTACCTTTTGCCAAATTTCAAGTCCTTCTCGCGACGGCGCTACATTTTAATCCGCCGTTCATTTCTCCTCGAAGCTTCGTGAAACCGGAGTAATCCAGCATACTCGCCGTCCTAAGTCTTAGACGTGACGGTTTGTAAACTGTCACACGCCCGCGGCTTCTTTCGGCGCGCCGCGCTTCCATGGCCGCGTGAAGCACATCGGCGAGATCCGTGGCACATTCTCGATTCGCTTCGGGCATTGAAGGCGAACACAGATTATCGAGCGACGGCTCAACATTCAAGTAGATCAGGTAACTGGGACGCTCTATAAGCTTTCTCAAACCAATCGAAGGCTTGGTCGTTGTCGTCAAGGCCGGCATAGATGAACGCCTTATAGATTGAGGGGACATATTTCTGCTTGGCTATTTCGTCCAGCCTCGCCAGCAATTTGTAAGCTTCTCCTCTTCGTCCGAGCTGAGCTGATCTCGCCAAACTCGAAACCGTTCGCAACAAAATTGCGCAGGGCCTGCCGTTGGCCGCGAACCCCTACCCGAGAAGACGGACATTCCGCTGGCTCATGCGAGCAAGCGCATTCTGGCATATGCCGCCGAGGAGTCAGAGGTGATGCGACACGCGACCATCACCAGCGCACACCTTCTCCTAGGCATTCACAGGGAAAGTCGTGGTCGGCAGAAAGGAATACTAACGACGACGTGGTGCGGCGGTTCGGGGACGCAACCTCCCCTACCCGACAAACCCGACATCTCGGTGCACCCTATTACTAGGTCAATACCGTCGCAGCCGGCGGCTGGACAACGTCTCCTGGACGTCTTTGTCCCGGCCCACCAGATCACTGGCTTTAGATCGGGGTCCATAGCCGAGCCACGGAACTCTTTCCGCAAACAGCCAGCAGGTCAGCGGTAGATGCGAATGTCTAAGTATGCCGCGAACCAGCCACGCTATCCTTGTGTTGCTAACGGAAGAAATTCGTCAGAACTTTTGAAGGTTTTCCGAAGGACGTTCCTGTCCCAAAGGGCTTAGCCTTATCCAGGAGGCCAGTGATGAACACAATTGCTTGCTACGCGATACGTTGGATTCCTCAACCGCGAGTCCTCCACCGATATTTCGAGGGCGACATCTTAGACAAAAGCCTTCCTGCTACTGAGCGCCCCTACGGATCTAGTGCTGAGCGTACTAAGCGATTGGCGTTCCATCGCGATCCGATAACTTGCAACTAGGAGGATATGTTCGAAATGTCATCACGCAAACCGCTCTTCGGAGCCAATTTCTCGCTGATGCTCATGGGAGCGGCGGCAGCGGTATTTTCACAGCAAGCCCATGCCGTAGTACTGCTTGATGCTCCCCAAGGCGGTGGTTCCTATTATGGAATGTATTGTAATTCTTGTGTTGCAGCCTCATTCACGCTTACAGCAAGCTATTATGTCTCAACGATCGACGTCGTGCTGCGTACACCAACCACAACAAGCTTTACAACCTTTGACTTTTCACTTCAGAATTCACTGACCAACCCTACCAATACCTTCGTTACTGCAGCCCTAACGGCCCCTCTGGGTGGCGTGAGTACAAAGACGATGAATGTCAATAAGACGCTTCTGGCCGGTACGTATTACTTGGTAGGTAACGTACCCGGTTACGCTGGAACGCCTATCACTCCTGGTGATGTCGATGGTTGGATGCTGTCTACGGGTGTCTATAACAATGCGGCCGGCACAATTAACACCCTTCGGTCAGGTCCTTCACCGGCATTCACGGTGAATGGTGGCCCGGCCGGCCCTACTACAACGATGTCGCTAAGCAGGGCGGCTCTCAATTTCGGCGTCAGCAGCTCCTTAATGACCGATCCGCAGTCGATCACGGTTACGTTCAGTGGCGGTACAGGTGTTAGCTGGACGGTCTCCTCCAACCAGCCAAACATCATGGTCTCGCCTTCCTCGGGAACCGGGAACGGAAGCTTCCAGGTCACTGTGAACAATCCGATCGCCTGGACACTCCAGAACGCGGTATTCAATGATGGGGGTCGGGCAAGTGGATTTTTCGTGTTTGACGCCAACACAAACACTGTTAGCAATTGGGACTTCGTTACGGCAGGCGGGAACACCAGTATATTTTTCCCATTTGAGTTTACGCCTGCGAACAGCCGCTTCTCAGATTTCGCATTTCAGCAAGTTGGGGCATTCGAGTTCGGGTCGATGCAACTCTTCCCGGATCCCTTCGTTCCCTACCCCGAGGAGCTTTATTTAGCTTTTTCACCCGTCTTTCCTCTTACTAACGCCGGGGGCATCGTTAACATAGACTTGACAAAATGGGGCGAATGTTTCAACTGCGTCCCGTCTCGCAGGTTCACCAGTGGCTCCTTACAAGGAACGGCCACTGCCGGGAGCAGTGGAGTTATCACGGTGACGGCGGCCGGAGTGACGAATTCGCCGCTGCAATTGCAGGTCAACATCGCAAATGTAGCTCCTGCGAGTCCCTATGGCAGTTTCGACACGCCGGTGAATAATGCGACCGGGATTGCGGGAGCAATCGCTGTTACCGGCTGGGCGCTGGACAACATCGAGGTTTCGAAGG
>QHXU01000414.1:3355-4528 GCA_003223065.1 Acidobacteriota bacterium | reverse complement strand
CGTTCCAGCATCTGCACCTCGATCGCCAGCATGCCCATCCGCTGGTTCAAATCATCGTGAAGGTCTCGCGCCACACGCTTGCGCTCGTCTTCCTGCGCAGTGTATAGGCTCGCCGTGAGGGCTCGCAGTTGCTGCTCGCTATCACGAAGCGCGTCCTCTGCGAGCTTGCGCTGGGTTATGTCTAGCCCGGTAGTGACGACGTGGTTCGCCGGCCCGGCCGGGTCACGCCGCGCGAAAGTGGAACAGAGCAGTACCCGCCGCGCTCCGTCCTTTCTCAGCCATGTAGTCTCATGGTTCTTGGTAACATCCTCCCGCGAGGCTTCGAACGAGGCTTTCGCGTGGTCTCTTTCTTCTGGTGGAGTCAACGCACTCCAAAGGGTTTTGCCCTTCACCTCGTTAAAGGAGTACCCGGAAATCTCCTCGGCGGCGTGATTGAAACCGACAATGCGGCCGGCCGCGTCCCGGACCACGACCAATGCGCCGGTCATGTCCAGCAAGGTACTTGACAAGTCGCGTTCGGCCACCGCCTCGGTATGAGATTGCTGGATCTGATCGAAGCTGCGCTTAAGGACATCGATGTCCAACAGCGCAATGAGAACGCCATCCGTCTTGTTTTCCGCCGTCTTGTATGGCCGCAGTCTGAGGGAGTACCAGTGGCCCTTTCGATCTTGCACGTCCCTCTCGAGGGTATCGCCCTTCCCGATCACTTCAGCGACCAACGCCTCCAGATTGTCGACTTCGATATTGGGCTTGATGTTACCGATTGGCCGCCCGATATCGCCAGGAATAAGGTTCAGCAAACCCTGCGCGGCCGGAGTAAATCGCCGGATGCGCCGGTCGCCTCCCAACATCACGATCGGAAGATTGACCCCAACCAGCAGGTTGCTGAGGTCGTTGGCCATTTGGCCTAATTCGGCGTTGCGGTTCTGCAGCTCCTCGTTCAAAGTGGTCAGTTCTTCGTTCGACGATTGGAGCTCTTCTTTCGCCGTCTCGAGCTCCTCGTTGGTGCTCTGCAGCTCTTCATTGGTCGACAAGACTTCCTCATGGACCGCTCTGAGTTCCTCGTTTGTCGCCTCGCCAGTTTCGATAACCGATTGAAGGTGCTCGCGGGTCGCTGCCAGTTCGTGCTTTAGTCTTGCGACTTCCCTCGCTTCCTCGCCACCGGGGGATGTA
>QHXU01000414.1:0-3309 GCA_003223065.1 Acidobacteriota bacterium | reverse complement strand
CAGCACGAGAAAATTCGGCCTTTTCTTCTGGCCGTCTCTGATGGGGATGACTTCCAGATCGACTTCCTTCGAAGCTCCGTCCTTGGCGAGGCGAAGGCCCTCCCTGCGGATGGGCCTGCCCTCTTTGTTTGCCTTGTGGACGGACGTGCGCAAATCCAGCGCGAGGTCGTTCTGAACGAGCTTTAAGAGGTGGAGCGTTGCCGCTCCGGGGCTCGGCGCAAGATAGCGGCCTGTATCGCCTTGAAAGTGGACGATCTGAAGGTCGGCATCCACCAGGAATGCTGCCGGAGCGTATCGTTCCCGAACAATGCGGTCGACGATTTTCAGCACGTCCACGTCCTCAGTCTGGGGCAATGGCGGAGGCTCGTACGGTTTTGTGGGTTTAACTTTGGCCCCGAGATCAAAAATGGGTGTGGGGGTAACCGGATTTCGCGAATAAATCCTCACCTTCCGATGTTCCTGCGTGAAAAGATCGCCGGACGTAGTCACCGACTCTGACTTGCCCAAGACAAGGAAACCTACGGGCTTGAGCGCGTAGTGAAAAACCGACAGGATCCTATGGTGGAGTTTCGGCCCCATGTAGATCAGCACATTACAGCAACTGATGAGATCCAGGTTCGAGAATGGCGGGTCTTTTCCAAGATCCTGGCGAGCGAAAACGCACCGGTCCCGTATAGTCTTGCTGATCTGATAATCTTCCCCTTCCTTCACAAAAAACTTCGCCAGACGTTGGGCCGAGACCGCGGCGCGCGCAGACGCGCTGTAGATTCCAGAACGCGCTCTGCTGATGGCCGGTTCGCTGATGTCCGTTCCAAAGAGCTGAAAGGGGATTTTTGACGGTTTCGGGTCGAGGAATTCCGTCAAGGCAATCGCGATAGAGTACGCTTCCTCGCCCGTAGAACATCCTGGCACCCAAACCCGAATGGGATCGTCCGGCCGCCGCCCTCGCCTCGCCAGCTTCGGGAAAACGATTTGCCGCAGTGCTTCAAACGTATCGGGCTCGCGGAAAAAGCTGGTCACATGGATGAAAATGTCGTGATAGAGAGCCCGCACCTCCACAGGCTTCGCCCGCAAGTACTTCATATACTTATCGAGAGTATCGATCCTGTGCAGACTCATCCTGCGCGCAATGCGCCGCCGGATGGTAGCGGGCTTGTACAGATTGAAGTCGACACCCGTGAATCCTTCGAGCAAGCGAAGGACTTGCTGGTAACTGTCCAAGTGCTCCAACACATCGCGCGCATCCGGCAAAGCCGCGGCGCGCTCGGAATCAGGCAGGCGAGCGATCCGGCTAAGCTGCTCGGCGATTGCAGCGGGCGACAAGATAAGATCCACGCAGCCAGCTTCAATGGCATTTTCCGGCATGCCGGCCGATTGGGCGGTTGCGGGGTCCTGGGCGATCGCAATCCCGCCTCCTGCTTTGATCGCTTGGAGACCCAGGGTGCCGTCCGAGCCGGTTCCCGAAAGGATAACGCCGACGGCGTTGCCCCCCTGGTCCCGCGCCAGGGATTCAAGGAACTGGTCGACCGGCAGGTGCCTGCCTCCGTCGGCCCGGCGTGTGACGAGCCGCAGCACCCCTCCCTCGATCACCATGTCCCGGTTCGGAGGGATGACGTAGACACGGTCCGGCACCACCTTGTCGCCGTCGTTTGCCTGGGTGACGTGCATGCGCGTCGTTAGCGCAAGCAGCTTGTGAAGCACGCTTTCGTGGTGGGGATCGAGATGCTGAACCAGGACGAAGGCTATCCCAGACTTCGGCGGCAGTGCGCGGAGGAACGCGGTGACTGCCTCCAATCCTCCAGCCGAAGCTCCTACTCCTACGATGGGGAATGGCTTCCGAGTCCTGACAATGCGCTTTCCTTTTCCGGCAGGCTTTGCCTTTTTCACTGAACCCTCCTATCGATGCCGCTCAGCGATTAATTTTTTTTCGCGGCCAGGTCCAGAGCGATGATCGTGTGACGGTCCCGCACGTAGAGCTTCGTCCCGGCAAGCGTCGGAGCGGTCCAGGCGTTGCTTTCGAGCAGGTGCGTTTTAGAAAGAACCTTCACTCCTTCGGGTCCTATGGTCGCGAGCGCGAGATTTCCGTCTTCGTCGACGATGATGAACTTCCTGTCAGCGTAGACGAAATTCGCTTTCGGGAAAGACCGGTCGCGCCACACAATCTTTCCGGTCTTGACCTCGACCGCGGTCATGGGCGCCGGCCCGAAGTCGCCGTTCGATCCATAAACATAATCACCGACGCGAACCACGCTGCTATGATGCACGCGCATCTGGTTGTTCGCCCACAACTCCTTGACCACCGTTTTAGCGCCATTTCGTGTCAACTGGAGGACCCGGCTGCCGCCGTTGTAGGCGGAACTCGCGAACAGCAGGTTATCGCTTCCCCAGACCGGCAGCGCGATATTCAGTCCCCAACTGGTCTGGTGCGGATGCGTCCACAACAGCGCTCCGTTGTTCGGATCGACGCCGATCACCTGGTCCGACATGAACGCCACCAGTTGATCCTGTCCGGAAACATTGATGATCGTGGGTGAACTGGGAGCGTTCTTGAAATCCTGCCTGGCCCACACCAGCGAACCGTCTTTGGGATTCAGCGCGATGAGCGCGTGGCCCGGACCGCCGATCTGCATGATGATCGTCCCGTTGTAGGCGAGCGGGCTGCCCGAATAGCCACGATCCATATGCGTGCTGCCGGGAAAATCCTTGTAGAGATCCTTGGTCCACAGGACCTGGCCGGTGTTCTTGTCGAAGGCTTCGAGACAGGCGAGGATGCCGACGGTGAACAACTGGCCGCCCATTATCAGCGGCGTCGCGTGGGGCCCCGAGCCGTTCTCCATCCCCATGCCTGGCCGGAAAGCCGCACCATTGGCGTGCTCCCAGATAGTCTTCCCAGTACGCGCGTCAAGCGCGATCACGACCTCGTCGTTTCCGCGGCGATACATCGTATACAGCCGTTCGCCATCGGCGGCGATCTCGGAGTACCCTTCACCGAGGGGGCGGGCCCACAACCTCGCTGGGCCGGTGGCAGGCCAGGAATCGGCCAGGTTCTTTGCGTCCACCATGAAGTTGCGCTGCGGGCCCGCGAACTGGGGCCAATCGGCCGCCGATAGAACCGAAGGGAGCAAGAGCGCAGCCAGCAGTGATCGCATACTTCTATTATCTGCGCTCAATGCAACCCGACCGATCCCCCGACCGAATGGATCAATTTGTCGGGGTCGAACCCGACGCCGTCTTTGAATACGACCTTTACGTTGCGGACGTCGGAAATCTTGGCCGCGGGGTTGCCTTGGATCAGCACCAGGTCAGCTT
>QHXU01000413.1 GCA_003223065.1 Acidobacteriota bacterium | reverse complement strand
TGCCGCGAGATTGTTCACCCGGCTCCACTCGCTCGCCGGTAGATAATTGGAAAGCATCCCATCCAACCGCCGCGCCTCTTCGGAAGCTTCCTCAACCGCCGCCCGCAACCGGCTTTCATCGTGGCTGTACGCGACGACAGTGTAGGTTGTCCCCATGGCGCTCACGCTCGCTTCGATGCGCTGAAGCGGCGCACCCTGCGGGCTGCCTGCGAGGCAGGCGACAGCACACCCCCACAAAGTTAGCACACCGCGATTCATGAAATCGGGTTTTTTTCGGACCTCGGGCGCCCGCGCTTGATTCGCTTCAGAATCTGCGGCGCCTTCTCGCCCAATTCGGGGGAAAGGTTGGGCAGGAAGTGCAGCTCGGGCGTGTGGAAAAGCTGAAGCCGCTCCGCTAACTGGCGTCTTAAGAACTGCTTGGCGTGGGAAATTGCTTCGAGCGTGGTGCTCTGCTCCGCGGCCGTTCCAGTGAGAGCGAGGCGGACATGCGCGTGGCGAAGATCAAGCGAAAGATTGACCTCCGTGACTGTAGCGGGACCAACACGCGGGTCCGACATCTCGTAGCCGATGATCTCGTCGAGTTCCTCGCGGATGCTCTCCGCGATGCGCTCACTGCGGTGAGGATCCAAGTTCTAGGATAAACATCAAGGGCCGTTCAGTACAATCTCCTAGGTTCATCCGGTAAAGCTTACGGCTAAACACGCCCGCAGCGGTGTGCTCGCTCCTCCGCGGCGCATCGCGGATGCGTGCTAAATGCAATATCGAAATGCAACTAGAAGGTTGTGCTGGTTCGCGCGTGCGAGTGGAAGCGCGGTTGCTTTATCTCCGCCGAGTGCCAGCAACAAGTTTTTGACGGAGCCTGGACTCGAGGTGATAACAATGGACAACAACCAACACGAAAGACACAACGACGCGCCAGGCGGAGACCGGAGAATCATCACGGTTCTAGTGGTAGGCCTAGTACTGGCACTCGTGGGCAACGTATATCTTCTGGTTCGGGCCACCCAGCTCAACCATGACATCGCGCAAATGCGGGAGAGCACGCAAGCGCAAATTACTAAAATCGGCGATGCGACCACAGCGCTGCTGGAGCAGCGTCTGGAGGCGCTCAACGAACAGATGAGAGGCGCAACCGACGCAGCTAACGCAGTGGCGAAGCAGGCGCGGTCAGAGACGCAACGCCAGAGCGTCCAGTTCTCTCGCAAGCTGGAGCAGCAGCAACAACAGGTCGCGACTGAGATCACGCAGTTGAAGGACGCTACCACGACAGCGAACTCGAAACTCAGCGAGGTTTCGACCGACGTGAACGGCGTGAAAACCGACGTAAACAGCGTGAAATCCGATATCGCGTCGACGCAATCGACGCTGGACAAGACCGGCGCGGAGCTCAAGAGAGTGGTGGGCGACATGGGCGTGATGAGCGGGCTCATCGCAACCAATTCGAAAGATCTCGTCGCGCTGCGCGCGCTCGGTGAGCGCAATTACTTCGAATTCAATCTGACCAAGAGTCAGTCCACGAAAAAAGTGGGTGATGTCACCCTGACTCTCAAGAAGTCCGACCCCAAGCGGAACCGTTACTCGGTTGAGGTCATGGCGGACGACAAGCGGGTGGAAAAGAAGGATCGGACCGTCAATGAGCCGGTGCAGCTCTATGTTGCGGAGAACCGGCAGCCGTATGAAATCGTGGTCAATCAAGTGAAGAAGGATGAGGTGATCGGCTACCTCTCCACACCGAAAGTGAAAATTTCTCGTCGGTGATTGGGCGGCCACTGGGAGGAGGCGCGCGCATTCCCTTGAGTGCGCGCGCTTGCCGCCCACTTGGTTCATGGCCGACAATCAGTGCCGTGAGGCACATTCTTCTGCTCGCAACCTCCCTTTCTCTGATCGCGCAGCCCCCGGACTCCAAACCTGATCCCTTTAAACCCTTTCAGTTTCTGCTCGGCGATTGGGTTGGCCAGGGCAGCGGCGCTCCCGGCGCGGGCTCCGGCGACTTCTCTCTCCAATACGATTTGCAAGGGCACGTCCTCGTCCGCAAGAGCTACGCCGAGTATCCCGCCTCTCAAAATCGCCCCGCGTATCGGCACGACGATCTGATGATCGTGTACATGGACGAGGGAGCGAAAACACCGAAGGCGATCTACTTCGACAGTGAAGGCCACGTCATTTCTTATTCCGTCGTTTCTTCGGAAAACTCGGTGCGATTCGTGAGCGGCGCGGCGGCGGGCCAACCCCGCTATCGTTTGACCTATCGCAAGACAGGCGATGACACTGTCGCGCTCGAGTTCGAGATCGCCCCGCCGGGCAAGCCGGACGCATTTGCAAGCTACATCCAGGCGAGCGCGCGGCGGAAAGGGCCGAAGTGAATTACGTATGCGCCGCTTTTCTGGCGATGGCGGTTTCGCTCTGCGCCACAGAGCTGCGTGTCTACTCTGAGTTCGCGCGGATCGACGCTTCGGGCGAAGTGACCGCTCCGGCGAACCCGCGCGAAATCCTTTCGCCGGCGATCGCCCGCAACGCCTTCACTTCTTTCCAGGTGGTCGTGCAAGCGGCCAAGGGCGCGCACTACACGTTGTACGTGAGCCAGAATCCCCCAGATGCGGTGCGCGTCACGGTCTATCGCGAGGCCGGGGACCGGCTGGAGCAGGTCGCATTGCCCTACCAGGGTGAAGGAACCCAGGTTTTGTGGATGGACCTCTGGGCGGAACGCGGCGCGCCCGTACGCCGCATCAAGGTCGAGCCGCAGTTGGAAATCAACAATGACTGGATGGTTTACCCGATGGAAGTGCGTGTGATGGATGCGACGGCACCGGATGGGCCTTGGCTCGAAGGCTCGGCCACGCCACCGGAAGTCATGCAGAGCTTCCTCTGCGGTACCCAGATCGAGCCTGCTCCGGCGGGCGCTCCGTCAATCGCGCGGCTGCGATTCCGCAACGCGCAGCAGGATCTGGCGCTGGCCTCGCGAATTTCTAAGGACGGACTCCGGGCGATGTTTGGCATCACATGCGACGCTGCGCCACCCGGCGAAGCCGAGTGGTACCTGCGGATTCGGGATTATCTTTACCGCCTGCGATAAACTGAGGATGCGACGCATTCACGCGCGAGGAGAGATGGCCGAGTGGTTGAAGGCGCACGCTTGGAAAGCGTGTATAGGGGAAACTCTATCGAGGGTTCGAATC
>QHXU01000061.1 GCA_003223065.1 Acidobacteriota bacterium | reverse complement strand
TGGCACCACCTTCACAACTCGCGCCTGAGGCGGTGGAGGCGGAGGCGGAGGAGGCGGCGGAGCCACCAAGGTACTTGTGAATTCACGCATGGGCAAAGATTGGACATAGAGAAGGGGAATTAAAATCAAAACTGTCAAAACGAAAACCTGCCCGATAAGTGCAAGAGCAACAGTCCATGGCCGCCGCCCTTTTCCGGATGGTACGAGGCTCTGTTCGAACATAGCTCCCTCCCGGGGATGGTGAGCACAACCAGCCCCATAGGTTACGTCACGGGCTCATGCTGCAGCCCCGTAACGCCTTGACTCGGAGGGCCTTGCGCCTATACCTTAGCTGCCATGTACAGAATAATAATGTTGCTCCTCGCGGCCGCGTCTGCGGCCCTTCCCGCAGGCTTTGAGTCCTCTGATTTTTTGAAGCTGCGTTCCGCCGGAACCGTGCAGTTCTCTCCTGATGGTTTGAAGCTGGCCTACACGATCAACCGGACCGATGGAGGCCGCCGCGCGTTCGCCCAGCTCTGGATCATGACGCTCGCCGATGGCAAATCGATCTCCCTAAGCTCGGGCGATGAGGCTTCCGGCGACCCCGAATGGTCGCCTGATGGGAAATGGATCGCGTTTTCGGGCAGGCTGAACGACAAGTCGGGCCTGATTCTCGCGCGTGCGGACGGCACTGAGAAAAAGTACCTGGGGCCGCTCGACGGCACAAACAGCCCGCTGCCGACCACCGGGAAAAGAATCGCCTGGTCCCCGGATAGTAAACAGATCGCCTATGTTTCTGCGCAGCCGGGACCGGAAACCGCCGAGGCCACGGGCGACCCCGTCGTCATCACGCGTTACCTCTACAAGCCCACCGCCAGCGAAGGGAATACGCATTTCAACGACAACAAGCGGCTTCATATCTTCGTGGTTGACGCCGCTACGGGTAAATCGCGGCAACTCACGAGCGGCACGCACTACGAACATTCGATCGATTGGTCGCCGGACGGCAAGGAAATCGCTTTCATTTCGAATCGCGAGCCGAACGAGGACCAGTTCTTCAACTACGATCTGCTGGCGCTGAGCGTCGCGACCGGTGAAATGCGCCGGCTCACCGCGACCGAAAACGCGGAATACCGGCCGCACTGGTCGCCGGATGGAAAGACCATCGCCTATGAAGCAACCAAACGAGGACTGACGGATCTGGAAACAACAATGGAGGACACGCACGTCTGGCTGATCGATGCCGATGGGAAGAATCGCCGCGAATTGGGCGCGGCAATAGACAACCGGCAGGGAGAACCGGGCTGGTCGAGCGACGGCCGCTCGGTCCTGGTTACCGTTCAGGAGCGGGGCAATGTACGGCTGTATCGCATGCCGGTAAGTGGCGGCAAGCCCACGGCTGTGTTCGAAGAACGGGGCGCGGTCGGCTCGTGGTCCGCGCATGGCAACCGGATCGCGTATACGTTCTCGACGCCCGGTGATCTTGCGCAAGTCTACTTGAAAACTGGAAACGATCCGCCAAAGAAGCTCACCGACTTGAATAAGGAAGTGCTGGCCGGAAAAGCCGCCGAGCCGGTGGAGTCTTTAACTTTCATCAGCAACGACAATAAATGGACGGTCGAGGGATTCCTCACCTACCCTGCCGATTTTCACGCGGATCGCAAATATCCGCTGATCGTGAACATTCATGGCGGGCCGCACGGCCAGCAAGGGCCCGCCTTCAATTTCAGAAATCAAGCCTACTCATCGCACGGCTGGGCGACCTTGATGGTGAACTATCGAGGATCAACGGGCTATGGACAGCAGTTTACGGATGCGGTTTTCGGAGATCAGAACGGCAACGAAGCACAGGATGTTCTCTACGGTGTCAGCGCTGCGATACGGCGATACCTCTGGATCGACCGCGACCGCATCG
The DNA here is from genome assembly GCA_003223065.1 of Acidobacteriota bacterium. GTDB lineage: Bacteria > Acidobacteriota > Terriglobia > Bryobacterales > Bryobacteraceae > Palsa-187. The sequence goes on along the minus strand of QHXU01000061.1, from coordinate 10,379 downwards.
GCGTGGAGGGAACAAGCTACGGCGGGCAGTTGAGCGCCTGGCTCATCACTCAGACCAACATGTTCAAAGCCGCGATCCCAACTGCAGCGATCACAAACATTATCAGCTACAACTACATGACCTACTACAACCAATACGAGCAGATGGAGTGGGGCGCTTTTCCCCATCAGGGCGACCTGATGAACGTCCTTTGGGAGCGATCTGCCCTGAAACACGTCGCCAACGCACGGACGCCGACGATGCTGGTGCACGGTGAAAACGACAGCGACGTCCCAATCGCCGAAGCCGAGCAGTACTACATCGCCTTAAGAGACGTCGGCGTGGATGCGATCATGGTACGGTATCCGCGCGAGGGGCACGGAATTCGCGAGCCGATGCATGTGGTGGACTGGACCGACCGGTCGATGCGGTGGTTCGAGAAATATTTCCACTAGAGACCAAAACGAAAAGGGGCGGCACTCGCGAGCGCCGCCCCCCTCGATCTGATCTGGATCAGTTACTTACCAACGGTTGCTGCGGCGTGGGCCGCCACCGTTGAATCCACGGTCTTCCTTGGGACGAGCTTCGTTAACCTTGATTGCTCTCCCATCGAGTTCCTTCCCGTCCAAAGCGGTGATTGCACGCTGCGCTTCATCGTTGACGCTCATCTCGACAAACCCAAAACCCCTGGATCGTCCGGTGTCACGGTCGGTGACAATACTCACACGCTCAATGGCTCCGTATGGTTCAAACAGAGATCGAACGGCTTCTTCGGTCGCCCCAAAGCTGAGGTTTCCTACGAAAATGTTTTTCATTTTAGTTTCCTTCTGAAATTTGCAGAGCAGCGAATCGGGGCAGGATCGGACAGGGCGGTTAGACCGGACTATGCGAAAGATGCCAAAATCAGCGGACTGGCAAACTACGCTTCAGTGTAGCACGATTTGGTGTGCTACAGCGCTCCAACCGCGTCCTCGACTTGCCGCGCGAGCGCCGCATAGGAATGCCCCTGCAAGAACATCGGCGGCCCTATCGTGACCTCCACCCGGCCCGGATGCGGCCACCTCGCCGACCTGTGAAGAACCCGCTCCAACCCCCTCAGCCGGACTGGCACGACAAGCAGGTGCAAATGCGATGCGATCATCCCGATGCCGGGACGGAACGAGTGCAGCTCTCCGGCATTCGTGCGGTCACCTTCCGGAAAGATCAGCACCGACCAGCCCTCCTCCGCCAGTTCGCCCATATAGCGAATGGTCTGCCGCGTTCCGGCCTCGCTCTGCGGAATCGGGAAGGCATTGAAGAAGAGCGTCGACAGCCTGTAAAGAAGGCTGTTGATGCACCGCTCCCGCCACGCATGGCGCTCGGGGAAGAAATGAGCGTCGAAAAACTCCTTGGACATCGCAGGCGCGACGCGATATCGCCAACGCCGGGGCAGACTCGCCAGGATTATGGGTACGTCGAAATGGCTCTGATGATTCGCGGCGAAGATCACGGGACCGCGGATCGAATCGAGGTTCTCGACACCCGACACCTTGATGTGCGCGAATATTCTGGCGAGCGGAAGAAGAAATGCGGGCAGTGAAACGCGGCGGATCAATCTCGCGATTCGTGACCGGTTGTAAGTGGGAAACCGGATCTGCTCCGCTGGCGCCATCGGCCGCGCGAGATCGGCAACTTTGCGAACCGAGCCGAATGAGCGTTCGTCGATGCTGGTGTCGAGCTTCTGCTCCAGATCCATCATCAGCTCGACTCGATCAAGCGAGCTTAGCCCCAGTTCGTCGAGCGTTGTCTCGGGCGTGATCGCCCGGCCAGGCGCGTATTTCCCGACGAGATCGGCCAACTCTCCTCCGGGCTTCGACCCGCGGCCGTCGCTAACACCCGTTCGGAGGCGATTGGCAATCTCCGCGCGCCGAAGCTTTCGGGTGGTCGCGGTTCTCGGCAGTTCGCCGTCACTCCAGATCGAGAACGAGCGGATCTTCTGGTGATCTTCCAGACGCTGGTTGGCCTGCCGCACGATCTCGTCAGGGTTGCCACCGGGCTCAAGAAGAAGCACGGCATGAACTTTGTCCTTGCCGACGACGGCCGAATCGCGGACACCGGGTACCTGGTTGAGCACCGTCTCGACGTCAGCGGGAAACACTTTCAGCCCTTCCGGCGTGACGATCATCTCTTTCTTTCTCCCCCGGATGACGAGGTGGCCGTCTTTGTCCACTTCTCCGATGTCGCCAGTGTGAAGCCATCCGTCCTCAAGAGCTGAAGCCGTCTCGGCAGGCGATTGAAAGTAACCGCTGGTCACGTTCTCGCCGCGAACCAGAATCTCGCCATCCTCCGCGATTTTCACTTCCACCCCGCCCAGCGGTTTGCCGACCGTGCCGCGCTGGACATGGAAGGGATGGCTCAGGGTTACGATCGGCGCGGTTTCAGTGAGACCGTAGCCTTGCACGACCAGATAGCCGAGGCGCGACCAGTACTGTTCGAGATCGGGCGGAAGCGGGGCCCCGCCCGCGATGAAGCACCAAAATTTCCAGCCGAGCATGCGATGCACGCCGCGGAAGCGCCACCAGCGCATCGGCCAGGGTCCGCGCGCGCTCTGCGGATCGGCCGTTTCCCTGAAACGATGAACCACGAACTCCCGCAGAACTTCGAGAATTCTCGGAACCGAAACCAGGGCCGAGACCCGCCTCGCGTGAATCTGCCGCACGATCTCCTGGGCACTCGATCCCGAGATAAACACTACGGAAGCCGGGATCAGCGGAGGCAGGAAGAGGGAGAGCGATTGCCCGAACAAATGGCTGAGCGGGAGAAGATTCAGGATTCGAAGAGGCAGGAAAGGTTTCGCGTATCGCCGGTACTTGGCAATCTCGGCTTCGATCGGTTGTAGATTCGCGAGCAGATTGCGATGGGTGATGACGACGCCTTTTGGTTCAGTGGTAGTACCGGATGTGAAGACGATCTCGGCAACGTCCTCGACGGTGAGGGGAATCGGTTCGACCGGAGGCTGATCCGCAGCTCGCTCAATCTCTGGAAGGCGCCAGACCGGGGCCTCGGCATCGTTTACGTCCGGCGCTTTTTCGCCGAGCAAGACGACCCGGGCTTGGACTTTCTTCGCGATGCGTTGAAAAAGCGCGATCGAAGATTGCGGATCAATCGGAACGAGTACGACCCCATCCAGCAGGCAGCCCCACAGCGCCGCGACCCAGCCCGGACGGCTTTCCGACCAGATGATTGCCGCATCGCCTTTGCGAACCCCGTTGTCCCGTAGCCGGACCCGCAGCGCGTTGGCCATCCTCGCGACCTCCGAGTAGCGCCAGGTCCAGCCGCGGTATCCGTCATCGTAGACGATGAACTCAGAGTCGAACTGCGCGATGCGATGCAGGAAATCGACCAGGGCGCTGGGAGCAGATGCCATACAGGACCACTGCTACCCGAATTGTACTCAAGGGGGTTGCCGGTAAGTGCTGCCGTGCGCTTCGACGGCTCTACTTTGCGGGTCCGGATCGCAGCGTACCGGCCCCAAGAGCGACGAACCCGAGCGCGATCACGCAACGAAGCACAATCTGCCAGGTCCCGGCGCCGCCGAGAAAGCTGCGGAGCGCGAGCGCTCCGAATCCCAGGCCGATGCAGACATACCACCACCCGAGCAGCCGATTCTGGCGCTGCGCGTCCATACGTCCAGTATGATCCGGCTGGCTCGATTACTCTTCCAGCTCTTCGGCGAGCCGCTTTAGGTCTTCTGCGGAGATGAGCGGCATCTGCGCGCTCGCGCGGCCGCCCTCGGGAACATCCACGGCTTCGCAACGCCTTTCCAAAGCTTTCCGCAGTGCGCGATTCTGCATTATCATCCATGGCTGCGCGATGGCGGCTGCACAGGCGTAATACCTCCCGGGAGGTACGCTTAACACGCTGTGGCCCTGCGGGTTGATCCCGAAGGTCTGCTCCGGGAAGCCGGAATCGCTGCGAGCAGGCCATAGAAGCCCGAAAAGCGGCGTGGGGCTTGAAGGCGGAACGGAAATCGCCGCATCGATCTGCGCAAACTTCGTCGAGATCACGATTTTCAGAGGAGCGGCGGCCGGCCCGATCTCGAGACTGCCAGGCGAGACTTCCTGGTCGCCACGCGTAACCGATTTCAGATAGCCTGGCGCGCCGTTTACAACCAGCCGCCACCGGCCGGGGCTGACGGAGTTGAGCGTGAAAGTTCCATCGCTCTGTACGTCCGTTCGCGGTGGCGGTCCCATGATCAGCTGGCCATCCAACGGGTTCATCATGACCTTCAGACTGTTCACCGGCACCTTGATATCGCCCTCAATCGAGATAGTTCCGCTGATTGGCGGGACCTGAGCCAGCGACACATTTAATGGTTCGGGCGATGCGGCGCCGACTTCCAGTGAAGTCTTGGCGAAATACAAGGGCCCATCGCCCGAAGCGGCCGCAACGAGCTCGTAAGAGCCCGGCAGCACGTTCGGAATCCGGAATTCGCCGGTAGACTGATTGGCGCTAACGCCTTGTCTCTGCCACTCCCGGCGCAACGGATCCTTAGGCTCGAACATGATGTGAAGGTTCTTATCGGGCAGGAGCGGGTTGATGCGTCCTCGCACCGCGACACCGGTTGCGGGCGACATACGGATATCGATGCCCACGATATCCGCACCGGGCGACGCTTCGACTCGGGTGGCGCCCGCCGGGTCCGGCACGCCGGGGTAGAATTGCGCCGGATAGACCAGCATCGGCAGGTCCATCGTGGGAGTGCGGTGAATGAGGGCATGCGGCAACAGCACGGATTTCATACACCGCGCCACGATGTAATGTTTGCCAGTGGGGATGTTCCGAATCTGATACTCGCCCTGGTCGTCTGTTTGAGAGGAGCCAGTACCTCCAAGCGTCCGGCCAGCGTCCGACTCATGGAACTGCATCGTATTGACCGAGCACCGCGGCATTGGATTCCCTTCTTCATCGAAGATGCGTCCGCGCACGGAAGCGCCGGGAGTGAGCGACAACGTGACGTCCCGCTTGTGATCGTCGCCTGCGAGCGTGATGCTAAGCGGCTGCCCGGTTTCGATCCCAAACTGCGCTACGCGATAGTTTTCGCTCTGGGCTTGAATAATGTATTGTCCTTCCGGCAACTCCCGGAAAGCAAAATGCCCGGATGCGTCTGTGATCGCGTTGAGGCTTGCCCGGCCCCCGAGCATGACGGAAGCTTTCTTAACCGGCCCGCGCGTGACGGCATCGACTACAGTCCCTTCGATCGAGGCCTTGCCCTGTGGTGGCGTCTGCCGCGCCTGTACCTTCACTTGAGCGCTGAGACTCATGGACGTGGCGGCAAGCGCGAGGAGGCCGACGGCTGATGTCATTGATGCGCTCCGGGGACCGGGACGCTTTGCGATCCCGGATCGACAGCGATGATTGCGAGTTTCTGAGCGGCGTTCTGCCCCTCCCGCAGCGTGACCGGCACGCCGGCGGATTCAAATGGCTTCAGAAACTCCGGATTCTGGATGGACCGTTGGTCGAACTCCTCGAACGCATAGAGCTTGTAACTTCCCGGCGTTGCATTCTTGAGCTCGAAGTGCCCTTTCTCATCGGCTGTAACCACGCGGTAAAAGCTCAGGACATGACGGAACTTTCCATCGGGCGCCAAAAGGATCACTGCGCGTGCGGGCTGGTCCCATTTCACGACGTCGCCTTGCAAGGCCGCCGCCTGCGTCCCAATGACAATCTTCAAGCGCGCGGTTGTGGAAGAGCGAATCACCATGTCTTCGGTGAGCACGTCCTGGTCGCCGAGCCGCATGGATTTGAGGTAGCCGCCAGGGGGGATCGGGCCTGCGTTAATGTCCCAAACGCCCGGCGGTACTCCCGCGATCTTGAAGCTTCCGTCCTTGTTGACGCTCGTGCGAAGCGGCTGCCTGTTCCACGGCAGATCGTCGCCGGGAACCAAGCCGACGAACGACGCGGAATACTTCTCTGCGCCGGGTCCTTCCGCCGCTACGCTGCCGGCGAGATCAATGCTTGGTTCCACCGGGATCGCGGCGTCGCGAAGCCCCTGAGGCGGGACCTCGATGAACTGAGCTCCGCGATATCGCCTGCCGTCCACCGACGCCTCTGCCACAAGGAGATACGAGCCGGCCATGAACTGATCGAAGCGGAACGTGAAGTCCGGCAGGTAGGGGCTCGCGCTCATCCTTATCCTGTTGGCGGGATTTTCGCTCATGACGGAGATGGACGCATCCTCTACAGCCGTGACTCCAGCCGGCAAAACGATCTTGCCTTGGAGCGAAGTGGTGGGCCGCGCCGCAAGCCGGAAGTCGATTCGCGAGATTTCCTGACCGGATTGAAGGGCAAGCGGAGCCGCCGATTCGGCACGGTCTGCCTCCAGATAGTATTGAATACCGTAAGAGTATTGCTGCTGTGCCTGCCCGGCGGCAACTTCCGGATTAACTCTGAGCGCCGGGCGGTACATGGGCGTCGCAACAACGACGTATCGCCCCGGCGTGAGCCCGCTCAGGCGATACCGGCCATTACTGTCCGTTAGAACTCCCGGTCCAGGAAAAAGTCTACGCTTTCCACGCTGGAAGCCGGCCGTCATTGCGGTGACCTGGACGCCGGCTAGCGGGTCGCCGTCATCGCCGAGGACCACACCTGAGATCGAACTCATCAGGTGCAAGCGGAAGGTGAAGTCGCTGCGAGACTCGCCCGCCGCGAGTTGGATGATGGCGGGCAGATGGCGAGGAGTCTCAGTGCCGTAAGCAGCCCCTTGATAACCGTCCTTGGAAGCTCGCAATTGATAACGGCCGGCTGGAAGATAGCCAAACGAGAAGCGGCCGTTCGCGTCGGTCCAGGCGACGGCGTCCTGTGGGAGTGCCTCCAAGGTGGAGAGGGTGATGATGGCCCGGCGTACCGGTGCGTTGCTGTTGGCATCAACCACGATTCCGCCGATGGCGCCGGACGATGCGGCCGGTATCTGCGCACCCGCCGCAGTAATCAAACAGCAGCAGAACCCAGTCGCAGCACGTAACAGCGCGAACAACATGCGGTCGACTCCGCTTGGCCACACTGATTGTAGCGCGGCGGGCGTTGGGATTGGGACCTACTTGAACATGACAGTCAATTTGCGGAGTAAACTATCTCGCCCCCGATGATCGTCCGGAGCACGCGAAGCGAAAGCAGTTCCCGTGCCGGAGCGCGCGTGACATCGGCTGAGACTACGGTCAGGTCGGCCAATTTGCCCGGCTCGATGGAGCCTTTGTCTTTCTCCTCGAAGCCGGCATAGGCTGCTTCGGCGGTATAGCCGCGAAGCGCTTCCTGGATGGTCAGCCGCTGGGCGGGATACCAGCCGCCCGCCGGTTTGCCGGACGCATCCTGCCGCGTCACCGCAGCGTACATCCCTGCGAACGGGTCCAGCGTTTCGCCCGGAAAATCGGAACTCAGGGGCAGGTGCGCGCCGGTTTCCAAAACCGAGCGCCAGGCGTACGCGCCTTTCACCCGTTGCGGCCCCAGGCGCGTTTCGGCCCACACCATATCGGAGGTGCAGTGCGAGGGTTGCATCGAAGCGATCACACCGAGCTTGACAAAGCGTGGAATATCGGGCGGCGCCAGGACCTGCGCGTGCTCGATGCGCAGCCGCGCGCCGGAGGCGTGAGTCTCCTTCAGAGCGCGCTCGTAGGCGTTCAGCACGAAATGGTTCGCAGCATCTCCGATCGCGTGAGTCGCCACCTGAAATCCGGCCTCCAGGCAGCGGCGTGTCATGCGGTAAATCTCGGGCTCCGGCGTGGTGACCACGCCCTTGCGGTCCGGCGCATCCGAATATGGTTCAAATAATGCAGCGCCGCGCGACCCTAGCGCCCCGTCGGCGAACACCTTGACACAGCGCACCGTCAGCCGGTTCGCTGCTCGATCGATCTCAGGTCCGTGCTTCAGCCATTCATCGATCAGGGCTGCGTTTGCTCCGTCCAGCATCGCGTAGATGCGCAGCCGGAGCTTTCCTTCCCGTATCAACTCTCGGTACGCGTCCAAATCGGCCGCCGAGACGCGCGCCTCGTGGAGGGATGTCAGGCCGTGACGCAGACACTCCTCAGCCGCAATGGCGATCGCTCTCTTCGTTTCCTCCCGTGTTGGCGGCGGCACCAGCCGCGAGACGAGTGCCTGGGCGCGGTCCGTCAGCACGCCCGTAGGCTCCCCGGACACGTCGCGGATGATCTTTCCATTGGGCGGATCCTTTGTATCGCGGGTGATCCCGGCAGCCTGGAGCGCTTTCCGGTTGACCCAGGACGCGAAGCTGTGCAGGCCGGTCAGAAGCACCGGATTGTCCGGCGCAGCCTCGCTCAGAATCTGGTGGGTCGGATAGTGTGCGGCCCAGGCGCCCTCGTCCCAGCCCCAGCCCAGGATCCATTGACCGGGCGCGGCGGACCTGGCCCGTTCGCGCACGCGCTCCGCTGCCTGCTCCGGGGTCGCAGCGTCCTTAAGATTCAGCTTGAGCAGGCTTTCCCCGAGGCTCAACAGGTGCGTGTGCGCGTCAATAATGCCGGGCAGGACCGTTGCGCGCGAAAGGTCCAGCGTTCGCGCCCCAGCGAATCGCTGACCCGCCTCCGAGGTCTCGCCGACCCAAGAGATTCGGCCCCCGGAAATGGCGACCGCTGTCGCCAACGGCTGCTTTTCGTTCATCGTGACGACTTGGGCATTCAGCAACACAAGGTCGGGGCGCTGAGCGAGCGCGAGCTTCGCGATCAGGAAAAGAACGCTGAATCGCGACATGACGATTCCGCCATTATATCCAGGGTCAGGTGCTCCGGATCACTCTTATTCCAATGCAGAACCGCTATCAGCCAAAAGATAAGTTGACAGAACGATCTGTAGGACCCATACTGACAAAACGCAACTGTCCTTATATCCAGGACATGAATTGGGAGATATCCAGGACATGCATCAGGAGAACGGCGGTATGCCTACCATCCAGGACGCAAAGAATCGACGCGACGAAGCGCTTCAACACTGGAGACACGAACTTCGCCTATTAGAGGGGCTACGGGCCCGCTCAGCCAAATGGGACAAACAGCGAAATGCGGTGGAGCGGGCGCGATCGAACTACGACGAGGCCGTCGCCGAGTATCTGGATATGCTTACCGGGGGAACCGTTGTCCGCAAGCAGGGAGCCGCATAGAGTCTAACGGGTCACGCTTGGCTCCGTGATCAGTCCCCGCAGCCTAATTATCGGCCTGTAACTGATTTGCAACAAACATCGTTATCGGAAAAATCCGATAGCAAAAAACTCGGTCTCGGACTCATACTGACTTCCCAGATCTTTTTAGTCGTTTCGGAGGAGACGGCCCGAGATGTCAGCCATTCAGGACGCGAGGAAGCGGCGCGACCTCGCTCTTCAAGCCTGGAGACAAGAGCTTATGGTGCTGAACACCCTAAAAGCTAACTCACCTGAATGGAAAAAACAGTGGAATGCCGTTGAAGCCGCCAGGGTTCGCTACGACAAGGCCTCGATGGAATACCTGGATCTGCTCGCCAACACTGAATTTCCGAAACGCGAGGACTCGTAATAGCCTCTAACGCTCAAATCCGTCGAAATCCTGGTAAGAGGATCGTGGATGCGAAAATACCGCGTCAACGCCCCCATCGCCGCCGTTCTGCAAATGTCCGGGGGCCGTCAATTGTCCGCAACCCTGCCGGTTGGGGCAGTTCTAAGTTGCGGTAGCCCTACAAGAAGCTCCGAGGCTCTCTTCGGGATGGTCAAGACTCTTTGGGATGGCCGTGTCTACTTGGCCTTCCAGAGAGACTTAGACCAAAAATGCGAGCTTGTTCACGAAGCGGCCGTCACTTAGGGCAAAAACATACTTGGCCAACTAACGGGGCTACCGTCAAGCGGATGCCTCGGGTAGGGGCGGTTGTGCGTCAGAGACCAAGGGTACTTGGACTTCAATGTCAGTACCACGTCCGGGCCTGGAACTGATCGAGACGGTTCCCCGGACAAGGCGGGCTCGTTCTCGAATCCCTACAAAGCCAAGCCCCCGGGGCGTGACGTTTGGGTCGAAACCTTTGCCGTTATCGCTGATCGAGAGACTGAGGCCGCTTCCAGTTCCCCGCAACGTCAGTTTGGCCCCAGCAGCCCCGGAGTGTTTCGCAACATTGCTCAGACATTCTTGTGCCACTCGATACAGACAGAGGGCGACTTCGCCCGGGATCGAATGCGGCACGTCGCTGTGGGTGACTTTGCACCGGATCGAGTGCAGCTTCGAGAAGTCGGAACAATAGGTCTCCAGCGCCTCGGGCAAGCCGAAATGCTCGAGAATCGCAGGATGAAGCTGGTAAGCGGCGCGGCGAAGACTATCCGAGAGCCGGTCCACGTTTCCCCGAAGCGCGCGCAGCCGCCTTCGCATCAGATTGGCCGTTGCGGGAGGGTCACGTTC
>QHXU01000412.1 GCA_003223065.1 Acidobacteriota bacterium | reverse complement strand
TCGTTGAAGGTGAATCCGCCGGCGGCGGACTTCACGATCTCAGTCCCTAGTTCGCTGGGCATATCTCGTGGATCGAGCGGATCCATGGACGTGACCCTCGGAACTACGAACGGCGCCACCTCGGTGACCTTGAGCATCTCTGGCCTGCCTTCCAGGACCTCGTCGAGCTTTAGCGTGAGCCCAGTGGCGGCCCCGGGAACTTCCCGGTTGACGATTTCGCCCAACCGGAAGGCGTCGAGAGGAACCTACACAGTGACGGTGACAGGGAGTAACGCTAATTTCACTCACACGGCGACGTTCACATTGACGATCAATTAACGTCCTACGGCTGTGGCGCCGTGGCGGCCGATCCCGCCGCTGATGTCAGTGGCGGTCAGACCGCGGTTTGCTAACGACAGCTCCGCCGAGCGCCATTGTGATCGGTTGAAAACTCTACTAGACTGACAGCCGGAAGGGGGCTGGACCGTGAACGACTCGCATGAACTACAGCGGCTTGAAGCGTGGATGGCGGCACAGCCCGGTTGGAAAGTTGAGCTGATGGCACTTGGCTTGGCGCTGCGGAGGAGAGCGACTGGTGCTTGTCCGGAGATCGCGATTTCGGGAGATGGGCTCCTTTGACTAGGAGTTCTAACTCGCCTGCTTCGCTTCTCGATGACTATTGCAATTGTGTTGCTCGAAGGCCGTTACGACGGCTTTTGAAGGAGCCATACCGGTGAACTCAGGACGGATTGGCGTAGTCCAGAAGCACTGAGAGCAACACCAATGGGTAATGTGCCCCTTGACGTCAACAATGGGCCGAAGTTTTTTCGCGGCTGGCCCGTTACGATCAGCCATTCCCAACATCCCCGCCTAAAGGGAATTATAGGGTAGGAGTTGCTTGGATGGTGCGCTATTTTCTGTGTGGACTACACTCGGTTCACGACGCCGGTTCAGTCTGAGCGGAGTGTAGGTTGCGGACTCACCAAAATGAGCCTCCCTAATCTACCTGCTACTGATCCTAGGCTGAGCATGGTGGGATGGCGCTACCAGATCATCAAGCCGTGTCCGGCGATCTCAACCCGTCACAGACCAGGCGGCGGTGCGTCACCTCCTCATTGCCGCCGAGGAGACGCCCGAGTTCAGAAGTAGGGGAGAAGCGAAAGCGGAGAATGGTTTCCAAGGCGTCAAGATCTCCGGCCCGCGATCACGCCCCTGCGCCTTCTCGATTTCCAGTTTCGCATCGAGCCTGTGCCATAATGAGCTTGACAGTTTGCTGATTTTGGCTCTTTCGAATCGTCCGGTCTAACAGCCCGCGTCCGATCCTGCCCAGATTCACTCTGTAACTCCAAGGAACTTTCAATGAAAAACATTTTTGTAGGAAACCTCAGCTTTCGAACCACTGAAGATACGGTTCGATCCCTGTTTCAGGCATATGGCAGCGTGGAGCGTGTGAACCTCATCACCGACCGGGACACGGGGCAAGCCAGAGGATTTGGATTCGTCGAAATGAGCAACGATGCTGAAGCGGATCGTGCGATTGCCGGACTCAATGGCAAGGAAATCGACGGCAGGGCGTTGAACGTGAACGAAGCCCGTCCGAAAGCTGAACGTGGCAGCGGTGGCGGTTTCGCTGGTCAACGCCGCAAGCGGTACTAAGACTCCCGATAGAAGGCGTGGCATTCGCAAGACGCCACATTTCAACCGTCGTCGAGAAGTTCGAGGCTGGAATGGCGATAGAAATCGACGCGGACAAAACAGTTCTGGCGATTCGGGTCGACGTACTGACGTTTCGCCTTCAGGAGCCTCGAAGATGAGCCTGAAGAGAGCGCTCGCCGTGTGGATCAGAGAAATCAATCGTAGATACCTATTGAAGAAACGGTTCCGAAATCTTGATGATCTTGTCCTCTCAGAAGGGGCAGTGATAGAAGGTGAGGACCGGGCCGGCGTTGCCATGACTGATTGCTCAAGTCCCGAAGCAAAACACCACAGGCGAGTCGTCTGCCCACGAAAGTCAATTGAACATTCCCTTCCTGGCTTGGCTGACAAGGTTGATCAGGGGTTCTGGTCGGTAGCTCAAGGTTGACCTGGTATAAACCTCACTCGCGAGAACGGCCGATGGTAGACTAGCGTCTGCGACGGAAAATCCCTTTCTTCGCCGCGATTTTCTGCTTGCTTCCACTTCTTCTCTACTGGAAGCAATTCAAACGTCTGTACTGGTTCCACGATGATTGGGACCTGATCGACGGATGGTCCCGCGCCGGCGGCATGGCTGTGGCATCCGATGGCGGAAAATCTATCGCCGGTGTTTAAGCTTCTGTGGATCGCTGCCGTTTTCATTTCCAACGGGAGTTATGCAGCGATGATCGTTGGTTCACATCAAGCCTCCCTTCGGCGAACCTCAGCGCGTACTCAAGTATCTGGCTCGCTACACCCACCGTGTGGTCATCTCCAAACCATCGACTTCGCACTCTCGAAAACGGATGCGTCAGTTTTGAGTGGAAGAACCGCTTCCGCACGGAAAAGCTGCAACTCTGCCGCCATCTGCTCGAACAGATGCGTGACTCCGGAAAGCTCCCAGTTGTCCTGGACAACCTCTTCAGCACCCAGGTGCCGCCGCCTCTTGCCACTTGCTTCTCGGTGAAACGGGTATTGTGATAGAGAAGGAATGCTTGTTTCCAGTCGCCCCGCACCACCGCTAGCCTCGCGTATCGAGGTGATATGGCGCTACGACGGACAGGAAAGTGGTGCGCATCGGGAAACCGTTCTCCCGAATGGAAGATTGCAGATGATGATCAACCTGGCCTCGGGTCAGGGGCACGTTTGTGGCTTGCAGTCGCATCACACGGTCGTCGAAACAGCCTCGATTCCCCCCATGATCGGAATCGTCTTTCGGCCCGGCGGCGCACGGGGATTGTTCGGTGCGGCCGCAGATGATTTCCTGAACAGCATCGTACCGCTTGACGACGTATGGGGCGCACGCGCTGCGCAATTGCGGAATAGGCTGCTGGAAGCGGGCACTTCCGAACGGCAGTTCCGGATTCTGGAGAGCGGTCTGCTCAGCGCCAGCGAGCATGCAGGAAAAGGCCGCCTCGAACTGCATCCGGCTGTGGCCCATGCACTGGAAAAGTTGCGGCGCGTGGCGCATATTCAAAGCGTTATCGATCTCGCCCGGGAATCAGGCCTCAGCCGCAGGCGCTTCAGCCAGCTCTTCAGCGAACAGGTCGGAACGACGCCAAAGCTGTTTTGCCGGCTGGAACGGTTCCTGCAGATCGTAGAGCGCACAAATGGCGGCGGGGAAATCGACTGGGCGGATGTTGCGCTGGTATTTCGATCAAGCCCATATGGCACATGAGTTTCAGGAGTTTTCGGGCCTCTCGCCCGGCCGGTACCTGGCCGCCGCGCACCCCCACCGCTACCACGTCCGGACCTCGTAAGGCGGGGCGTCCGGGCAAGATTTCCCATTTTTACAAGACCCAAACCGTCGCATCTTCTTACCCTTAAGTAGGGAGTAGAAGTATGAGCAACGGAACCAAGGGCATACCAGAAAATTCGTCGGTCGTGATGCCGCGCCTGTATTGCCATGACGTCCGCGCAGAAATGGAATTTTGCAAGGCCGTCTTTGGCGCTGTCGAACTGAATTGCCGCCCAGGTCCGGACGGGAAGGCGGCTCACGCGCTGCTGACGATCGGTCCGGCGATGATCATGATCGAGGCGGAGTGGCCGGGGTTCGCGAGCCGCCCTCCGGTGCCCGACGGCAGCTCCCCGGTGGTGATCTTCGTGTACGTCGAGGACGTCGACGCCGCGATCGAACGCGCAGTTGCGGGAGGCGCCAAGGTCCTCGTCGAGGCAAGAGACCAGTTCTGGGGCGACCGGACGGGCTGGGTCATGGACCCAGCCGGGCATGTTTGGACAATCGCGTCTCGGATCGAGGAGACGACCGGCCAACAACGCGCGGATCGGTGGTCGGCGATTCTCGAAAAGCAGGATAAAGCAAGCTCTCGGGCATCCGAGAAAGAGAAATTGCCCTGAGGGTTGTTTAGCGCCGTGAAGCCAAAGATATTCTCACAAGTTTCTGAAAGTCCGAACGCGCGAGATGCATTGGCAATTACAGATCACGGCGAGCGTACAGAATTTGCCTGACGGAGCTGGAGGTGATTCGTGGGAGGATCTCATCGGGGTTTTCGTGGCAGCACGGTTCGTTCGGTTCTTCGTGGGCGACGATGAAGGGCGGGCGATCCGTGGTCGGGTGGCGCGTGTGCGTGCCCCAGCCCGCGCGACTTCGAAGCCAGGACTTTTGAGCTTCAACGTTGCCGGCCTTGGCACTCTGGTACAGGTACTTGGCTACGTGCGCGTTCACCTCCATACTGCCGAGATCCAGTTCGTCACGAAAATGCTTTCGAAGCGTCTTGGGTGAACGGATTCCCAATTTCCGAGCAATTAGTTTATGCGGCGCGCCCACCGCCGCAAGTTCTTTGACCAGATTGCGCTGTTCGTCTGTGGGTTTGAATGGTGGACGGGCCATGACTATTTCTCCCGCCCGTTTGCCGCAATGTCGTCGAACGTCCTGCCATCGCGATCAAGAATCGCCTGTTTGCCGGACCCCTTTTGCCAGCGCTTCACCGCCATATCGACGTAGTGCGGATCAACGTCGATCGCAAAACAGACCCGCTCGGTGAGCTCAGCGGCGATGAGCGTTGTTCCGGAACCGAGAAAGGGGTCGTATACGATTTCGCCTGCGCGCGAGTTATTGAGAATCGGCCGGCGCATCAGCTCCAGCGGTTTCTGTGTGCCGTGTCCTGTGGCTTCCTCATCCCGATTACCTCCAAAGGGATTGAGGTTGGGAACTTCCCACAACGTGGATTGCTTTCGATCACCGGACCAGTTCGAGCTTTTGCTCTCGCGCACGGCGTACCAGCAGGGCTCATGCTGCCAGTGATAATCGCCCCGCCCGATCGCGAAATGCTGCTTAGCCCAGATGATCTGGGCGCGGATGATGAATCCCGCAGCTCCGAGTCCAGCGGACTTCGGCGGTGTGGACGCCGGCGTGCCACAGGTATGCGACCTTGCCCGGGAAATGACGGTACGCTTCCGTCCAATCCACTCGATCGTCGTTGGCGACTTTGCCGGTTTGACGTTGATTGCCGAGGTCGGCCTCCTCGCGCCACCTAGGATCGTACGAAAGTCCGTAGGGTTGATCTGTGACCATCAGAACC
>QHXU01000060.1 GCA_003223065.1 Acidobacteriota bacterium | reverse complement strand
CAGGCCATGCAGGCGATGTAGCCATACTCCCGACCGCTCTCTGATGCTCTGCGATCTACTTCTCGCCCGAGCCGTTGATGCTGCTGCCCCAGGCAGCCGATGAACCCCAAGCCGCCGAGGAACCCCAGGCCGCAGAACTTCCCCAAGCGGCGGAACTTCCCCATGCGGCGGAGCTGCCCCAGGCCGCGGACGTCGCGCCCGGAACCAGCTGGATCACCTGCGTTCCCCAGACGTTGGTCAGGCTCCACGTGGTGTTGTTCCAGACCGAGCCGGAAGGATTGACCAGCACAGCGGTATTGAGAAGCGAGTTGTAATAAACGCTCGGCGAGAGCGCGGGGTAGGAAGCCGTATCCCAATTATTGAGCGCGGCCATGACGTCGACGTAGCCGGCGCCCACAGTGAAGATATCGTACGTGCTCGGATAGACGGCGCCAGTGGTCGAGTCGACGGCGACGCTTGTGAGCGGAAAACTCTTGGACGCCGACTTCATGAGCCGCGCCTTGATCGTGTCGGGACTCAGGCCCGGGTTCTTTTGCAACAGCAGAGCTACGGCACCCGAAACTACAGGGGTCGCCATGCTGGTTCCGCTGAGCCGGAAATACTGGCCCGTGCCTGGATTCGTGGAAGTGGTGTATTCCGACGCCGCAAGGACGTTCGATGGATACAAACCTTGCAAAGTAGATCCGGGAGCGAGCAGTGAAGCCACCAGGTTTCCCGGAGCCACGACATCCGGCTTCACAGTCAAATCGATATAGGTCGGACCCTTTGAGCTGTAGCTCGCGATCAGATCGTCGCTCTTGCTCATCGTGGCCATCGTCTTCATTGCGCCGACGGTGATGACACGCGGGCTGTTACCGGGGGAAAGGACCGTGGCATACCCGTTCCTGCCCAGGTTGCCTGCCGCGGTCACCACCACGATCCCGTTCTTCCAAGCCGCTTCCACGGCCTGGCACAGCGGATCCTTGCTGCACTTCTCATAGATCGGACGGCCCAGGGACAGGTTGATCACGCGCACGTTGTACTGGCTTTTCAGTTGTACCGCTTGCTGGATCGCGGAAATCACAACGCTGTCGTTGCTCATCCCGTTCTTGTCAAGGACACGAAGATCGAGAAGTTTCGCATTCGGAGCGATCCCTTTGAAAGTGCGGAAGGACCCTGCCTTGGACGATGAACTTCCATTGCCTGCCACGATGCCCGCGACATGCGTCCCGTGGCCGTAGTCGTCCGGATTCTTGACCCCTCCGATGAAGCTCTTCCGGTAGACAATGCGAGACGTACTCGAGTTCGCCGCATTCAGATCCGGATGCGAATAGATTCCGCTGTCGATCACGGCGACGCCGATTCCGGTCCCGTCCAGTCCGCTGTTCCAACCGTAGGACGCGTTGACAGCGGCGGCGCTGTAGTCCAGGGTCCCAACCACCGAGCGGTCGAGCGAGATATAAGTCACGTTCGACTGATTCGAGAGTGTAAGGACGTCCCCCGCCTGCATGGTTCCCGCCACGGCGTTAATCAACGTGTAGACCACGTTCACGACACCGTTGAGGAGATTGACCGTGGTGCAGATGAGCCCTCCCAGAAGCCCGCCGCTGGTACAGGTTTGCGGTGGGCTGTTGTACTGCACGACTACGTTCACAGTGTTCGAAGGATTCGAGAGCAGCGGCAACAGGTCTGGCGAGATCTTAGAGGTATCCGCGAACGCGGACCCGGCGGCGAGCAAAACGAGCCAGAGAATGGCCAATCGGGAGAGTTGTCTGCTGTATCTCGTGAAGAAGGACTGCATAGGCCCTAACAGGAAGCAACCGTATGGCCAGCGTACGCCTCGAGATAATCCCATGTAAATATGCAGGTTACGATCCACCCAAAGGCAGCCGGCCTGCGACAGAATGTCGGAGCCGGCGTCATTCTGTCGCCTTGCCGCGGGCTGAAGTCCCCGCGAACTCTTACCGATCTCTTAAGAGAGATGCGGAAGTATCGAGCCAATGCGTATATCGGCCTGATGATCGCGGTGGGCGCCGCGATCGTAGGCCACAGCCTTTGGGACTGGCACACGCAGGATTGGACCCGTTACCTCTTTTAGATCCGTTACCTCTTTTACTTTTCGATCGCGCTTATCGCGTCCGGCATGAAAGTGACGCTTCCGGCCGTGATGGGCACGATGTCGATGAACTTTCTGTTCGTCCTGATCGGCATCGCCGACCTGAGCCTGGCGGAAACGCTGGTGATGGGATGTCTGGGCATGCTGGTGCAGTGCGTCTTTCACGCCAGGTATAGGCCGAAGCCGGTTCAAGTTCTATTCAGCGTGGCAAGCATGGCGTGCTCGATCGGAGCCGCGTACGAGGTTTACCACGCGCCGCTTCTGGCGGCACGCTCCTTTGAAGCCCCGATGATGCTGCTGCTCGCGGCGGCGGCGTTCTTCGTCACGAACACGTTTTCGATCGCCCTGGTGATCGCGCTAACGGAGGGGAAGAACGCCTGGGCGATATGGAAGGATTCCTATTTCTGGTCGTTTCCGAACTATCTTGTAGGCGCGGCTGTGGGCTGGATGATCAGCGCGGCGAGCCGGTCCTTCGGATGGCAAACGTCGCTGTTGTTACTGCCAATTCTGTACGTGATTTACCGGTCGCATAGCCTGTACGTGAATCGCCTGGAGGAAGAAAAGCGGCGAGCCGAGGAGCAGCGCAATCACGCGGAGGAAATGACAGCCCTCCATCGCCGCACCATCGAGGCGCTGGCACTGGCGATTGAAGCGAAGGACCAGACCACACACGAACATTTGGCGCGCGTTGAAATTTACGCAATAGAAGTCGGCAAGGAACTCAAGTTGACCGAGGGCGAACTTGAAGCCCTCCAGGCCTCCGCAATGCTACACGACATCGGGAAGCTGGCGGTGCCGGAGTACATTATCTCCAAACCGGGCAAGCTCACGCCGGAAGAATTCGAGAAGATGAAAATCCACCCGGTGGTGGGGGCGGAGATCCTGGAACAGGTCCGGTTTCCATACCCGGTCGCGCCGATCGTGCGGTCGCATCACGAGAAATGGGACGGAAGCGGCTATCCCGACGGCTTGTCGGGCGAGCAGATCCCGATTGGGGCACGGATTCTCTCGGCGGTAGATTGCCTGGACGCATTAGCATCAGACCGGCAATACCGGCGCGCTCTCCCGTTGGACGAGGCGATTCGGGTGGTCGAGTCCGAAGCCGGCAAGAGTTTCGATCCGCGTGTGGTTGAGGTCCTGGCGCGCCGCTATGTCGAGCTCGAGCACATGGCCAAGCGCGGGCAGGTGGAGAAAGCGAAGCTCTCGACGGATGTCAAGATCGAGCGCGGCGCGGCGCCGGCCGCGGGTTTCGAGACAACTGACGGCAACCGCGACCTGATGAGCTTTCATAACTCGATCGCCGCGGCCGAGCGGCAAGCGCGCGTGTTAGCCGATCTCACCGAGGATCTCGAACGCTGCCATGACCGGGAAGCGTTATTGGCTGTAGTCCGCGACCGCGTGCGTGAGATCATTCCGTATGACGCGATGGCCATTTACGCCCGTCGCGATGAGCATCTGGTGCCTGATTACGTGGACGGAGACGACTACCGGCTCTTTGCGGCGCTCGAGATTCCGCTCGGCATGGGATTGTCGGGCTGGGTGGCCGAGAATGGGAAATCGATCATCAACGGGAATCCATCGGTCGAACCGGGGTACCTGAACGACCCAACCAAGTTCAGCACACTGCGGTCGGCCCTCGCGGTGCCGCTCGAAACACAGCGCGGGGTAACCGGCGTGCTTTCACTTTACCGGCAGGAACGCGATGCTTTCACGACGGAACACCTTACGCTGCTTCTCGCCATCAGCGCCAAGCTCTCTCGAGTCCTCGAGGGCACCGGAGAACGCGTCGCACGCTGAAGCCGCCAAATCCTGCGCTTAATCGCTCATCAGAAAAATGCGCGGGCGATCCGCATCGGCCCGCGTAATCTCCCAGAAGCGCTGCAAGATCGTATACACCATCAGTCCCGTCTCGCCCTCGCCCAACAGAAAATAGCGGAACGATTGCCGCATCATATTCTGGCGGCTCAGACCGAGAAAGATCGAAATCGGACGCATCAACTCGCTCAGATACGCCACTCCGTTCGCAATGGCGACGGCCTGCGAAGCTTCCACAAGGTATTGGCCGTCCGCCTGACGGACGGTGAGTTCAAGCGGTGACAGAAATTCGCTTCGATTATCGAGAAGGCTCACGTGAACGAATGCCAGCGGACCCTCCGCGCGAAAGTACTTGCTGATTTTTGTGGTACGGTCTGCGCGTACCTCTGGGGTCAGGCTGCGGATCGGCACCATATTGACCTTTTTTCCGACGATCGCATTCCAGAGCTTTTCGGATTCCGGATCACTGAAATGATGCCCGCCCACACGCAGTTCGGTCGCGCGCCAATAACGGCTGATCCCGCCCACACTCAGGATGAACAAGATGAAGAAGCTCGCGATAATGATGCCGTCGGTGCGCTCCACAATGTTGGCGATCGTGGTATAGGCGAAGACCAAGACCACGCCCCATGAATAGGCACCCAGCAGGTACGAACGGTCCTTCCACAACGAAATGGCTGCAGCCACGGCCGCTGACGACATCAGAACCAGGACGCCGGTTGCGTATGCGCCGCCCTGCGCCTCGACACTCGCTTTGAAAATGAGAGTGACCAGCACGTCGAAGCCGAACAGCACTAGCACCAGCGGCCGCGCGTAAGCCACCCATTCCGGCGCGAGCCCCACCCTGGGAAGATAGCGGGGTACGAGGTTCAGCAGCCCAGTCATGGCCGATGCACCGGCGAACCACAGGATCAGAATGGTGGACATATCATAGATGGAGCCGAAGACATTGCCCAGATACTCGTGCGCCATGTACGCGATCACGCGTCCGCTGGCCGGACCACCCTCGCGATAGTCTTTCTCCGGAATCAGCAGGGCGGAAACAAAGCTCGAGACGAGCAGCAGCACGCTCATGATCACGGCGGCGGTCACCAGCAGCTTGCGCGTGTGGCGGATGCGGCCGGCGGGACGCGGCTGGGCATCGTCGGTTTCACTTCCGCGAATGAGCGGCATGACAGAAACGCCTGTTTCGAATCCGCTCAGGCCAAGCGCCAGCCGCGGGAACAGAATGATTGCGGAAAAGGCCAAATGGGTCCAGTCCCCTTCGGCTTTCAACATGTTCTTCCAATGCGGCAAGGCAATCGGATGCGTGATCACTTCCATCAGCGCCCGGATCAGAACGACGACATTGAGCAGCAGGTAGGGAACGCAAACTGCCGTTGCCAGCTCGATTGCTTCCTTGAAGCCCTTGAGGAAGACCGCGGCCAGGAGAGCCAGCAGAATCAGCGTCACACCAAGGTTCGCATCGCCAAGAAACGGGTGCAGATAGGGGTTCTGGGTTGCGTGCCTGGCGGCATCGGAGGCGGAGAGCGTCATCGTGATGACGAAATCTGTTGCGGCGAATCCCAGCAGCACTAAAACCAAGAGCTTGGCCCACCAGCCCGGCAGCAGGTTCTCGAGCATCGCAATCGAACCCTGCCCCACGTAGGATCGCCCAGCGACCTGGCTATAGACAGGAAGGGCGCAAAGCAGAGTTACCGCCACCAGAACTGCTGTAGCAATTGGTGAAAGCGCACCAGCCGCCAGCAGAGCAATGCCTGGCTGATACCCGAGCGTGGAGAAGTAGTCGACGCCGGTGAGCCAGATGACCAGATACCACGGATGCGAGCCGATCCGGCTCGCATCATGCGTGTCAACCTCCTCGCCGCTTCTCATCCACTGCCGCCACGGCGACGTCAGCGCCTGATTTGAGGCCACAAGTCTACGGTAACGCAGGAATTAGATGGATATACTGGTTGATCGAATGGCGCATTCGGTCAGCGCCGCGCTAGCGGAGATCGTCCTCCCGGACGCGGATGGCCACGACGTTCGGCTGGGCTCTTTATGGGAGCGGGGACCCGCCATCCTCGTCTTTCTTCGTCACTATGGATGAATCTTCTGCCGCGAGCATGTCGCGCAGTTGCGCGAACATGAGCCTGCTTTCAAGGAGCAAGGCGCCACCATGGCGGCGATAGGGCTCGGCGACCGCAACTACGCTCGCTTATTCCGCGAAGAGACCGGCATAACTTTCCCGCTCCTGATCGACGAAACCCGGCTTGCCTATCGCGCCGCCGGCCTGCGCAAGGCCAACATTCTGCACCTATTTCGCGCTGACAACGCGCAGGCGCGCAAACGTGCTCAGGCTGGCCACCGCCAGCACCGTTTAGGGAAGAATCCGTTTCAACTGGGCGGCAGTTTCGTCTTCGGTCCAGAAAATGTCGACCTGTTTGCGCACATAAGCGAGACTTTCGGTGATAACGCGTCGCCTGAGGCGCTCCTGGCGGCGCTTAGGAAGGATCGCGGTCTTCGCTGAATTGGCTTACGCGGCACCTGCACACTTCAGAGTGCGGGAAGGTCGCTGGGCGTCCAGACGCCCTCCGCGCCCGCGTTGGCGGCATCCGACTCTACAAAGCAGCGCACGTCACCGAACCTGAGGTCGCGGGCGCGCAAGAATGCCCGGGTCAAGCCAACGATCCACCGCGCGAGTTTTCCAGGATCGTGCCGGACACCATCCGCTCCTCCACCCAGCAAATCCAAGCAGATCGGCACGACGCCCCGAAGCGATATTTCCTCGAGATCTCCGCATACCGGCATCGTTCCTGCGCGTGCGTACTTCGCCTCCAGATCCTCGGAAATAGGGGTCGAATTAAGGAGGCAGATGTGGACGCCTTCCCTGCCAAGGTATTGCTGGACTGCTCGCACATGGTCTGAGGCGGAGTAGCCGTCGGTCTCCCCGGCCTGCGTCATGAGGTTGCACACCAGAATCTTCAAAGCCGGCGAATTCCGCACCGCATCTGCAACACCGGTAGGGAGCAGGTTCGCGATGACGCTGGTGTAAAGACTGCCAGGCCCGAGCACGATCGCATCCGCCGATGCCAGCGTCTCGAGTACGCCGGGAGCGGGAGGCGTGTTCGGGGGTTCGAGCCACACGCGCCGGATTTTCATCCGCCGAGCCGTGATCTGCGTCTCACCTCGTTCAATAGCGCCATTTTCCGACTCCGCGCAAAGAGTGGCGCTCACCTCGGTGGATGGCAGCACGCGTCCTTGCGACTGCAGGATCTCAGCCGCCAGATGAACCGCCTGCTGCAGATTTCCGGAACGCGCGCACAGGGCGCTTACGATGAGATTGCCGAGGCAGTGCCCGTCCAGCCCAGATTCACCTCTGAGCCGATACTGAAAAATGTCTCGCAGAGCGGGGTTGCCTTCGGCTAAGGCGACCAGGCAATTTCGAAGGTCGCCCACTGCCGGAATGTCGAGGGCTTGCCGCAGGGAGCCGCTGGAGCCTCCGTTGTCGGAAACGCAGACTAAGGCCGTGACCGAGAACGAGTCACTGGCGTTCCCGTCCACGCTGCGATCCCTCAGTTGCTTCAGGCCGCGCAGCAGTACCGGTAGTCCGGTCCCCCCGCCGATTCCAACAATATTCATGTCTTCCGTTTTGGAAGATGCACGAATCATGCCACAGCAGCCTTCTGCGGCTTAGAACCGTTATCTGATGCAATGATAACGAATTAGCGGTTACGCCGGGCCCCCGAGGGGGAAGGAACGGTGAAACGGAGTGGAACTCAGTTTCTGCTTCCTGTCGCCGAGATGGTATAGACGTCCTCGGACACGTCGCGGTTGGCCGTCACCTCAGACCGTCCCCGCAACTGCCACCGGCGGAGCTTGTTGAGAAGGGACTTGTAGCAGATGTTGAGGCGCCGGGCCGCCAGCTTGCGGTTCCAATTCACCTCATCGAGCGTGCGTAGAATCAGTTCTTTCTCCGCCCGTTCAGCGGCCATGGAGGACAGCTCCTTGAGGGAGAAACTTCCCTGTGGAGCGATGTCGCGCTGGGACCCGGATTCCCGCAGCTCAGCCAGCGTCAGCTGCAAATCCGGAAGGATGAGGAATCGTTTGACGGCATTCTCTAGCTGCCGCACGTTACCGGGCCAGCTGAACCGGGCAAAGGCATGTTGCAATTCTTCCGGCAGGCGCTTCACATTACTTTTGTACTTCGCGCGGTACTTTTCTACAAATCGCTCACAAAGTGGTCCAATGTCCTCTGGCCGTTCGCGTAAAGGCGGGACCTCGATGGTGATGACGTTGAGCCGGAAATACAAATCCTCCCGAAATTCTCCGGTCGCAACCAGGTTGTGAAGACGTTTATTGGTCGCGGCGATCAGCCTTGCTTCGGATCTGAGCGTCTTGGTTCCGCCCAGCCGCGAATATTCGCCGTCTTGCAGGACATGCAGCAGCTTCGCCTGCAGAAGAGGACTCATCTCGGCGATCTCATCGAGCATGATCGTGCCTTGACCCGCCAGTTCGAACTTTCCTGGCTTCTCCCGCAGGGCGCCGGTGAACGCTCCGCGCTCGTGACCGAAGAGCTCGGACTCGAGAAGCTCGGTCGGAAGAGCGGCGCAGTTCACTTTCACGAACATTTCATTCCGTCCAGACTGCGTGTGTAGGTAACGCGCCAGCACTTCCTTGCCGGCGCCGGATTCACCCAGAATCAACACCGGCACGTCGGTGTAGGCCACGTGGTCGCAAATCGCCTTGATCTGCAGCATCCTCTTGTTCGAGGACGGGAACGCGGTCTCAGGCGTCGGCAGCTCCAGATCCAGGCTATCGCCATTGCCGTGCTCTTCGAGCACCTTTTCGATCGCCAACTCCAGTTCTTTCTCATCTAAGGGCTTCAACAAATAATCCGAAGCCCCCAGCCGCATGGCCCGTACAACCGTGGACACTTGATCGATGCCGGAAAGCACAATCGCCGGAATGCGCCGGCCCAGCTTATCCATCTGGGCCAACACTTCAAGACCACCGACATGCGGCATATGGATGTCGAGGATCAAAAGCGAGGGACGCTGCGCCGAGGCCAAGCGCCGGATGACCTGCTCTCCGGAATCCAGGCACTGAACGTCGTAGCCGCGTGAAGAAAGGAAATCCCACAGATACGCACGCGTGCTGTCATCGTCATCCACTACCCACACGCCTGGCTTAACCATTGGCTTCGGCTACTCCTTTGCATTCTAGTGACCGAATTAAGGGTAACTGGCATACTACCCGGTAGCCATCGCGGGAAGAACACCTCACCGACGTGGTGCCTCCATGCAATCGCAGGATCTCACAAGGCGTCGAAAGGTCAAAAACAGCCTGGTTGGAAGTATCAAGCACGCCGTTAGGGGCGCCCGAGGTCAGTAGCGTGGGAGTAGCCGAAATTAGTATTGTGATTTCGTCTTCTTTTTGCTGTGCCTGCACTTCTACTCTTCCGCCCGGTCCTGTAAATTCGACCGCTGCGCCGAGCAATTTGTGCGCTGCCAGACCTAACTTGTCCCGGTCGCCCGTCGTTTCGATCGGGCCAACCGGGATGTTTTCAACCAGGTGCAACAGTTTCTTTCCCGCAGGCCCGCGCCAGTCTTGTACCACTGTCCGCAACAGTTCGGTGAGGCTGATGGGTTCCAGCCGAAGCGCGTCGTCGGTCGGGAAACTCTGTAGTTCGTCAGTCAGATTGGCCAGCCTATTCAGATTGTCCAAAATCGTGGTCAGAAATCTCCGTTGTTCCTCGGTCACCCTTCCGGCGCGCTCGTCGAGCATCATCTTGGTGTAGCCTCGAGCGGCAAAGAGGGGGCCCCGCAAGTCATGGGTGGCATTGGACAACCAATGGGCGCGAATGCGCCGTAGTACTTCGGCGCGATCAATATGAGACTTCTCCATTATTTCCGCCAGCCCGCAATTATGGCCAATCTGCGTATCATCGCCGCCGGGCCCCGACGACCCCGGCTAAATGAGCTGACTCGAACCCTGAAACTTCCCAGCCCGGATACTGCTGAACATCCCAGCTCGTCGCGGCCATTGTAACCGATAGCTCGGCTAGATTCAATTGCTTTTGGAACCATGTTAACCATTCTGATGATAACTTCCGGTGTTAACCTTATGGTCCTTTGAAAACGGCGGCTCGATATTGTAAACTCCTTCTTGTGGTTCGCGGCTAAGCGCCGGACCTCAGGCCGAGTTATGCTTGGATCGCCTTTTCCCGAAGAGGCTATTTCATCCTCCATGAGGGCTCTCCCCCGAGCGCACGTGTTGCAGCGCGCACGCCTTCCCGTTCAGTCCCCCCTCGGCGACACACTCCGCGCAATGCTGCCACGTGAATCATGAGAGTTCCCATCTTAAAACAGGGTGATTATGTCATAGCCTCAATACAGTCCGCGTTGACCGACGACGATCTCATCCAGTTGCGTGACGACCTCGCCGCGCACGTAGGCAAGTACAGATCAAAGGGCGTGATCGTCGATGTCACTGTTCTGGACGTAATGGATTCCTTCGCTACGCGGACCGTGCGCGATCTGGCACAGATGGTCCGGCTCCGCGGAGCGAGAACGGTAATCGTAGGCATCCAACCGGAAGTAGCATTTGCGATGGTGCAGCTCGGACTTGAGTTGGGTAGCGTAGCAACCGCACTGGACTTGGAGGAGGCCTTGGCCTTGTTGCGGTATGAAGGACAATGAAGCCAGGCAGGTTGGGAGACAAATTCCCATTACGTCCGACCTCGACATCGTCGAAGCGCGGATGGCGGCCCGAACTTTGGCAGCAAAGATCGGGTTCACCGGCGCGAACCTGGTGATGATTGCCACTGCTGTCTCGGAGGTGGCGCGGAATATCGTTGAGTATGCCAAGCCGGGGGAAGTGATCTTGTCCGTGATCGAGAATGGGCCCCGGCGCGGTCTGGAGGTGGTCGCACGGGACAACGGTCCGGGAATCCCGGATGTGGCACAGGCGATGGTGGACGGTTATTCCACCTCCAGAGGCCTGGGCCTGGGGCTTCCAGGCTCTCGCCGCCTGATGGATGAGTTCTATGTCGACTCCAAGGCCGGGAAAGGCACCACCGTTACCATGAGGAAATGGGTGCCGGAAAAATGACACTTGGTCCTCAGCAGGCGCCCTTGATCGAGTACGGCATAGCGGCGCTGCCGTTCGCGGGCGAGGCCGAATCGGGCGATCTGCACCTGGTGAAACCGTTTGACGGGGGCACGCTCGTAGCTGTGGCGGATGGTTCCGGGCATGGCTGCGAAGCTGCGTCTGCTGCTCGAATCGCGATGGCGACACTGGAGAGCCAGGCGGACGGCAACCTCATTACACTGGTTCGGGGGTGCCACGAGCAGCTCAGGCACACGCGCGGCGCGGTTCTGAGCCTGGCTTCTTTTCGCGGAATCGAAAACACAGTCACCTGGATGGGAGTGGGCAATGTTGAAGGTGTATTGTTGCGGAGCGACCCGGCGGCCGAACATGGTGAAGAGCTGCTGTTCTTGCGGCCCGGGTTATTGGGTTACAGGCTGCCCGCGCTGCAGACGGTGATCAAGCCCGTGGCGCGAGGGGACCTCTTGATTCTGACGACCGACGGCATCAACGGCGGATTTGCCGGCGAAGTGGCCATCGATGATGATCTCGATAACATCGCGGACTACATTTGCTCCCAGTACAGCAAGAAAACCGACGACGGTCTGGTCTTGGTAGCGCGGTATTTGGGATGGGCTAAATGAACGGCACGCCGAAGGATCTCGCGGAAGAATACGCAGCCGCGATGCAGGATTATCTCGCCGGCCGGGGTGAAGCGGCCTTGCGGCGCGCCTACGAGGTAGGCCGCCGCGCGCTTGCCCAGGGGGTGGGGGTGCTTGAAATGGCGGCGGCGCACCAGAAGGCGGTTATGGCCGCCCTTGGGAACCAGTTCGGAGAGCAGGGAGAGCAGGCACTGGTGCGCGCCCTGAACTGCTTCGCCGAGAGTCTGTCACCCTTCGAGATGGTGCTTCGGGGGGTTCAGGAGGCGAATACCCGGTTGCAGCAAAGCCTGGGCGACCTCCAGCGCATCGAGGACCAGCTGCGCCGGCAGAATGAAAATCTCACCGCCGCACATCATGCGGTGGAAAAAGAACGCTACCGCTACCAGGCTCTGTTCGACTTCGCACCTGACGGGTACCTGGTCACGGACTTCGATGGCTCGATCCGGGAAGCGAACACGGCGGCAGCGGTGCTGCTGGGAACGCCCAAGCATGCAATGCCCGGCAGGAGTCTGATCGATTTCGTGGTTGAGGACACTCGTGACTCATTTAGCGAGCAATTGCGCGCACTGCGGATGGGCACGCTCGATAAGATCGAAGACTGGCAGATCGCCATAAAACCCAAAAATCGTCCGGCGACCCCCACTGCCATCACGGTGGCCGCTGAACGGGGCGACCCGGCAACAGGAAGTTTGCGCTGGCTTATTCGCGACGTGACCGAGCGTAAGCGTCTGGAGGCAGAACGCGCCCGCTCCCTGGTGGGACACGCCAAAGCCGAGGCGTCGCGGCGGTTTCAATTCCTGGCCGAAGCCAGCTCCCTGCTGGTTGGATCGCTGGACGTGGAGGCCAGCCTGGTCAGCGTGGCGCACCTCGCCGTGCCTTACCTTGCGGCGTGGTGTTTCATCGATCTCGTCGATGCAGATGGCACCCTCCGACAGTTGGAAGTGGTGCACGCGGATCCCTCCGCGGCCGAACTGGCCAGAGAGCTAAAACGGCATTGCCTGTTCCGCCCGCGGACTCCGACCAGGGGAGATCTCGGCACGATCACGGCCAGCCCTTATATCGTCTCCCAGGTGAGCGATAGCTGGTGTGAGAAAGTCGCCGACAGCCCGGCCCATGCGGCGCTGCTTCGCGTGCTGCGCGGCTGTTCCGCGGTTGTGGTTCCACTCCAGATTCATGAGCGAATCCTGGGTGTGCTAACGTTCGTTTCGGCGCCCTCCAGCCGCCGTTATCAACCCGCCGATCTGGCGTTGTGCGAAGACCTGGCCCATCGATGCGCACTGGCTCTCGAGAACGCGCGCCTCTACCACGAGGTGACCGCCGAGAGGGACAAAGCCGAAAGAGCGAGCCGCGCCAAGGATGAGTTTCTGGCGATCCTCAACCACGAACTGAGGAATCCTTTGATGCCGGTCATCGGCTGGACCAGGATGCTGAAGAATCATGCCCTGATTTCGCAGGACCCGATCCTGGCCGAGGGCGTCAGCTCCATGGAGCGAAACGCCCAGACACTGGCCCGGCTGGTGGACGACTGCCTCGACCTGGCGCGAATCTCAGAGGGAAAAATTCGCATGGAGCGGAAGCTGATCGATCTGAACCAGATCGTGTTGGCCTCCGTCGAAGCGGTGCGGGAAATGGCTGCCGCCAAGCAACTCCAGCTGACCACCGAACTCTGGCCCAAGCCGGTTCCCCTTTTCGGGGACTCGATCCGGTTGGAGCAGGTCGTGATGAACCTGCTCGTAAATGCGGTCAAGTATACCGAAACCAGCGGTGTTATCGCGATTCGCTCTCTGCTGGTCGACGGCGAAGCGGCGGTGGAGGTCAGAGACACGGGAACCGGTATCCACCCGGCATTTCTCGAGCAGATCTTTCAGCCCTTCCGTCAGGGGACCCATGCCTGGCTGACATCTCAATCGGGACTTGGACTCGGCCTGGCCATCGCGCGGCAGATCGTTGAGATGCACGCCGGAAAAATCTGGGCGGAAAGTAAAGGACTCGACTTCGGCAGCACCTTTCACGTAAGACTGCCTGCCGCCGAAGGTCAGCCCATGACCGGCGAACTGGATCGCGACAAACTGCGGGACGCGGACCGCTCCAGAGCCGTGCGGATTCTACTGATCGAGGATTCGGAGGACGTGCTCTTTCTGATGAAGATGGAGTTGGAGCTGATGGGTCATACTGTGTTGACCGCCCTGGATGGCGTAAGAGGCCTGCAGCTAGCAAAAACCTTCCGTCCGGACCTGATTATTTCCGATATCAAGATGCCGGGCATGGATGGATACGAATTCATTCACGAAGTTCGCACCACGCCGGAGTTGTGCAGCATCCCTGCCATCGCTCTGACGGGATTCGGAGGGAAGGCGGTGGTCGACCGCTCGACCGCTGCCGGTTTCGA
>QHXU01000419.1 GCA_003223065.1 Acidobacteriota bacterium | reverse complement strand
AATCGGGCCGGCGCAATCGGGGAAAGCCTATCGTGCAGCATGCGATGTCAGAACGGTACGAACTTCACTCCACGATGTCAATTGTGCCTGAACCCAGGGAACACCTTTTGCGGGGTGGCACTCCAGACAGGCGATCGGGCTCTCGTTCTGCCCAAAGCGAAGCGCCTGTTCAGCGCTGGGCATGGCGTCGATCTGGCGACTCCGAGCCTGGGACAAGAGACTATTCATGATGCGCGGCATGTGGCACGACTGGCACCTGCTCCGCTATGACCGCAGCGCGATGATGCGTGTGGCGTT
>QHXU01000418.1 GCA_003223065.1 Acidobacteriota bacterium | reverse complement strand
ACGGCCGGGCAGAAGCCGAGGACACGCCAGGAGATGGAGCCGTTCATCCGGCGGGATATCGCCAGCATGAAACCGCCGCCGGGCTGGTCAGCTACCTGGAGGCCCGATTACGAACGGAATGGCACGTCATCCGGCATTCAGATATATGATTTGAAGCTGGATGGAGACAGCGCCGTCGTGCTCTGCCTCGTCGGCAACACGCGAACGGAGATCGTCAATGGAGTAATGCACAGCGTGTGGGGCGGCTCCCATGTTCGCGATACGTGGATAAAAACTCCCGCCGGATGGAAACGCCGGATGCACGAAAAACTGACCGTGAATGAGCGGATGGTTGATGGCCGGCCGGTCAGGCAGTAGCTGGAACAATCCTGCGAAAAATTCCGCACTGTTAGCGGAACCAATGATGCGCTTTCCTCAAACCGCGGCATCGGCGGTTTTGAAATACGCCACGGTCTCTCGCAGCCCGTCTTCCAGGGAAACTTTCGGCTCCCAACCAAGCACTCGTTTCGCCTTGCTGATATCCGGACGGCGCTTGCGGGGATCGTCTTCCGGCAGCGGCTCGAAAATAATGTCGAGATTGGATCCCATCAACCGGCGAATGCGTTCCGCAAACTCCAGAATCGTCAGCTCGGCCGGATTTCCGAGATTCACCGGGTACCGCTCTTCGCTGGCCGCCAGCCGCACTAATCCTTCGACCAGATCAGCCACGTAACAGAAGCTGCGAGTCTGCTTTCCATCGCCAAACACGGTTAGCGGTTCGCCCCGAAGGGCCTGGTCGAGAAAGGCCGGCACCACGCGTCCGTCCTTGAGCGCCATGCGCGGGCCGTACGTATTGAAGATGCGCGCTATGTTGGTGCGCAGCCCGCAGCGGCGATGGTAAGCCATAGTGAGCGCCTCGGCGTAGCGCTTGCTTTCGTCGTAGCAGGAACGGATCCCGACCGGGTTTACGTGCCCCCAGTGCGTCTCCACCTGCGGATGCTCCAGCGGATCACCGTAGACCTCCGAGGTGGAAGTGAGCAGGAAGCGAGTACCGTCGCGCCGGGCGATCTCGAGCATGTTGCGCGTGCCTGTGGAACCGGCTTCGAGGGTCTCGATCGGGTGCGCCAGATAATCCTTCGGGCTCGCGAGCGACGCGAGGTGCCAGACGCCGTCAAACCGGCCATCCACCCGAATCGGCGAGGCCACATCGCATTCGAAGAAGCGGAACCCGGGATGTCCCTGCAGATGATCGATGTTCCGCCGGCTCCCAGTGATCAGATTATCGAGGGCAGTGACAGTGTGGCCCTCCGAAAGGAGGCGGTCGCAAAGATGAGAGCCGATGAACCCTGCGGCGCCTGACACAAGATGATGCACATTCCATTTTAACAAGGGCGTGCTACAGTATTGCCTTACAATGTCCTTCTCGCTTCCCGAAAAAATCGTTTTCGTGGTGCTGCTCTGCGCTTCGGCGTCTGGATTCCTGGTGCGCTTCGGCAGGGTGGTCCGCAAAATCCGCGAGGCGAAACCGGATGCGGATTTTCAACTGCGCCCCATCGGAAAACGCTTCTGGAAATTCGTTTGGGAAGTGATGCTGCAGGCGAAGGTCATTCGCCAGAGGCCCCTGCCCGGCATCGCCCACGCGTTCGTGTTCTGGGGTTTTTGCGTATTCGCCCTGATCACCTTGAACCACTTCGCCACCGGCATCGGTTACCCGTTTCTCGAAAGCCGGTTCGGTATCGTCTATACGCTGTTCGCGCGCGCATTCGGGCTGATCGTTGCGGTCTCCATACTCGGCCTTTTCGTGCGGCGCTTCTTCGCGCGGCCTCGTTGGCTGGGGGAACTCTCGCCGGAGTCCGGAGTCATCGCTCTTCTGATCTTCGTCTTGATGGTCACGTTCATCGCCGTCGGCTGGTTCCCTGAATATGAGAAGCCTCTCTGGTGGTCGCACACGCTGGCGCTGTTGATCTTCCTGCCGCTGATCCCGCACACTAAGCACCTGCACCTGGTGTTGAGCCCGGCGGCGGTGTTTCTCTCGCGAGGCGGCTTTTCCAAAATTCCGCCGCTGGCCGGCGATGAAGACTTCGGGCTCGACACCGGCAAGGATCTGACACGCATTGCCGCGTTGCAGGTCTACTCCTGTGTCGAGTGCGGCCGCTGTACCGAGCACTGTCCCGCATTCAGTACCCAAAAGGTCCTGAACCCCAAGGAAATCGCGCTAGGCGTCCGCAGATACTTGAATGACCTGGGTCCGGGCTCTGATCAGCCGCTGATAGGCACGCATATTTCACAACAGGCGGCATTCCAGTGCACGACTTGCGGCGCGTGCGAATTCCAGTGCCCGGCCGGCATCGAGCACCTGCCGATCATCGTCGGCCTGCGCCGGGGCGCCGTCAACACAGGCAAGTGGGAAGACGATTACGGCACGAAGCTGTTTCTTGCGCTGGAGCGCAACGGCAACGCGCTAGGCTTCAGCTCGACGGAGCGCGATAAGTTCGTCCAGAAGCACCAGTTCCCCACCTTCGACGGCTCGCAGGAATACTGTCTCTGGCTGGGATGCATGGGTGCATATGATCCGCAGGGGCAGGAGATCATCTCCGCATTCGCGCGCGTGATGGAGCACCTGGGCACAACGTTCGGAGTCCTACGCAAGGAAAAATGCACGGGCGATCCTGCACGGCGGTTGGGAAATGACCTGGTGTTCCAGCAACTGG
>QHXU01000410.1:1554-4897 GCA_003223065.1 Acidobacteriota bacterium | reverse complement strand
TCCGGCGCTTATTCAACCAGCAGCTCGATGAGTATCACGATCACGTTCACCGCGAGTCAGCCGACCGTGGTTCTGGCTTGGGGCGGCCATATTGCGACACGTCTCGACTGGGGCATAGGGAACTCCGCCGTCGCGATCTCCGGTTCGCCGTTCCACACCCGCCTTATTGGCCTCGATGGCAGCGGCGGGAATCAGGACCGCGCGCTTTCGTCCGATGCCGTTACGTTTCCAGCCAGCATCACCATAACGAAGGTGGCCAACCTCAACGGCTCCCCGATTACTTCGCAGGCTTTCAGCTTCACCGCTAGTCCCAGCCCGCTTCAAAACTTCACCTTGTGCGGTAGCTCTGCCACGTGCAGCACCACCTTTGCGAACATAACTAACCTGCAATCCTACACCGTTAACGAGCCGGCCCCGCTGCCACCCGGCTGGTCCTTCGACTCCCTCGCTTGTACCGTTTCCGGTGGACTCAGCACAACTCCGCCCACCCCAAGCGGAGCAAGTGTCACCATCAACCTGAAAGAGGGCGACAACGTCAATTGCACATACACCAATCACGAATTGGGAACCGCGCTCACCGTAATAAAACATGTGAGCAATACCCATGGTGGAACAAATGTGGCGGGTGATTTCACAATGAATGTGAACGCGACGGGCGGTACTGCCAGTCCTGCGTCATTCAAAGGCTCCGAGTCGGGCACGGCGGTGACCATCTCGCCGGGCGCATCCTACACCGTCACGGAAACCGGTCCTGGCGGCTATACAGCCAGCCTCTCCACGGGCTGCAGCGGCAGCATTCCGGCCGGCGGCTCCGCAACTTGCACCGTCACTAACAGTGACCAGGTCACGCATCTGAAACTGGTCAAGAATGTGAACAACACGCACGGTGGATCTGCAGTCGCGAGTAGCTGGACACTGACCGCCACGGGAAAAACTCCGTATTCGGGCGCCGGCGGATTCGACACCGATGTGGTCCCGGACACCTACGCGCTCTCGGAGACCGGGCCATCGGGTTATACCGCAGGCGCCTGGAGCTGCACGGGCAGCGGGACGCAGAGCGGAAGCCAGATCACGCTGGCCTTGGGCCAGTCGGCGACTTGTACCATCATCAACAGTGACCAGGGCGGGCATCTGAAGCTGATCAAGAACGTGAGCAACACGCACGGCGGAACAGCCTCGGCGAGTAGCTGGACGCTGGCCGCCACGGGGAAAATGTTCTATTCGGGCGCGGGCGGATTCGACCTCGATGTGAACGCAGACACGTACACGTTGTCAGAGAGCAGCACGACGATCAACAGCGGCTACACGGCCGGTGCTTGGAGCTGCACTGGGGGCACACAGAACGGAAACCAGATCACGCTGGCCGTGGGCCAGTCCGCGACCTGTACGATCACCAACAGCGACCAGACCGCACATCTGAAGCTGATCAAGAGCGTGAGTAACACGCATGGTGGAACCGCGGCCGCCACTGACTGGACGCTGAGCGCCACGGGGAACATTCCGTATACGGGCGCCGGCGGATTGGACGTTGACGTGAAGGCGGACACGTACACGCTCTCGGAGAGCAGTGCGACGATCACCAGTGGTTACACGGCCGGTGCCTGGAGTTGCATTGGGGGCACGCAGAACGGAAACCAGATTACGCTGGCATTGGGCCAGTCGGCCGTTTGCACCATTATCAACAGCGATCAGCCGGCGAGCCTGACTATTACAAAAGTTTGCGCTCCCACCACCGACACGATCACCTCGTTCAACGTGAACATCACTCCCACTAGCCCATCCGGCACTGCCATCCCCACATCCCTCACTTGCGGTGGGTCGCAGACGCGAACTCTGAGCGCGGGGTCGTACCAACTTGGTGAGGGGAGCGTAGCCGGCTGGAATGGAACTTTGCCTACCGGCTGGGCAACACCGGGAATGTTCGCTGGAGCTTGCGATGCGAACGGCAATGTTTCGCTCGCCAACGGCGACACCAAGACGTGCTTCATCCTCAACGTCAATAATGTTTGCACCCCGGCCTTCCCTCCGGCCGTGACGCAATCCGCCCCGGCAATGGGGCCGCTGCAAAAGCAACTGAGGGCGGCGCCCAAGCGAACTAAGTAGCGAGCGGGCGCGCCTTCAGTGTTTTTGCAGGCGCGCCACCGTCTCCAGGTGATACGTCTGCGGGAAAAGGTCGATCAGAATCAGCCGCTCGATCTCATAGCCCGCGAGCGCCGCGATATCGCGCGCCAGAGTGGCCGGATCGCAGGACACAATCGTGAGCCGGGCCGGCGCTAATCGCATCAGGTGTCCGGCCACGCTCTTTCCCAGGCCGGCTCGCGGCGGATCAGCCAGCACAAAATCGGGCGTGGCCGTGAGCTTCGTCAGGTAATCTTCCACTCGGCTTGGCTCGACTCGAACCTCGACGCCGGAACGCTCGGCGTTCACTACCAGATCGCGCACCGTGCTCGAGCCCGCCTCCACCGCCGTTACGGTTTTGAATCGCCGGGCGAGCGGCACGGCGAACAGCCCGACGCCGGAGTAGAGATCGAGCGCGCTCTCGCCCGCGCTTCCCTCGAGCGCTCGCTCCACCAACTGGTCCACCAGAAACCTGTTCACTTGGAAGAACGATCGGGGGCTCACCCGAAACGTGCCGGATCCGGTCCCATACTCGATCGCCACGGTAGACTCGCACCATTCATAAAACCAACGCGCCACCGGACGATCGGTTTCGAGCACGTTGACCTGCACCTCGGTCTCGTTGGTGAACAACTCGATTGACCGTACGAAACGGGGGAAGCGCGGGTCGGACAGGCGTTCGCGAATCGCGGCTAACGCTCGATTCAGACGAGGCGACGCGATGGGACAATCGCCGGGCAGCGCAACCAGTTCGTGCGAGCGCGCCGCCATATAACCGATACGCTCGCCGGCGATGTGAAACTGCGCGCGGTTTCGGTAGCCGAACGGAGGGCCGCTCACAACTTCGATCGTTCCCTGATAAGCAATCTTGCCGACGCGCCGCAGCTGTTCACGCAGGATCTCCACCTTCCGTTCGAGCTGGAACTCGTAGGGCGCGTGCTGATACTGGCATCCGCCGCAGCGCCCGAAATGCGGGCAGGGCGGCGTGACTCGCTCCGCCGCGGGCGTCAGCACCTCGATCAGGTCCGCGTGCACCGCCTCTTTTACGTCGATGCGTGCTCTTTCGCCCGGCAGCACGAACGGCGCCAGCACCACGCGTCCATCCGGCAAACGCGCGAGCGCATCGCCGCCGTAAACCCACTTTTCGATGGACACTTCGTTTAGGATAGAAGTTTCCCCCAAATCGCATGAAAGCACGAGTCTTCTCCGGCATCCAGCCCACGGG
>QHXU01000410.1:0-1543 GCA_003223065.1 Acidobacteriota bacterium | reverse complement strand
CGCATATCGGCAATTACCTGGGGGCGCTGAAGAACTGGGCCAGGATTCAATACGACTACGATAGTATCTACTGCATCGTCGATCTGCACGCCGTCACCCTGTATCAGGAACCGGCGGAGTTGCGCGCTAAGATCGAAGAACTCGCCGGGATGCTGCTCGCGATCGGCATCGACCCCCGGCACTCCGCGCTAGTCGTCCAATCCTCGATTCCGGCCCACGCCGAGCTGGCCTGGATGCTCACCTGTGTAACACCCGTAGGCTGGCTGGAGCGCATGACTCAGTACAAAGCGAAAGCGCTGGCGCAGGAAACCGTCGGCGATGGCCTGCTGCAATACCCGGTGCTGATGGCCGCCGACATCCTCCTCTATCAGGCCGCGATCGTGCCCGTCGGTGACGACCAGTCGCAGCACCTGGAACTTACCCGCGACATCGCGCAACGTTTCAATTCGCTATACGGCGAGACGTTCGTGATGCCGGCCACGCATCTGCCGGCCGTAGGCGCGCGCGTCATGGGCCTGGATGAGCCCGATAAAAAGATGAGCAAATCGGTTCCGGGAAGCGGGCATGCCATCAGCTTGCTCGATCCGCCGGAATTGATCCGGAAGAAAATCCTGCGCGCCACTACCGACTCGGCTCCGTGCGTCGATTTCGAAAACATCGGTCCCGGCGTTCAAAACCTGCTCACGATCTTTCAAGCGTTCACCGAGTGGCCCGACGCGCAGGTCCGCGCGCATTTCGCCGGCATGCGCTACGGGGATTTGAAGAAACAAGTGGCCGAAGCGGTTGTGGCCGCCCTCGATCCCATCCAGAAACGCTATCGCGAAATCGCGGCCGAGACGGGCTACGTGGCGCGCGTCCTTAGAGAGGGCGCCGAACGCATCTCCCCCATCGCCGATGACACCATTCGCAAGGTGAAAAAAGCGATGGGCTTGTACACGCCGTGACGCTCGCGTCTTACTGGCGCCTGATCCGCGATAATCGCAACTTCCGGTTGCTGTGGATGGCGCAGATCGTGAGCGAGTTGGGCGACTGGTTCTACTCGGTTGCCATTTTCAGCTTCCTGCTCGAGATCACTGGTAGCGCCCAAATGGTGGCCTTCGCCTTCATGATGCAAGTGCTGCCGCAGTGCTTGGTGGCGCCGACGGCCGGCGTGATCAACGACCGGATCAGCCGCAAAAAAGTCATGATTCTCGCGGATTGGGCGCGCGCCGTCATTGTTCTTTCCATGATGCTGGTGCGGTCGCGCGGCACTCTGTGGCTGCTCTTCGCGCTGCTGTTTCTCGAAACCGTTTGCTGGGCCCTGTTCGAGCCGGGCCATCGCGCTGTCATTCCCAACATCACTACCCCCGAAGAGTTGCCGGTGGCCAACGGGCTGGCCGCGGCCACCTGGTCCTTCAATTTCGCCGTCGGCGCGGCACTGGGCGGACTCGTGCTGGTCTCCTCCGGCCGCACAGCCGTCTTCGTGCTGAACTCGCTGTCCTTCGTGGCGTCCGCGCTGTTGATCCGCCGCATGCGCTTCGCCGAGCCGCATTCGGAAAACCTG
>QHXU01000409.1 GCA_003223065.1 Acidobacteriota bacterium | reverse complement strand
TGCCGCTTCTGTTGGTGTGCTACGTGGTCTTGATCGGCTATGTGAACGCAGACGCGCGCCGGCGCGGCATGCGTTACGTGATGTGGACGCTGCTGGCGATGTTCACCCCCAACGCGCTCGGCATTATTTTGTACTTCGTCTTGCGCGATCCGCTGATGAGGCCCTGCCCGCACTGCGCTACGCTGCTCAAACATGGATTCGCATTTTGCCCGCACTGTGGAACGGCGCTGACGCAGGCATGCCCCCGATGCCAAAAAATGGTGGAGCCGGGCTGGTCGCACTGCGTCGCCTGCGGCGCCAAACTCGCGTGAGTGGAGCATTGCATATGAGGACATCCCAACCAACTCGCCGCGGCTTGCTGGCCGCATCGCTCGCCGGATTTGCCGCCGGCGCCGCCGGCCAGGGCTGTGCACCCGGGGGCCGCGGCAAGCAATTGAGTGTCGTGTGCGTAGGCGGGCATCCCGATGATCCTGAATCTGGGTGCGGCGGCACCCTGGCGCGGTACAGCGAAGCCGGCCACAAGGTGAGCATCGTTTACCTGACGCGCGGCGAACGCGGAATCCCCGGCAAGTCTCTCGACGAAGCGGCTCGAATCCGAACGGCGGAAGCGCAGGAGGCCTGCCGCATCCTGAAAGCCCGGCCCGTGTTCGCCGGGCAAATCGACGGGGCGACTGAACTAAATTCGGGTCGCGTTGCCGA
This sequence comes from Acidobacteriota bacterium, assembly GCA_003223065.1. Lineage (GTDB taxonomy): Bacteria > Acidobacteriota > Terriglobia > Bryobacterales > Bryobacteraceae > Palsa-187. The sequence continues at coordinate 2,645 of QHXU01000409.1, read as the reverse complement.
TTTCACGAAACTGCTTGCAGCCGAGACGCCCGACCTCGTTTTCGCCCAGTGGCCCCTCGACACCCACATGGATCACCAAGTCGCCGGACTGCTGACCATTCGCGCCTATTATGCATTGGGTGGAGGTTTTCGACTCTATTTCTATGAGGTAGATGCAGGCTCGCAGACGCAGGGCTACCGGCCGACCGATTACATCGAGATCACGGCGGTGCGGGAGAAGAAGAAATCGGCTCTGTTCGCCCACAAGAGCCAGCACGGTGAAGAGATCTATCGCAGGCACCACGAATTGATGGAGAACTTCCGCGGGCGCGAAGCTCGCGTAACCGCCGCGGAAGCGTTTGTGCATCTATATTGCGATACCTCTCCGGCAGAGCTCCCGCTACTATAAGGAGGTTTCATGCTGCGGGCGCGTCTCACAAGATTTTCTGCATCTTAAAAGCATCGGAACCCTCATAGTATTGAGCGATCCGGCCAACGTGAGTAAAGCCAAGGCGGCGATAGAAATGGATTCCCGGCCGGTTTGTCGGTCTCACTGTCAGCACGGCGCGGCCGACGCCGGAAGCCTTCAAGATCGCGAGCGTGCGCAACATCAGGGCCTTCCCGACTCCTCTGTTGCGGTGTTTGGAATCGACAGCGATCGAGACAATCTCCGCGTTCTGGGCTTTAACGCAGGTGACCATGTAACCGATGATGCGCTCGGAGTGTTTTGCGACGAGGAACAGATCACCACAGCGGTCGGATAACTCCAGGAACATGCCTCTCGAGTAGGCTTTTGCCCCCGGAAAGGCGCTCCGTTCGATCTCGATAATTCGCCGCAGGTTTGAGCGGCGAAAGCGGCGAATCTGAATATCGGGCGGCACGCATCCAACAATGGTACTTATTGAGAACGCGTGTGGATCTGCGGATACGCGGAGAGCGGTTCGCCTGCCTCGATTCGCTCGAGTTCCGCAAGTGCCTCACGATACAGCCGGGCCGTATCGATGCCTTCGCAGGAAGGCAGATACGCGGCAAGCTTCTCCAGGCCCTTGCGGAGTTGGCGGCCGGCGCCCACGGAATTGCCGAGCCGGCGGTGATGTAATCCAACGGCAAGATGAATCAGGGCTTGCAGGAACAGCCGCCGCGGTCCTCGTTCCGGTATCCACGCTTCTTCGAGCACTTCGTGGCACTCGAAAAATTCGCAATCGTTGAAAAGCCGGATTCCGCGCTGCAACAACTCGTCCATCGTCCGTCGACCACGATTGTAAAGCCGGTGACGAGCGTAGAGTGGCGACGGAGCAGCCGGTCTTTTTAAAACGTCAGCTTCACCGCAAGTTGGACCTGCCTCGGATCGCCGACGCCCTCGCGCAGGAAGCCATCGAAATTGAACAGCGCCGGCGCGATCAACGGGTTTACGTTATTAGCGTTGTTGAACGTGTTGAACATCTCGGCCATGGCGATGACGGCGAAGCGCTCGTTGATCTTGAAGGGCCGTTGCAGACGCCAGTCGAAAGAAAAGAACGCGTTATCCTTTCGCAGGCTGTTGCGGTCCTTCCCGGTTCTGACAGCGGGACTGATTGGTTGCGCCGAGCGCGCCTGCATGCGCACATCGCCCTGAAATCCCCAGGGCAGTTCACCGTGAGTGAATAGGTTGAACTTGTGGCGGATGTCGCGATCCGAAGGCGCGTACTCCAGAGACAGATTGTTCCTGTCGAAATAGCGAAACGTGAAAGGATCGCGCTCGTTGGAATCGTCATCCCAATCCTGGGAATACACATAGTTCCATTCGACCTGGTAGCCTCGGCTGAAGCGCTTCCGCATGCCCACGGTCAGGCCCCGATAGAGCGACTTGGAGGAGCTCGCAGTCACCGCGACTTCGCCCAAAGCGGGCGAAAACGGAGCCGTACCGTCGTTAGCGTTGATAAATCGCGTGAGGTGCACTCCCTTGGAATGGGTGAAATCCACGTACATGGCCACGTCCCTGTAGATTTCCTGCTCGAATGCGACGTTGGTGGTGTAGATCCGAGGGTTGTCGTAGTCTTTTGCGAAGACCCGAATACCGGTGGCCGGAGGAAAACTGCCCGGCGGCAGCGGCGGCGGAACCACCAGGCCAGGCCATGCAGGCGTGTCAGGTGTGAATCCTTGCCGTGCCGTGTCCGTGCTGGTGAAAATGGTCTGCTGCTGGACCCCGTTGGTCGTGATGGAACCCACCTGCGTCAGCATGTTCTGGCGCGCGTAATAAATCCCCCAACTCGCCCGCAGCACCGACTTTCGATTATTCCGCACATCCCAGGCGAGACCGACGCGGGGCTGAAATTCCTTATGCTGATTGTGCAGTGTTCCATCGGAGGGAAACCGCGGATTGCTCAGGAAGCTTCCATAGGCGGTCTGAGCCGGCGGAATCACCGGATCGGGAAAAATCTGCGCCTCCCATCGCAAGCCGTAATCGAGTGTCAGGTTCGGAAGGATCTGCCACTTGTCCTGAGCGAACAGCGCATAGTCCTCGTTGGCAATGTCGGAGGCGCCGGTCGCGTCCGTCGCCAGTCCCGTGCGCCCCGCGCCTTGAAGATACAGCAGGAGCGGCCCGCCGGTGGTGGTTCAGCCGGTTGGGCAAGGGCTTGGATAGCTCACGTAGGAACCGTTGGAGCATCCGCCAGTGCGCGGTCCGA
>QHXU01000059.1 GCA_003223065.1 Acidobacteriota bacterium | reverse complement strand
ATTACGGGAACGCACAGGGGCTGGGCGTATGAAGGCGACCTGGCGGGTCAGATCGACGGCGACAAAGTGAAGTTGCGAAGCCGCCTGCCTGCAGACGGCAACGTCGTGACATACACGTTTACCGGTTCCGTGTCGGGCCCAAACATGTCCGGCGAGGTGCATCTCGGCGAGTATGGCCGGGCCCGCTGGCGGGCGCTCCGGCATGGCGCGACGGCCTGATGCCGTCCACTGCTCGAAACGTGCTCATTGACTCAGCCGGCTCAGAGTGCTGAGAAGCCATCCTCCCTCATCGACCGAAAAGGGCCAGGGGAACGTGGGGAACTTGACGGCCTTTATAAAACTAGCTTGCGTTCGCGCCCGCGAACAATCCCCTGTGAGCAACGCAGCGTAGCCGATAGAAGGCCAGAGGAAATGATTGGGATCGACGATATTGCGTGTCCAGTCAGGGTTGGGTTGACCGTCCCAGCTTCTGTCCAGTGCCTTCATCTGGGTCTGGGCGATGCGAGAACCGCCATCGGTGACTCCGAACAGGTGCGGCCATGCGATGTCCACGGTGCCGGGGTACCACACATTCAGGTCCGCCTCCCAGAAGCTTGCGTCGCCCAACTTCGCCACACGATATAGCGAGGTGGTTGAATTAAACAAGGTTTTGCTGATGGCGTCACGAACCCTGCTGGCGGCGAGCGAATATGTTTGGGAAGCCGCCGGGTCGTTAAAGACTCGCGCCTCCAAGTTCGCCATCGACATCAGACCCCAATAAACTTCACTGTTGTCCATCAAATACCGCACTTGAGAATTGTTTTCTGTGACCAGTCCGTCGGTTTGTTGCAGGTTCAGGATGGCCCCCGCGACGGTCTCGAACAGTTGCTTGTTCCCCGCGGCGTTGAGAAAACCAACGTTCCCACCCGCCCCGTAATAGGCCCACGCCGCACCCAGAAATGTGGCCGCATAGCTGGGAAAGGAATCGGCATGGTTGCACCAATAGGGGTCGATGCCCGGGGGGCAGGTGGTTTCCCCGCTGCCGTCGGACAGATACCAGTGATCCAGGACGATTCCCGGCGCAGTCCCTGCGTTGAGGTGAGCGAGGTACCACCGTATCCACCTCTCCGCCACCGCAATCTTGCCCTGGACAGGCGCGCCGAGGAGTGCCGCTACCGCCACATTGGCATTGTAGGGAACCACACGGTAGTATTGCGCCCCTTGCTGATTAATGAAGGCGACCGTGTGATGGATCTTGATCGCGCCGTAACTGGATTGTGAACTGTTGGCGTACTGAAGTGCGCCAATCCAGTCGGCTATGGTCCGGATGTCGTTGAAATCTGACGGCTGCGGGCCGCAAGCGTTGCCGGGAGCCCCGTAGACGGTTGGAGCCATGCCGGCAAAAACTCCCAGCACGGCGGGAATCAAGGCCAATATCCTGAAGTACCGCTGGCGCGCAAACGATGCTCCCCGCTTCATTGCACGACTCTCCCGTTCCAAGACCCCACGCATCTTACCTAGATTGTGGGCGTGTTCGTAGCTGGGTGGCCACTGGGAAAAACTCTAGTTTGCATTTTAAAACTCCGGCACTTTTACGGCACTCTCCGCTTTTGAAACACTTGCAAGCTTTTGAATCACTTCTGCCTAGCGCGGATTCCCTGAAAGAGCTTCATCTCGCGATCGGCGTCGGCTGATCGCCCGAGTTTGCGATAGAGCTGCGCCAGTTGGAAATGCGCTGCCTCCGCGAGCTTCGAGGTTTGCTCCTGATCCAATACCCTATGGAGCATTTTCTCGGCGCTGGCAGCATCGCCTGTAGTTGCCATCGCTTTCCCTAACTCCAGCAGTGTCTCAGGCATGTCCGGCAGCAGCGCATTCGAGCGCTGCAACTCCGCAATCGCTTCTCGAACCTGCCCGCGCTGAAGCAGCACGGACCCCAGCTTGTATGCGGCCGTGGCTGACCCTGGAACCATTTGCGTCTCAGCCCTGAACTCGCGCTCCGCGCTCTCGTAGTCTCCCGACTCGACGTACATCTCGCCAAGGACAACATGCACACCGCGCAGATCGGGACGCAATGCAAGCGCGGCACCCAAGTGTTTCGCAGCTTCATCGCGGTTTCCCGACGCCGCCAGAACATCGCCCAACATTTGTTGCGCCCGCGCCGACTCGGGACTCGTTTCCCGCAGACGGTCGAACAATTGCTTCGCGAGCCGCTCGTGAGCCTGGCTCAGGTAGTACAGCAGATCGGGATCATCCGGCCGCTTTTGTAGAGCGGCCTCGAGCTGGTCTACTGCGTCGCGGATCCGCCCCGATTCGAGCAACGCCACGCCCAGAAGATTGCCGGCACCGGCTTTCTCGAGATGGGAAACTGACTCGCCGGCATAACCCAGGGCCAGCAAGGCCGCGCCAAGCATCCCTTGTGCGCCCGGCAGATCGGGATTAAGTTCCAACGCTTTCCGCAGAGGCTGAATGGCGTTGGCGTAATCCTTCTTTTCGAGGTATACCGCGCCGAGATTCACGTGCGCGGCGGGCAACGCGGGCGCCAGTTCGGCGGCGCGTTTGAATTCGTGAATGGCGGTGTCGAGGTCTCCCGCGGCCTTTGCCTTGAGTCCTGCATCCACATGCTGCCTCAACTCAGGCGTTACTTGAAAAGCCAAGAACATCGACAGCAGAGAAACAGCGATCATTGCGGTTCCTTCACCGTCACGATTCGATCAGCCGCCACGTCATTGAGGATTTGCCGCGTTCCGCTCGGCCACAGAATCTCGATCGCGGCGTGCGAGTCGCGGGCCAATCCAAAGTGAACGCGGCTGTCGCTTGCGGAGAGATAACTACCGGCGGTGGTCACGTATACCGACTGCTTGCCGATCCGCACTTTTGCTCCTTGCCCGTCACGATTGCTCCGAGAGCCGATAAGTTTCAAGATCAGCCAGTGGTTCCTGTTCGCACTGCCGCGAAGAATCATTGGACGTCCGCCCAGCACCGCGACCACTGCGTCGATCGCACCGTCGTTGTTCAGGTCTCCAAAAGCGACACCTCGCCCGGCAACCGGGGGAAGGCTTGCGAGCGCCGACTTCTCGAATTTCCCCGCCAAATTTCGGTACAGGCCGGGAGGCTCACGATACTGTAGGGCGGAGTTAATCCTTTCCACGTTGTCCAACACGTGGCTTTGCGCGACGAACAGATCCTTCCATCCGTCGTTGTCGAAGTCGTGGAGACCTAGCCCCCACCCGGAACTGCGCGCGGTCAGACCGGCGAGTCCGGTTGCGTTGCTCGCGTACGAGAAGTGCCCATCGCCGTCGTTGCGGTAGAGGATGTACTTTTCCAGGGCGAGATCGGTCACCGTGATGTCGGGCAGGCCGTCGTTGTCGTAATCGGCGAAAGCGACCCCCATGCCCGAGAAGGGCTTGCCATCGTCGGAGAGCGCGACTCCCGCTTCGAGCGCCCGCTCTTCAAAGGTCCCATCGCCCTTGTTGTGAAACAGAAATTGCTCCATGAGATCGTTCGAAACGAAAATATCCGGGAACCCGTCCCCATCGTAGTCGTTGAACGCCACACCCATCCCCTTGCCCCTCGCCGATGTGATCCCCGACTTTACGCTGACGTCGCGAAAGTGTCCGCTGCCTTCGTTGTGGTAGAGCAGGTTCGTCGTCCCTTCGTATTTGTCGGGACGGCAATAGGAACGAAACGGCGTCCCGCACAGCAGGTTCCGGCTGAGATCGTAGTCCAGGTAGCGGCTGACGAAAAGATCGAGCCGGCCGTCGTTGTCGTAATCGAGGAAACCAGCCGACACCGACCATCCGCCGGCGCTGACGCCCGCCTCCTCTGTCACGTCGGCGAACGTCCCATCGCCGTTGTTCCGGTAGAGGATATTCCGGCCGTAATTCGTCACGTAGAGGTCCGGGAACCCGTCGTCGTTGTAATCGCCGACCGCTACACCCATGCCGTAGCCGTTCCCCGCGTGTGAAAGGCCGGCCGCCGCTGTAACATCCGTGAAGCTGCCGTCGCGATTCTGGCGATACAGGCGATTCCAGTAGGCAGGGTCACCGCGCCGGAAATCGGCCGGTACCGCCTGAGGATCCTCCAGGTTACCGCCGTTCACCAGGAAGATATCGAGCAGGCCATCATTATTGTAATCGAGCAGCGCGACTCCGCCGCCCATCGTCTCGATCAGGTATTTCTGCGTAGTAGGGGAATTGCGGTGAGTGAATTCGAGACCGGCGGGTTTGACAAGTTCCACGGGAGGGCCCTGCGCCGCCGAAGACAGGAACGCGGCGCAGAGACCCCGGTGGACGAACCATCGCATTTCTAGAACAACAGCCGTAACGCGAATTGCACCAGGCGTGGATCATTGTACTGTCCACTGATGACGCCAAATTGCGGCGTTCCCATCGAGGTGCCCGGATAGCCGAAGCGTACGCGGTTGAACAGGTTGAAAATCTCGGTGCGGAACTGCAGGTTGGTCCTTTCGGTGATCTTCGTGTTCTTAAACAACGTGAAGTCGTAGTTGGCGATGCCATGCGACCTCACATCCGGCAGCGTGCGCGCCGAGTTTCCGAACGTGAAAGGCGCCGGCAGCTGAAAGGCCGATATGTTGAACCATTGGTTCAAACGCGACTGCGCGGAACCGTCGAGATAGGCGCTTGCACCCGAGCGATTGGGCCGCTGGCCGCCGCCGAACGAGTTCGATGTGTTGACGGCGACGCTGATCGGCAGCGGGCTGCCTGATTGGAACGTCGTGGCGCCGTTGATGCCCCAGCCCGAAATCAGCTTGTCGGCGACTCCGGTTACGCTCTGACCGATCGGCTGCCCTTTGCCGAACGGAAGGTCCACGATATAGCTGATGACGGCCCGATGCGGAGTATCGTAGAGGGCGAGCGACCGCTCGGCGCGAATGTTGTAATTGTTCTGCACGCCGCCGGCACCTCCGCCCGGCTCCAGCCAGCCGGTCAGTGTGTCAGTGTCGCTGATCAGCTTGGACCAGGTGTATCCGCCAAGGATTGTCCCGCCCCGGCCGAAACGCTTCTGCAGCTTGATTTGACCGGAGTGGTAGATGGAATTCCGGTTCGGCGGCGATTGCATGGCAAACCCGTTGTACTGGGGGTAGGGGCGCAACAACTGTCCAAAGGCCACTTTGGGCTGGGCCAGTGCGCCGATCTGGACCAGACCCACGAACGGATTCGTCACCTGGTCCTGCAGCTTGCTGCCGAGTGACATGTACTCCGGGGGAAGCTGATCGAGCTGCTGGCTCGGACCGGGCAGATGCGTGCCTTTCGAGCCCGCATAGGTTACCGCCAGGGCCATCCCACCGGGTAATTCGCGCTGGACATCGAAATTCCACTGTTGGGCGTAGGCATGCGGTTCGTCGTAAATCGGCGCCGTGATGCCCTGGCCATAGAAGAGCTGCTGGAAATTGGGGCTCCGTCCCGGAGGCGCGATCAGACCCGTGGGAAACGGGTTGCTAAGCGTGTCTTTCGGCGTAACCGAGCCGTCCAGAGTTCCGAGAAATGGGGTCGTGTAGGCATTCACCGGGTCGCCGTTCGGAGCGAAGCCGAAGGCGATGTCATTTCCCAGCCAGAAGATTCCGTAGCCGGTGCGGATCACTGTCTTGTTGCTAAGACGATAGGCGAGGCCCAGCCGCGGCGAAAAGAGATTGCCGAGCTTGGTATTGTTGCGGCTAGGGCTGTCGGCCGAGTTCACCAAACCGATCTTGCCCTTCAGATTGAGCCCGGTCGGTTTGGAGAGATCGTTCGGGACGCCGGGAAGCAGAACCACCATACGGTCAAAGCGTTCCGACCAGGGGCCCATTTGTTCGAAGCGCAGACCGTAGTTCAGAGTCAGGCGCGGGGTGATCTGGAACTGGTCGCCTGCGTAGTAGGCGCGGTAGATTTGCTGGCCCGCGACCAGTGCGTTGTTAGTGACGCCGCCGCCGGTGCCATAGCCTAGAAGGAACGATGCGAAGCCGTTGCCGGTACCGGCCGCCGCGAACGGATTTACTGAGGTCATGAGCGGATCGAACGTGAAATTCCCGGACGGGTTGTTCTGCTGGTAGTAGTTATGAGTGTTCCGCCGAAACTCTGCGCCGAATTTCAACGTATGAGCACCCCAGATCTTCGTCAGGCTCGGCGCGATGGAGTAGACGTCGTTGCGGGCAATGATAGTGCTGCCGCTGCCGCTTGTGCTGAACACGCCGTTGTAACTCGTGACCTGCGGCTGCGGCTCGACGCGGAAAATCACCTGATCGTTGAGCGACGCCGGCCAGCCGAGCTGCGTCAGATCGTATCCCTGGGTGAGCGAAGTACGGTCGTAGCTGAACCGGAGGTAGGAAAGCCGGATATCGCCGACCAGCGTCGGCGAAAACGAGTACGTGTCCGCGATCACTGCCTGGTTGGTATTGAACGTTTCGGTGCAGCGGTCAACGCACGTCTTTGTCTTGTACGGATCGATGGGAAGGTTCAAGTTCGTCCAGTATGTGTAACGTAGGAACGCGTGGTTCTTCTCCGAAAAGACGTGATCGACGCGCACGTTATGCTGGTCATTGTTACCGCCGACACTGGCGTTCGCCGTATAGTTATTGACGTTTGTGAACTGAGCGCCCGGACCGTTCGCATGCGCCCAGAGATTCGTCAGAACCTTCGCTGCGGGATCGAGACGGTTGGGCGGGATGAGGTTGCCTGCGAACGGCTGGCGCGTTATGACTTCTTTACCCGTGTCGTCCGTCGCGCAGGGGGCATTGTTGAAACGGCCGCAGGTTGTCAGCGGATCAAAGATTGGCACCACCGCTCCGCTCGAGCTGCGAACGTTTGAGAAGTCGCCGGAACGCATCGCGTCGGTCGGCACCGAATACACATAGGACTGGCCTTGACGCAGCCGGAATCCCTCCCAGCCGTAAAAGAAAAACGTCTTGTCCTTGATGATGGGACCGCCGAGGTTGGCGCCATACTGGTTCTGCGAGAATGCCGGACGCTGGACGCCGGCTTTGTTGTTGAAAAAGGTATTGCCATTGAGTACACGATTGCGAAAGAACTCGTACGCGGTGCCGCGGAACGTGTTGGTCCCTGACTTGGTCGTCAGGCTGATCGCACCACCCGCCAACCTGCCGAACTCGGGGCCCAGATTGTTGGTCTGCACGCGGAACTCCTGGATCGCATCCTGGGTCGGTACAAGCGAAGTCAAGTTCACGTACGACGTATTGACCGGAGCGCCATCAATGAAGGCCGCGCTCTCGTTGGCTTGCCCACCGCCGATCTGGTAATTCCCCCAAGCGAATGGGTTAGTACCGGTGGGAGTGGTGCCCGACTGGCCGCCCGGCACGACACCGGGCACCAGAGCCACCAGCGTGTAAATATTGCGGCCGTTGAGCGGCATTTCGAGAACCTTGCGCGATTCAACCACCTCCCCGAGCGAGGCGTTCTCGGTTTGCAGCAGCGGCGTCTGCGCCGTAACTTCAACCACCTGGTTAACATCCCCCACCAGCATCGGAACATCGATGCGCACCGCGCTCTGCACTTCCACCGTGATCGGCTCACGGGCAAAACGCCGGAATCCGCTCTTCTCGACTTCGACCTTGTACTGACCGGGCACGAGATTCACGAACTGGTAGTTTCCGGAAGCGTCCGATTGCATCGTGCGGCGATCCGATGTACCTAGATTCGTGAGCGTAACAGTCGCCTGCGGAACATCGGCTCCGGTCGGGTCCGTAATGGTACCTACGATCGATCCGTAAAATGTCTGACCGAAGGAGGCGGCGGTTGCGAACAACCACACAAGACATGGTGTTAATCGAATTTGCATAGATGTGCACCCTCTTTTCCCGATGGATTCGTTTTCGGCGGCTTGGCGGCCGAAGAGTCGCGAGGCAATGAGCTGTTTAGTGGCCGCGATACAGCGCCACGGTCACGGCCGGGATCCTGCGAAAGCAAGCGAGACATGGTTTGCTTTCCTTCAAAACGTTCTAAACGTTCTCGACCAGGAACCAATGCGCCGCCCCCTCCGTTTAGCTCTTTAACTTGTCTGACAAAGGAAGCCGCGTAGTTGGCAACAGTATACTCCAAACCGTCACAAGCGGATAGCCAGTCTTATCTCCGTCCGATCCTTGAATTCGCAGAGCCAACTATTCGGCAACTTGTTCCGTCTAAGGAGATATGGAGCACGAACGAAGTAAAGCTTTGGAGGACGCTGGACGAGCCTACCGACGCGCGTTCGACGATTTTTCCCGGCGAGCGCGGCTTGTCCAGTCTCTGACCGCGGGTCCCAATCCCGATCGAACTGCAATCGATACGGCTCTACTGGAACTCGAGAAAGCACGTGTGGTTTACAACCGCCGCCGTGATGCTTTGGCTCAGCAGCTTCTGCGAGCCTCAAATCACAACTCTTTCCCTGCATTTGGACCGGATTCGCCGCAAGCATACGCAGGCCGCGTCAGAAGCATAGCGGAATTGCTGTGGGAAGTTGCCGGCAGGCCCGATGGCACGGCCGAGGATGATTGGTTCCGGGCAGAGGAGATCCTCCGGCGCGCGGCGGCAGCTTAAGGCACCGCACAACCAAAAACAGGAAGGAAGTTCCTACGCATCACCGTAATGTGAGCCGGATTTCCATTTTTGGGTTAATGGTTGGTAATAAAATGAAAGCGTGACGCGGTGCTGGATCCCCTGGGTGCTCGCCCTGCCCTCCGTAGCTCAGGGATTTCGAGACGCGCAGGCGATATTCGAGCGCCGCTGCCAGGGCTGTCATGGCGCAGCGCAGCAGATGAGCGGATTGCGTCTGGACTCCCCCGAATCCGCCGCGCGCGTGATCACGCCGGGATCGAGCGCCACCAGCAAACTCGTCGATAGAATCACGAGCGACAAGCCAGGCTACTACATGCCTCCCGTAGGCGACCGGCTAACCGCGGACGAGATCGCCAGAATACGGGCCTGGATCGACGCGGGCGCCAAGTGGCCGTCGACCGCGGCTCGCTCCACTCATTGGTCGTTCCAGCCTGTTCTTCGCCCCGGTGTGCCGCCGGTCACGCGTCACGGGTGGGTGCGCACTCCGATCGATGGTTTCATACTCGCGCGTTTGGAGGCGGAAAAGATCGCGCCATCACCGGAAGCCGATCGCCACACCTTGATTCGCCGGCTCTCGCTCGATTTCACCGGGTTGCCGCCGTCGCCCAAGGAGGTCGCCGATTTTGTCGCGGACACGCGGCCTGACGCTTATGAGAGGTTGGTCGATCGGCTCCTTGCTTCTCCGCACTACGGAGAAAAATGGGCGCGCTCGTGGCTTGACGTCGCGCACTACGCCGACAGCGACGGCTATGAGAAGGACCTCTCGCGCCCCTGGGCGTGGCGATATCGTCATTGGGTGATCGAGGCGCTAAACCGCGATGAACCGTTTGATCAGTTCACTGTGGAGCAACTCGCCGGCGACCTGCTGCCGAATGCGACCACAAACAACCGCATCGCCACGGGCTTCTTGCGCAATACTCTCACCAATCGCGAGGCCGGAGTGGATCGCGCCGAAGCGCGCTTCGAGCAGATCATCAATCGCACAAACACGGTCTCGACTACGTGGCTCGGGCTGACAGCCGGTTGCGCGCAGTGTCACAACCACAAGTTCGATCCGATCAGCCAGCGCGAGTACTATCAACTTTTTGCGTTTTTCGATCACACCGACGAGGATGAAATCGACGCGCCCCTTCCAGGCGAGCAGCCACCGTCGCTACAATACGAGCAACGCCGCAAGGAGATCCTCGAGCAGTACTGGGTGCGAGAGTTACAGGCGGCTTGGGAATTCCGTCTCCGTGAGGGGTTCATGCATCCGGGCCGCGATCTCGAGTGGGATTTCGCGCTAACCAGCTTTCGCGCGAGTGTTGACTCGCCGGATCGCCTGCTGAAGGACGATCCTTCGACCCGCCCCCCGCACGAGAGCAGCCGCATGACGGAATGGTTCCTCTCGCACCCCGGTCCGGATTACGCCAGAGCCCTGCCGATTCTAGCCGAGTTGCGCGAGGCACGTACAAAACTGGACGCTTTGGCCGAGACTCTGCCGCGCTATAGCCGTGCGGCGGTGATGCGCGACGATGCTTCCATGCCGCCGGCGCACATCCACATCGGCGGTGATTACCGCAATCTGGGCGCGCAAGTTGCACCGGACGTTCCAGCCGTGCTTCCGCCGCTCCTGGCGAAGGGTACACCCACGCGGCTCGACCTCGCGCGCTGGCTGCTCTCGAAGGAAAATCCGCTTACCGCGCGCGTCATCGTGAATCGTATCTGGCAAGAGTTTTTTGGGCGCGGTTTGGTGTTAACGTCGGAAGATTTCGGCACGCAGGGTGAAAAGCCGTCGCATCCCAAACTGCTCGATTGGCTGGCGTCAGAGTTCCGCGATGGCGGCTGGAGCATGAAACGGATTCAGAAGATGATCGCAATGTCGGCCGTGTACCGGCAGTCATCGACGGCGCGGCCGGAACTGGAGGCACGTGATCCAGAAAACACGCTGCTCGCGCGGCAATCGCGCATCCGCCTTCCGGCAGAGTTGATTCGTGACCAGGCGCTGGCGGCGAGCGGGCTGCTCTATCCCGCAATTGGCGGTCCGAGCGTCAGGCCGCCTCAACCCAAGGGTGTGGCTGAGTTGGGTTATGCGAACAACGTGAAATGGCGGGAGTCGCCGGCGCCGGACCGCTACCGCCGCGGCCTTTACATCCATTACCAGCGCACAACACCTTATCCGCAATTGAGCAACTTCGATGAGCCGGATTCGAACGTGTCGTGTACCCGTCGCCAGCGGTCGAACACGCCTTTGCAGGCGCTCAACTTGCTCAATGATCCTGTGTTCTTTGAAGCTGCGCAGGCGCTCGCAAACCGGATCGTCCGGCAAGGCGGAGCCGATCCGTTGGGCTACGCATTCAATCTCTGCCTGGCGAGGGACCCTTCGATTTCCGAGCGACGGCGCATGGAGGAATACAGGACGCACGGCGGCGACTGGTTGGGTGTCAGCCGCATTCTGCTGAACCTCGACGAGCTGATCACAAGGGAGTAAATCATGGATCTCGCGGAGTTCGTGAAAATTCAGACCCGGCGCTCGTTTTTCCGGAGTTGTGCCGGCGGTCTGGAAACAATCGCACTGGCGAGCCTGCTCGAGCGCGAGGGACGCGCGGGGACGGCTGTAAATCCGCTCGCGCCGAAGCCGCCGCACTTCGCTGCGAAGGCGAAGAACGTCATCTTCCTCTTCATGGAAGGCGCACCCAGCCAGATGGACCTGTTCGACCCGAAGCCTGCGCTCGCGAAATATAGCGGGCAATCGCTGCCGCCGTCGATGACGAAGAGCCTCCGGCTCGCGTTCATCAAGCCTACGGCGGCCGTGCTTGCGAGCCCGCGAAAGTTCGCGCCCGCGGGCCAGACCGGCACCCAGTTTTCCGATTATATTCCGCACATCGCAAGCTGTGCCGACGACATCTGCCTGGTGCGCTCGATGGTCACCGACGCCTTCAACCATCATCCCGGTCAACTGCTGCTGTTCACGGGCAGCCAGCAGTTCGGACGGCCGACGCTGGGCGCCTGGGTGGCATACGGGCTCGGATCGGAGTCGCAGGATCTGCCGGGATTCGTGGTGCTGAGCTCGGGCGTGGGCACTAGCGGAGGCGCGTCGAATTTCGCCAGCGGGTTTCTGCCGTCCGCCTACCAGGGCACGATGTTTCGGACCGGTGGTGATCCCATCCTTTATTTATCGAACCCGGAGGGCGTCACGCGCGAAGCGCAGCGGGCGGCGCTGGATGTGATGCGCGATCTAAACCAGGAACACTACCAGTCGACGGGCGATGTCGAAATTGCTTCGCGCATCGCGTCCTATGAACTGGCGTTCCGCATGCAGGCCGCCGGGCCCGAGCTGCTCGATTTTTCCAAGGAATCGCCCGCTACTCTCGAGATGTATGGCGTGAACAAGGAGCCGACGCGCCCCTTCGCGACCAATTGCCTGCTCGCACGACGGATGGTGGAGCGCGGCGTTCGTTTCGTCATGCTCATGCACGCCAGTTGGGACCAGCACACCTACCTCAATCGCGATCTGAAAAGGAA